>MERG01000020.1:17864-34076 GCA_001771985.1 Betaproteobacteria bacterium RIFCSPLOWO2_12_FULL_62_13 | reverse complement strand
GGATATCGGCTTCGAGGTGAATGTCCGATTCCTGCGTCTTGCGCATCATGCCCTCGGGATCCATCGCGATCGGTTGCAGATAGACCGCGACGATCTCCATGCCGTAGCGATGCCGGGGAGTTCCGATTGGGTACTCTGCCCCATGGACTGAACCTACGATCATGCTTATGAGCATGCTTGCCGCAATGAATGAGATGAACCGAGTCATGGTGCGGTCCCAAGAAAAATCTTCTTGCCTATGTGATCAGTATCCCTGCTAGCGTGGCTTATCTCCTTGATTCGCGTCACGCTCTCGGAGTACACTGGCTTCGGGTACCGAAGCCCGAATATCAAGACTTAGGATAGGCTAAATAAATTACTTCGTCAAGTCTAAGTTAACCGCCGTGCATGCGACACCGACCATCGAAGACTATCTTGGCGCGATCTACGACCTTGCCGGCAGCGGCGCGCCCGTGATCGGCGCTCGTCTGGCCAAGCACATGGGAGTCTCGGCGCCGACGGTGACCGAGACCCTGCATCGGATGAACCGCGAGGGTTACGTGCGCCTTGGGCCTCGCAAGGAAGTCAGGCTCACGAAAGAAGGGATGGCGGTGGCTGAGGGCCTAGCCCGCCGCCATCGTCTCTTGGAGCGCTGGCTGACCGACGTGCTGGAACTCGACTGGGCGTCTGCTCATGACGAAGCTCACCGCCTCGAGCACGCCCTCTCCCCGAAAGTCGAAGAGCGGCTTGCCAAGCTGCTCGGGATGCCGAGTACCTGCCCTCACGGGAATCCGATTCCGGGGATGAGCCAGCCCTCCCGTCACAAGCATATTCCACTGGCTGACGCCGAAGCCGGTGCGGAGGTCGTGGTCGACCGGATCCTCGAAGAGGCCGAAGTGGACCACCAGCTCTTGGACTATCTTTGGCAGAACGGCATCCGGCCCGGCGCTCGCCTGCGTGTCGTCGAAGTGGCCCCCTCCGTGGGGACCATTACTGCGAAGCTCAACGAGCGGACAGTAATGCTGGGCCTCCAGGCGGCCGCGAAGATCCGGGTCCATCCGATCTCGGTAGGTTTGGGGAAGAAGCGTCCACTTTCTCATGTCCATGCCGGCGATTGACTTCGTGTCAGCCAACCGTTTCGAACGATGAGTAACGTTAGTTGGCTGGAAAAATCTGTGTGTCAGCGCCTCACGCGTTGGCTTCGTTAAAGTTCGTGGGCTCTGATGCGCTATGCTTCTCGTCAATGCATGAGCTTCACCCGCGGACGCGGCGCGGCAGGCTCCGTTGCCGGGCTCGGCACGATGACGATCAAAATCCGACTTTTGCCCTCAGCCCGACGAGCGTCATGCTCGGCGCGGCTGCGTTGCCGCCCGGCCGGCGGATGAACTGCAGGTCGGGCGAGAGTTCGAAGCGGCTGTTCACGCGGAACCGGTAATAGAGCTCGCCGATGCGCTCCGTCCCGGAGGCCGCGAAGCCGAAGTCCGGATTGCCATCGCCGTCGGCGTCTACGGTTGCCGACTCGTTGCGGAATGCAGCGCTGGTGCGCAGGAACCCGGCGGCGACGCCGATCGAGTCGGCCGCGCGTCCCCAGTAGTCGCCGCCGAACTCGGTGCCGAGCGTGAGCGCGCGGTCGAAACGCACTCTGCCCGCCGCCTTATGCCCGTAGCGGCCGAACAAGGTCATCGCGTCGCCGACGCGCTGATCAGCGGAGACGCCCCAGCCGGAATGCCGCGCCTGGGCGCCGTCGAAGTTGGTTGCGCGGCCGTTGGTCCACGCGTAGAGGCGATAGTTGCCGGTGAGCCCGCCGGCGAGGCGCTGCGACGTCTCAAGCTGGCCGATCACGAAGGGCCTGGATTGCGAACCGGAGAAGTTCGCGCCGGGGCCCGAGCCGAATACGCCGACCGAAGCGCCCCAGCTCTCGGGTTTCGAGCGCTCGTCGACGTAGCCAGCGATGAGGCCGGGCGAAAAGCCGTACTGGTCCGCGCCGACGTCACCGCCCGAGTCGAGCAGCGGATTGTGAACGAAGGCGTTGTTGAGGAACTTGGTCGACTCGTCGTCCGCCGCGACGTTCTGATCGAAGAACACGAAAGGATCGATCTTGCCGAAGGTGAGCCGCATACTCTCGCGGGAATGGGGCTTGTAGCCGCCGATAGGCAGAGGAACGTTGAGCTGATACCAGGCCTGCGCCAGGATACCGAACGAATCGTCGGGGTTGGCGTTGGTGCTCTGCACCTGGAAGGCAGTCGTATTGGGCGTGCTGGTGTAGGTTGGCCGCAGTCCGACCCCGTTGCCCTGCCCGATGCGCAAGTGCGTGAAGATCTTGCCCTCCACGTCGCCCAGTTCTCCGCCGGGAAGGCTCACCGCGATGTCGCCGCGATAGTTGGTTCGGCTCTCGCGCGTTGCGGTGGCGGCACCCGCGGAGTTCGTGCTTTGCAGGACGCCGGTGAGGCTCGCGCTCACGGTGATGCCTTCCAGTGCCTCGATCTGGCGCGCCTGCTTTTGCATCGACAGGGTCTGGAACTCGACGGCCTTCAGCCGCGTGGCGAGCTCGGGCTCCTTCTCGCTCAGGCGCTCGGACTGCAGCGCCTGGTCCATGCGTGCATTCGCTTCTTCCAGCGCCCTGATGCGTTGTTCGGCGGACCCGACCGATTCGAGCCGCTTTTCCAGTTCCTGATTGCGGTTTTCGAGCTTTTCGATGCGCTCGTTGAGCTTCTTCAGTTGCTGCAGCAGCGCGGCATTGTCGTCCGCGGCGGTCGCGCCCTGCGCGATCCCGACCAGGGCCAGCGCGACGGCGAGCACGGACTGGCGGAGCGGCAGAACGGGCAATATTGTAGAGGCCGCCATTTCAGTACCCGCCCTTCTTGCCGACGCCGGCGAAAGTGAATTCGTATTCCACTTCGAACGGCTTGAACCAGGGACGCACGCCGGTGGCGCGATCGGTGTGGCGGCCAAAGCGAGCCTGCCTATTCGCGCTCGGCGGCGCGATGAAATACTTGAGCTTGTATCGGCCCGGCCCCTTGAGCTTGACGTTGTCGCCGTAGTGGGGGCCGTCGCTTGCCACCATGGGCAGCAATTCGCCCGCGATCTTTTCGCTGCTGCCCTGCCTCGTGAGCTCGTATTTCACAACCAGGTGCGGTATCCAGAAGCCCTCGGGAAATCCGTGCGCGTTGTTTGCGAGCGCGTGGATGTCGGCTTCCAGATGGATATCCGATTCCGACGCCTTGGCCATGATGCCCTCGGGCTCCATCTCGATGGGTTGCAGGTAAACGGCCGCGATTTCCATTCCTGCGATGTTGCGCGGGGTGCCAATCGGGTATTCGATGGCAGCGGTGGAAAGCGGAATGAGCGCGGCGAGCGACACGAGCGCGACGCCGGCGGGACGAAGCAACGACATGAATTTTCTCCTTGAGGTCTGGTTTTTGGATGACTTCCTGGCCTGCGCGAACGCGAGAGCGGTCATGTGGAGCTCCCGGCGTTCGCTTCCAGGCGCGCAACGCGCGCCGCGCGCGCACCCACGATCCGCATGAGTGCCGCGATGGCGGCGAACGTGACGGCGTAGAAGAGCAACTCGATGCCCATCGGACGGTCACGGTAGCCGACGAGCACGTGGAGAACGACGATGGCAGACCCGAGCATGGTCACCTCCCTATCGTTTGGGTCGGTCACGAAACCGATCTCGACGCGTTGGGCAGATCGATCTTCACGGCGTGCGTGAGCAGCAGCGCGGTGAGGGCCAGCACGGGCGGTGCGTGTCGTATTCCTTGCATGCAGCATTTCTCCCTTGGTTGTTGCGGCATGGCTGGCGCCCGGCTGGCACCGCTGGTTGATGAGGATGAAAAAATCACGAAGCGCCGCATCAATGCAGCGCCCTTTCCTTGTTATCCTCTGCCGCCACTGCCGTCCAAAGGCCGTGCACGCTCGCGCATACGTCGCGCACGGCCGGCGCGGCGTTGGGGTGGAGCGCCAGGCATTGCAAATGGCGGGAGACGCACACGGCGAGCCGGGGACAGCCCGTCCGCGCGTAATGCGACATGAGGTAGATGAGCGCCGCGATCAGCGTCTGGAGGCGCGGTGCTTCGGGATCGACATGTTCCATTTCAGCCAGCTCCTTGTGCAAAAAAGGCTGGCTGGCTCGGGCCGACCGTCGAATCGGCCCTCGCTGGCTGGCGTCCCCGCGATGGTTACGCGGTGAGAATCAGTTTTCCGTTGCTGGTCAAACGCAACCGGTATTCCCTTCCCGCATGTTCGATAACGACTTCGCGGCCACCAGCGAGCAGCGCATCGCTGGTGACGCGCCGGGTTCCAATAAAACGGCAGCCATCTTCTTGTTTGTGAGCGTCACGCTTGCCTGTGGCACTGTTCGCGCTATTTTTCATGCCGAAAAGCAACTCCCAAGATCGGCAGCCGTTTGATAATCGCTTCAGGTCCTTGCTGCCGCTATCCAGTAGCTGCAACTGGGCGGACACGGTCGATCACCTCCCCGATCAACTCTTGTGCATACCGCGCACATTTGCCGCATTGGCAAGCCACACCCAGGTGTTCTCGCAGTTCGCGCAGCGAGCACGTGCCCCGGCTCACGCATTCACGGATTTGGGTATCGGTAACCGCGCGGCAAATGCAGATATACATGCTCGATTGTTATTCCCAAGTAGCGATCGCTCCGAGTAATGCACCCGAATTTTCGAAAATAGGCTGACCGCCCGCGCCGTGTGCGACTTCGTTCACTACGGCGCCCATGGCCTTCCCAACCTGGAATGGGTTTTCCTTGATTCATGTCAGGCTCTCGGAGTATCCAGGCTTCGTATATAGAAACCCATTGACTTAGCATATGCTAAATGTCATACTTCGTCAAGTCTAATTAAACCGCCATGCATGCGACATCGAACATCTTTTCCAAAAACGGGTTGGCAGCCCGAGCCGTGTGCGAGTCCATTCACGACACGGCGAGCAGAGCCTTTCCCAGCCTGGAGGCGCCTTGGCATCGCTTCTTGCGCCTCTATAACTGTTATTCTAAAATCTGAAAGGAAACTAATATGATCAAGAAGTTACATCTGTTTTTCGCGTTCGCCTCCGGCGCAGCTGTGGCCGTGGCAGCGACCCCTGCCTGGCCACAGGAAAACGTCCTTAACCTCTACTCTTCTCGCCACTACCAGACCGATGAGGCGCTTTACGGCAATTTCACCAAGCTCGCCGGGATCAAGATCAACCGCATCGAGGCGAGCGAAGATCCGCTGATCGAGCGTCTCCGGAATGAAGGCGCGAAGAGTCCGGCAGATGTGCTGGTCACGGTCGACGCCGGGCGCCTGTGGCGTGCCGAGCAGATGGGGCTCTTTCAACCCCTCAGCTCCAAAGCGCTGGAAACCCGGCTGCCCGATAACATGCGCGTGCCCAACAAGCAGTGGTTCGGCTTCTCCGCGCGCGCCCGCGTCATCGTCTACAACAAGGGCACCGTCAATCCCGCCGATGCGCAGAACTATGATGATCTCGCCAACCCGAAACTAAAGGGCAAGGTCTGTACGCGTTCCGGCAGCCATGTCTACAACCTGTCGTTGATGAGCGCGCTCATCGAGCACTGGGGCGAAAAAAGGGCCGAAGAATGGGCGCGTGGCGTCGTCGCCAACTTCGCCCGCGCGCCGAAAGGCGGCGACACCGATCAGATCCGCGCTGCGGCCGCCGGCGAATGCGGCGTCGCCATCAGCAACTCCTACTACTACGTGCGGCTCATGAAATCGG
The DNA here is from genome assembly GCA_001771985.1 of Betaproteobacteria bacterium RIFCSPLOWO2_12_FULL_62_13. Classification (GTDB taxonomy): domain Bacteria; phylum Pseudomonadota; class Gammaproteobacteria; order Burkholderiales; family SG8-41; genus DSOT01. The sequence goes on along the minus strand of MERG01000020.1, from coordinate 28,364 downwards.
ACAAGCCCGAGGACAAGCTAGTCATTGAGAAAGTCGGCCTGATCTTCCCCAACCAGAAGAGCTTCGGCACGCATATGAATATCTCGGGTGCGGGTGTGCTGAAGCATGCGCCGCACAAGGAAGCCGCAATCAGGTTTCTCGAATACCTGGCGAGCGAAGATGCGCAGGCCTATTTCGCCAACGGCAACAACGAATGGCCGGTCGTGAAAGGGGCACCGCTCAACAACCGGCAGCTTGCCTCGCTCGGCAGCTTCAAGGCGGACAAGCTCAACATCGGCGTGCTGGGAAGAAACCAGCCCCTGGCGCAGAAGATATTCGACCGCGTCGGTTACAAGTAAAAGCGTTCACCCCAAAGCCGCCAAGAATTCGCAAAGTAACCAATGGACGGGAAAGCAGTCTTTGCGTTAGCTTTGCGCCTTGGCGTTTCGTCCTTTCTTATGTCGAGCCGTTGCGAGGCCGCAGCAACATGCGCGATAGCACGATGAGCGGCACCAAGCCCACGGCGACGATGGTTAGGGCGGCGGTCGAGGCCTCCGTCAGGCGCTCATCGGACGCCAGGTTGAAGGCCTGAACAGCCAGGGTGTCGAAGTTGAACGGCCGCATCACGAAGGTCGCCGGCAGCTCCTTCATCACGTCGACGAACACCAGCAATCCCGCGATCAGCGCACTGCGCCACAGCAGCGGCGCGTGCACCCGGGCCAAGGTCGAAGCCGGGCCCAGACCGAGCGAGCGGGCCGCGCAGTCCATGCTTGGCGTGATCTTGGTGAGCCCCGCTTCGATAGTCTGCAGCGACAACGCAAAAAATCGCACCAGATAGGCATACACCAGCGCCGCAATACCGCCGGTCAACAGTAATCCAGGCGAGGCGCCGGTCATGGATTCGATCGCTGCGGCCATGGCATGATCGAGCCGTGTCACGGGGATCAGCACCCCGACCGCGATCACCGCTCCCGGCACCGCGTAGCCCAGCCCGGCGATGCGGTTCGCCGCCGACACCAGGCGGCTTGAAGTGGAGCGGGCTGCATAACCGACCAGCAGCGCCAGCACGACCGCCAGCCCTGCCGTGACGCCAGCAAGCGTCATGGTATTGAACGTCAGATCGACATAGTGGGCACCGAACTGGGCATCGCCGGAGGTGACCGCCATATGCAACAGAATGCCGGCCGGCAGGAAAAACCCCAGCATGAGCGGTATGGCGCAAGCGATGAGTGCGATCAGCGCCTTGAATCCGCGCATCCGATAAGGATAATCCAGGCGCTTGCGTTGAACGGTGTTGTGGAAGCTGGCGCGACCGCGACTCAGTCGTTCGATCAGCAGCACCGCAAACACAAAGCCCAGCAGCGTTGCCGAGAGCTGCGCGGCGGCCACGTGGTCGCCGAGCGAGAACCAGGCGCGATAAATCCCCGTGGTGAACGTATGCACGCCAAAATAGGCAACGGTACCGAAATCGGCGAGCGTTTCCATGAGGGCGAGCGCGGTGCCGGCGACAATCCCCGGCCGTGCGAGCGGCAGCGCAACGCGGAAGAAGCTTCTCCAGGGACCGTAGCCCGAGCCGCGCGCGACTTCAAGCATGCTGTCCGACTGCTCGAGGAACGCCGCGCGCGCAAGCAGGTAGACATACGGATAGAGCACGAACGAGAGCATCGCCACCGCTCCCCATAGAGAGCGAACGTCGGGAAACCAATAATCACCCGGTCCCCACCCCGTCCACTCGCGCAGCAGGCTTTGGACCGGACCTGCAAACTGCAGGAAATCGGTGTAGGCATAGGCCATGACGTATGCTGGAACGGCCATGGGCAGCAGCAACGCCCATTCGAGCAGACGCCGCCCGGGAAAGCGGCACATCGTGGTGAGCCAGGCAGTGGTAATCCCGATGGTGATTACACCGTACGCCACGCCCAGCATCAGTCCCAGCGAATTCACGATGTACTCCGGCAGAACCGTCGCCGCAAGATGCGACCACGTCCCTTCGCTCGGGACAAAGACATTGAGCACCACCACCACCACCGGCACCGCGAGCAGCACCGCCAGCGACACCGCGAGCACGCTCAGTGTCCCCGGACGTTTGACGCTCAGCGGAGTCGGCGCGGTGGTGGCAAGCGCTGTATTGTTCATCGTGGCAGTCGCAAGGGAATCGTCGGGTCCAGTTCGGTCATTGAGACATAACCGGGGTGGCTATTTACCATGGGATGGATCGTTGTAAGTTCCAGAACGGACATTGGATTTTGATTGTAACAAGAATCATTTTCATCGGCAAAAAGGTATAATTCCGGCCATGTCCGCATTACTGGAGCTCAGAGGCGTCAGCCATGCCTACGATAGCCGGCAGGTTCTGACCAATCTGAGTTTCTGCGTCGCCAAAGGCGCGGTCGGATGTCTGCTTGGCGCCAGCGGTTGCGGCAAGACCACAGTGTTGAGATGCATCGCCGGCTTCGAGCCGGTAACTGCCGGAGAAATTCTGCTCAGTGGAGAGGTGATGAGCCGCGCCGGCCTCACCACCCCGCCCGAGAAACGGCGTATCGGGATGGTCTTCCAGGACTACGCGCTGTTTCCGCATCTCACGGTCGCGCGCAATATCGCCTTCGGCCTGCACCACATGACGGAAGTCGAGCGTGCCGCGCGTGTGGCGGAGCTGCTCGCAACGGTCGGCCTCGATCAGGTCAAGAACCGCTATCCGCATGAACTCTCCGGGGGCCAGCAACAACGCGTGGCGCTTGCCCGCGCGCTCGCTCCGCGTCCCGATCTGATGCTGCTCGACGAGCCGTTTTCGAACCTCGACGTGGAAATGCGCGAGCGGCTGAGCCTGGAAGTGCGGGACATCCTCAAACAGCAGAACACGACTGCGGTCCTGGTCACGCATGATCAGCACGAAGCGTTCAATATCGCCGATGAGATCGGCATCATGGCGGGCGGCTCGATCGAGCAATGGGACACCCCGTACAAGCTCTACCACGAACCGGGGAGCCGTTTCGTCGCGGACTTCATCGGTCAGGGCGTATTTCTCCCCGGTACCGTGCTCAACGGGAACCGCATCAGGGTCGAACCGGGGATCCTGCAGGGTCACGCGGCGCACGAGTGGCCGCAGGGCTCGGTGGTTGACGTGCTGTTGAGGCCCGATGACATCCTCCATGACGATGCGAGCCCGCTCCAGGCGCAGGTGCTGCACAAGGCGTTCCGCGGCGCCGAGTTTCTCTACACGCTGCAGTTGCCGGGGGGCGGACGCGTGCTGTCGCTCGTACCCAGTCACCACAATCACGCCATCGGCGAAAAAATCGGCATCCGGATCGAGATCGACCATCTGGTCGCCTTTCCGCGCCACGGAAAAAACTAGAACGCTTCGGATCGGAAATTGTTGCTTCTCCGATTCCCGGGATGGGCTCTACTGTGGCGGGGTTTCGGAATTCGAATTCACCAGCGTGCGCAGTTCGCGCGCGAGTTCGTATACCGCCATGGCGTAATTGACACTGCGGTTGTAGCGCGTGATCACGTAGAAGTTCTGCAGCCCCAGCCAGTACTGCAGTCCGTCCTCGGCTTCGAGCGTGAAAAGCGTCACTTCCGCTTCCTCGTCCACGGGAACCAGCGGGATGACGCCGCGGCTCTTGAGCGCTCCGATCCTGACATGCGGTTTGATGCCGCCGGCCAGCACCTCCTCGATATCGCTTTTCCCCGGATCGGCCCGCACTGCTATCGGCGCGCCCGGCTGCCAGCCGAAAGAGCGGTAGTAGTTCGCGACGCTGCCGATGGCATCCACCGCCTCACCCCACAGGTTGGGTTTGCCGTCACCGTCGAAATCGACGGCATACTTGCGATAACTGCTTGGCAGGAATTGCGGCAGGCCCATCGCGCCGGCATACGAGCCTCTGACGGCTAGGATGTCGAGCTCGGCCTCGCGCGCGAGCAGCAGAAACTCCTCCAACTCCCCCCGGAAAAAATCGGCGCGTTGCGGATAGTCGAACGCAAGCATGGTGAGCGCCTCCAGCACCTTGAACGAGCCGGTCTGATGGCCGTATAACGTTTCGATGCCGATCGTGGCGACGATGATTTCCTCCGGCACACCGTATTCCCGGCTCGCCCGCGCGAGTGCTGCCGCGTTGTCGCGCCAGAAGCTGACGCCAGCGGCGATGCGCGCCTCGTCCAGGTAGCGGCTGCGGAATTCGTGCCACGGCCGCGCCGTGCCAGGGGTGGAAATCGCGCGAATCACCGCCGGCCGCGGCTGCGCCTGTCTGAATACCCGGCGCAACGCAGCGCGGTCGAACCGGTGCTTGCGCGCCATGTCATCGATGAACAACTCGATGTCGGGGCGGAGCTGCCGTTGCGCCAGCGCCGATGTCGGTCCGACGCAGCCCAGCACAAGGGCAGCGACCAACGCCATCGTCAGGGTCGAGGAATCGCAACGCGGAACGCGGCTCGCAACCTTGCGTGAGAAGACGGCGAGAAATGCCGCGGGCCGGACTGCTGAAACAAGAAATGAAATGCTCAGAAGAATCAATCGCGCCTCATCCCGCGATTATACGCATCCCCGTGTGAAGGCCAACGGCATGCCCGGAAGTTTCACCGCGCATGGCGCGCGTCCAGAGAGGTTCGTTGCGGACAAAATCAGGAAGTGGCAGCAGATCCTCATAGCGGCCGGTATCCGCACCAACTGATGTGGTCCTGCCGCGCGGCAAGCCGTTCCGACCCGAAAAGCGTCTGTTGTCACGATCGCCGGCACGCGTCTTGTCGTGCCGGCAAAAGTGTCAACTACCGCGACGCGCGGGGCGGAGCACCGACGGTCTGATATGTCTCGCGGGGCGTCGTGATCGCCATGGCGCGCGTCAGAAGCCTGACGTCAGCCAGCTCCTCACAGCGGCGCAAGAGATCAAGCAGCGCTCGGGCGCTTGCCGCATCCAACACCCGGCCGGCGCAGTCAAGAAATTTTTCTTCGTGCTCCCGCTCCGTCATTGGCCATGTGGATGAGCCGGGACCTTTGTCTACGCGGCGTGAGAACGTGCCGTGCTTGGTCACGAGTTCGACATCGGTATATCCGACCGTGCCCGAATAGATCTTGTCGTCAGCAACTCGATAGCGGTGAACCTTCTTCATCATTTCCCGCACAGCAGGACGCTGGACGGCCTGGTCCGTGAAGGTATCCGTGGTGAGTTTGCCGTCAAAAAGCAGGGCAGCGACGGGATACTGCACGCTGAACTTACCCTCCAGGCCAGTCTGCGGATCGTCGTACACCAACGGCTCGTCAGCTCCTGGCGGGAATCCGATATTCACGCGGTCGACATCACCGGCTTCAATCTGATGGGCATCGAGGAGAGCAAGCAATCCGCCCAATGCGCGGTGACTGCAGTAGCAGCAAGGCCACCGCTTGTAGTTCATGCCCGGGTTGATCAGATCCCACGGATTGCCCAACTTCTCCACCATGCTCGCGAGCTCAGCGCCATCCGCTCCATAGGTGTTCGGAAAACTGTTTTCCCCTTCGAAAATACGTTCGTCGGAGGTAAAGCCCCGACGCGCCAGTCCCTCAGCGATAATTGCGCTCCTGGCCGCATGGCCCGCCTGAAACGGCTTGGACATGGTGCCGAAGTTTCGGATGATCCCTGCGGACTGCGCGGCGGCAATGCCCCAGGCGCGCTGCAGCGTCAGCGCCGAATCGGCATGCAGCCGTGACGCAGTGGCTGTGGAAGAAAATGCGCCGATTGTGGCCGTGCTATGCCAACCCCTGAGGTAGTGACCGTTGCCGAATACGTTGCCCAGCTTGCCCGCAATCTCCACGCCCAGAGCGTATGCCGCGAGCATTTCCCTGCCGCTTGACCGGAGAGATTCCCCCACCGCAAAGGCTACCGGCAGCACCGTCGTGCTGGCGTGTCCGCGCAGCGTTGCCAGAGTATCGTCGAAATCCAGAGCGTGGGCCGCGATTGCGTTCGTGAACACAGCTTCCGCGCGAGCCGTTCCGATACCGTGACCCCAGATTGTCGCCTGCGGCCCCGCGGCCGTCTCCCGGCAATAATCAAGGGCGGCGAGAGCAGCCGGTTCCACGCTGCCGGCAAGCGCTACCCCGATGGTATCCATGAGGGCCACTTTGGCGGCGGCAATCACCTCCTCTGGAATTTCGCGCGTCTCACAGACGAATTCAGCCAATCGTTTGGTCAGCATATTCCGCCTCTCTATTCCCACTTCCCCGTCCAGGTTCTCCAGCTTGAAACGCGGCGCTTCGATGGCGCTCAAACGAAAGTTTTCACCATCTCGACGAACTGTGCGTATGCCTTCGGATCCAAGCGGTTCTCGCCAGGATGCGTATCGCCTATGGACAAGACATCGAGTGACCTTTCCAGCTCCTCTCGCCTCATGTGGCGCACGATGAATACCACTCTCGATCTTTTGTCCGGAGATGGCCATTCCTTGAGCTCGATCGGCTCGTGAATCACGGTTTGCACGGCGTGAATGACGACCGCTCGGCCTTCGACATTGATCAGCCCCTTGACGCGCAAAAGGTTCGCGCCCTTGAAGCTCGCGAGCATGGTCAGCCACGTCGTAACCGCTTGCGGGGTAGCGGGTTCGTCATGGAACAACGTGAACGTCCGGATGTCATTATCGTGCCGCGAGTCCACGTGGTCATGGTGCTGGCAGTGCTCATGACCGTCGAGATCACAGTCGGGCGCACCGTGATCCACGCGCCCCCCCAACCAGCGTTCCACGTCCCCGACTTTGGCGAGCGGACTCGGCGTGCCGCGCCCGAACAGGAGCTGCGGGTCCACGACGCCCTGTACTACCCTTAATATGTCGACTCCCCGGTTGATGTCCCTGAGCCGGCCTTCAAGCTCGGCGAGTTGATGCTGATCGGCCATATCCGTCTTGCTGACCAGAAGGAGATCCGAGACCGCGACCTGCTTGGCCGCCTCAGCATGATTGTCGAACTGGCTCTGGGCGTGCACGGCGTCCACAAGCCCGATCACGGTGTCGAGGCGGTAGCTTTGAGATATCTCCTCATCCGTTACAATGGTCTGGATAATCGGCACGGGATCCGCAAGGCCGGTAGTCTCGACCAACACCCGCTCGAACGGCGGAACAACTCCTTCGCTTCGTTTTTGAGCCGCATCCGCCAGCGTCTCGACCAGCTCACCCCGCACCGCGCAACACAGGCACCCATTGCTCAAAAGCCGCATATTCTCGATCGGCGTCGATACCAGAAGATGGTCGATGCCGACCTCGCCAAACTCGTTGATGATGACCAGGCTGTTTGCGAGCGCCGGATGCTGAAGCAGACGGTTGAGCAGCGTGGTCTTGCCGCTGCCGAGGAAGCCGGTGATGATGGATACAGGCAGAGGTTGTGAAAGCATGCGCCTAACCCCGCAACAGTTTTCTCGCAATCAATGTGCGCTGAATTTCGTTCGTTCCACCGCCGATCTGGTAATGCCGCAGGTATCGATAGAACTGGGTCAATGGAAGCTCGGATGATTCGCCCATCGCGCCGTGGATCTGAATGGCATGATCGAGGCAGTGCGTTCCCCACTCCGCCGCAACCATCTTGACCATCGCTGCCTCCGACCGGACGTCTTCGCCGGAATCCGCGCGGGCGGCCATCTCGTAGGTCAGGGACCGCAGCGACATGATGTCCACATACATGTCAACCAGCTTCCATTGAATGGCCTGGCGATCCGCAATCGGACGCCCGAACGTAACGCGGTTCTTCGCCCATTCAATCGACATATCGAGCGCTCGCTGCATCTTGCCGAGCGAATACGGACCCCGCAGCAGGCGATCGTGTATCGTCAGCCACTTCTGCCCGAGGTTGAATCCTTTCCCCACTTCGCCCAGCACGTTCTCCGGCCCGACGCGGCAGTCGTCGAAATGCACGAAATACTGAGCCGCCTTCTGGCTGAGCCATGTGGGTATTCCCGGCTGCTCGACTTTCAGACCAGGGGTGCCGCGCTCGACAACGAACATCGTGATTCCCCCCTTCTGGCGTTTCTCCGCATCGGTCACCGCTTGCACCAGGATGAGATCCGCTTCAGCAGCGCCCGAGATCCACATCTTGGTTCCGTTGATGACCCACTGCTCTGCGTCCCGTGTGGCGCTGGTTTTCATCATTCCACCCGGGTCAGACCCGGCATTCGGCTCGGTCTGCGCGAAGCAATGTATCTTCTGCCCCTCAATGACAGGTTTAAGAAACCTTTCCGCCTGGGCGCCCGTGCATTCGTAAAGAATGTTGGGAACGTTGACCCAGGGAAACGGCACGGCGGTATACATGAACTCTTCAATAATGACCACTTGGGCCAGCATCGAGAGCCCCATCCCTCCATGCTGCTCGGGAACCATTACATACCATAAGCCGGTGTCCCGGGCGATTTTCTCCAACCGATCCGCCACCTGCTTTGGAAATACAGCCCGCAGGTTGGTCATGGGCTGCAGGCCGTACGCCTGCTCGGGATGTTTCAAGTACTCCTGTTCGAGGGGAAGCAATTCGTCGCGCACGATTCTGCGCGCAACATCTCGGAATTCCTTTATTTCGGGGGAAAGCTGGTACATGGAAGCGCCGCCGACCGCTGTATCCATAATCGTCATATCCCGTGGATATTGATTTCGCTCATGCATGAACGTCCAAAATCGACCCGCGTTCCACGGGCACGTTGTGCTGCCTGTACATCTCGATGATGCGGCGCTGCGCCTCAATGTTTTCCTGCATCGAGCGGTTTTGATTCCGCCTCAAGAAAGTCTCGGATGCGGTGAGCGCAATGGATCCCTTCACATCGAGTTTTCCCGCCGCAAGCGCGCGCTGCAATCCTTTTTCGTTCAGCCACAGGGCCGTATAACGAATACCGGGATACCTCGTAAATCCCTTCACCACTTCATCGGCGTCGGCCATCCCGGGCACGTTCTTGGGCGGCACGAATGAGCACACTTGGATTTGCCTCAGCCCCGTCTTGGACAGAGCATCAACCAGCTCGATCTTCCGGTTCGTGGGTATGGGCCCTTTCTCGAACTGGAATCCCTCGCGCGGACCTTCTTCGTTGATCTGTATCGATTTGGGCAAGTCGGTCATAGTCCCTCTTCTGATCGTTTGGATGGGGGCCTCATTCACCTTCGGGCGGAACGAACGGATAGGGAACCGGCTCGCCTTTTTCATAGGGCAGCGCGATCACCGCCGTGCCGGGGGTCGATTCTTTTTTCTCGTCGTTCATGATACCGAGCTCGAGATCGACGAGTCCGTACCGATTCGCCTTCCTCTTTCTAGTCACGCGCCCCCACATGGACAGGGTCTCGCCCTCAAGGTTCATCGCCCGGAACTGAAAGCCCACTTTCCACACCCATCCATCGTGCGCCGCCCACTCTCTCAGGAGCTGCATGATGAACTGCTGCTTTAGCGTCCCGTTGACGAGAATCCCTGGAAGCTTGTCATGCTCGACAGCGAACCGCCTGTCGTAGTGGATTTTGTGCCAGTTCTCCATCGCCGCCGACCAACGCAGGAGATGCGCGCTCGTCAGCGGGCCTTTGCGCAGCGGGCCCAGCGCATCGCCGATATTCACGTGCTCGTAGCATCGCCGCACGATGTTATCTCCGGATCTGAGTTTTTTCCACTCGAAGAAGCAGCTCGCCCCCATCGGTGCGGTACTCCGTTTCGATGACCACCAGCAGCATGGGACCCTTGCTGCTCTCTTTCTCCGTGATGCTGTGGTATCTCGATTTGGCCGTAACAACCTCGCCGTGTCGGGCATATCTCAAGACTTCCACTTCGGTCCCAGCGTTTAGAAGCCCAATGCCTTTGGGCAGCGGCAGCGGCGGCAGCCCCTGGGCGGTCGATCCCACGATCCCGTCGAAGTCCGGATTGTGCGCATGCTCCGCAAACGGATCCGGTGTGCCGAAAGGCCGGCGGAACATGTTCATCGGAAACAGAGGAGGCGCTACCGGCGCCTCATATCGAAGCCGGTGAGTCACCTCTTGCGAGTGGAAGATTGGATCATCATCCATGCAGGCCTGCACGTAACGGCGGACTGCTCCGCGTTCAACAGGCTCGCAAGCCACCTCTATACCACTTTCCGCTCCAATCAGATTCTTGATTTCGCTGGTCAGCAAGCCCACGATATCTCCTTCCTGATCACGCCGAACCATTACGGCGCGCCCACTACTCCCGCGTCGATCAGACGCTTCACATCGTCTGGCCGATAACCAAGCTTCTCCAAGATCAGCCGTGAATGCTGCCCCAGATGCGGCGGCGCTGTCTTCACACCCCCGGCCGCATCGGAGAACTTGATGGGCACGCCCGCCATCAGCACTTTGCCGGCTTCCCCATCCTCGACTTCCGCGATCATGTCGCGAACGCGCACTTGCTCTTCGCGCACAACTTGATCGATCGACAGCACCGGAGTGCACGGCACGCCGACTGGCCTGAAACGCTCTTGCCAGGTTGAAACCGCCTCCGTTGAAAAAATCTCCGTAAGTGCTTCGATGATTTCATTCCGATTCACCATGCGCTGTCTCGGACTGTTGAACCTCGGATCATCACCCCACTCGGGC
>MERG01000020.1:6269-17842 GCA_001771985.1 Betaproteobacteria bacterium RIFCSPLOWO2_12_FULL_62_13 | reverse complement strand
GATCACCCGGCAAAGATCGCACCACATGCGATCCGTAAAGACCGCCACCACCATCCATCCGTCGCGGGCTTCAAAAGCCTGGTAGGGAACCAGCCCCTGTGCGGACGATCCCTTGCGTTCGGGCGCTTTCCCGCTCGCAAAGTAGGCGGTGAGATGGTAAGAAAGCATCGCAATTTGCCCCTCGAGCAAAGAGGTGTCAACGCGCTGTCCGTGGCCGGTCACATTGCGCATCTGCAGCGCCATGAGAATCCCGGTCGTCGCAAACATGCCGGCACCGATGTCAGCGACCGATATTGCCATCTTCACAGGACCGCGGCCCGCCTCTCCGGTTATGCTCATTCCTCCCGCATACGCCTGCATGGCGACGTCATTGGCACGCTCGTCTCTGAGCGGGCCCGTAGCGCCGTAACCACTGATACTGCAGTAGATGAGCCTCGGGTTAATTACCTTTAGAGCGTCGTAACCCAATCCCGCAGTTTCGAGGGCGCCCGGACGGAAGTTGTCGATCAGCACGTCCGCGCCAGCGGCAAGTTGCCGAACGATTGCGGCCCCTTCTTTGTGCTTGATATCGATCGCGAGGCTCTTCTTGTTGCGGTTGACGGCCGCAAAATAATGCGAGACCCGCCCGCCAAAAAAGGGCGCCCAGTTGCGGCTTTCGTCCCCCTGCCCCACCCGCTCGATCTTGATGACATCGGCGCCGTAGTCCGCCAGCATCATGCCGCAATAAGGCCCGGCCATCGCGACGCCGATTTCGATGACTTTCAGCCCTTGCAGAGGTGCCAACTGGCCATCTACCACGCCGTCGCCCCACCATCTACGGACAGAATCGCACCGGTAACGAAGTCGGACGCATCCGACGCGAGAAAGACTGCCGCCCCTTTAAGGTCGTTTTCGCCCCCCGAGCGCCCCAAGGGAATTTCCTCGAGGATTTTGTCCTTTCTTTCTTCAAATCGCCCCTGGTTTCGGCTGGCAAGAAAAAACCCGGGCGCAATAGCGTTCACGAGTATGTTGTGCGGCGCCCACTTTACCGCGAGGTCGCGGGTCATGTTAATGACCGCTCCTTTGGTGGTGTTATACGCGATCGAGTTGTGCACTTCCGGATTCTTTCCTCTCAACCCCGAGGCCGATGCGATATTGATAATCTTGCCCCGCTTCTGTTTGATCATCTGGCGGCCGAATATCTGCGAGCACAAGAATGTCCCGGTGACATTCAGATCGATGACGTACTGCCATTTATCCAGGGGGGTCTCCTCGGGAGACGCCCACCAGGTTCTGCCCGCGTTGTTGATCAATACATCCACCCGGCCAAATCTGGACAGCACTTCATCCTTGAGTCTTTCGACCTGATCCGGCTTTGACACATCGCACGCGGTAGCCAGGACTTCCGGGCCGATCGCCCGCAGAATTCTGGCCGCCTGCTCACATCGCTCGCGGTTACGGGAGCAGATGACGAGGTTCGATCCGGCTTCCGCCAGACCGGTCGCCATCTGCAACCCGAGACCGGCAGAGCCGCCCGTGATTATGCTTACGCGTCCACTAAGATCAAAGAGCTGCTTAATGGTTGCCATTGTCACTCGACCTTAACTCCGACCTCTCTGATCACCTTGCCCCATTTCTCAGCTTGCTCGCGCATATACTGCGAAAAATCCGCAGGCGGCCCCGCTGCGACCTCCGCACCCTGACTTTCCAGCCTTTGCCTGATCGCGGGTGCGTTAAGAATCCGTGCGATCTCTTCGTTCAGCCTGCTTATTACAGGACGCGGCGTCATGGCCGGCGTGAACACGCCAAACGACGGGCTGGCGTCGAAGCCTGACAGTCCAGCCTCGCTGATCGTAGGCACCCCGGGAAGCAGCGGAGATCCCTTGATACTGCTTACCGCGAGCAGCCTTAACTTGCCCGCCTTCACGTGCGGCAGCGATGAGACGATGGTATCGAAGAACAGATCAACCTGTCCGCCGAGCAGGTCCGTCACCGCGGGCGCGGCGCCTTTGTAGGGAACGTGCACCATGTTTATGCCCGCCATGATCTTGAAAAGCTCGCCCGCCATGTGGCCGACGGTACCTGTTCCCGCCGAGGCGAAGTTGAGTTTCCCGGGCTTGGACTTGGCCAACGCGATCAACTCTCTCACCGATCTGGCCGGCACTGATGGGTGCACCACCAGGATGTTGGGCAGAACCACCGCTTGGATGACCGGCGCAAGATCCCTGATCGGATCGTAAGCAAGCTTGGCGTAAAGGCTCGCGGAGATCACCATCGTGGGACCGCTGTTCACCAGGAGCGTATAGCCGTCCGCAGGCGCCTTGGCCACATGGTCCGTCCCGATGTTGCCTGCCGCACCTGCGCGGTTTTCGACGATCACGGGGTGACCCCAGCTTTGATTGAGCCCCTGCGCGATGATGCGCCCGAGTATGTCGGTAATTCCCCCCGCTGGATACGGAACCACCACCTTGATCGGTTTACTCGGGTATTCCTGCGCAGCAACGTCTTGCACTGCTCCGAAAGCGAGCATTGCCGCGCAAGCGCGCCAGCAAAATCTCATACGATCTTTCCCTGAGAGTAGTAACACAATAACAGGAAGGTTTTCTCAATGGTCGGCTGCGTCGACGGATACGACGTTCGCGTCTCTTCCCCAGTACTCTCGTTACGCATGTGAATGATCGGAGTGATCACGGCGTTTGAACTCGCCGATGCCGAGCTCTTCGCGGCTACGGTTGCACACTTCCACGATCAGATTCGCATACACCTTGGTCCCCGTGACCAAGTCCTCGATCGACGCATGCTCTCCTTCCCCCGGATCCCAATCTGTCTTTCCATAATGCCGCAAATTCGTGTGCTTCCTCGTCCGGCCAGAAACGCCGTAGTTCAGGCTCGGGATGCCGTGGGCGACCAGCTCGCAGGCGTCTGACGCTGGCGGTCTCGCCGTAACTTCGACCGGAGTTCCTGTGACTTCTTCGTGTGCCTTGGCTACCGCCTTCCAGATGTGCTCCTCCGGCGAGCATTCCGACCCCCATTGGTTCATGAAAATACTCATGTCGTAGCGTAGCCTGGCAAGGTCTTCGTCTTTCCGCCTCAGCCGGGCGAAAACCGTTTCGATCTCACGCTGCACCTCGAGCGGTTCCTGGCCCGGCAGCAAGCGCGTATCGACATAGAGCGTGCAAAAGATCGGGACCCGACTGCACCGAAACGGCCAGCCACCTTCCATCGCGGAAAGCGTGACATTAGCTTTCATGCCGTACACAGAGCGGCGCTCCTGGTATTCCTCGCCCCATTCATGAATCGCCTGCGCCACTTTCAACATGTTGTTGATCGTGTTTCTTTTCGGGTCATTGTAGATGCTGTGCATCGGATCCCCGAAGAGCGTGATCTTCGTCCACACGTAACCGCCATGAGCGCGCCCTAACGTCAGGGCCGACGGCTCACCCACCACGGCGAGGTCCGCGACTGCGCCGTGCGTGATGGCGTACCAGGTGCCGCATCCACCGCCGCGATAGAGAGGCCCTTGATACTTGTCCACCTGGGACTTTTCGATTTCCCCCGCGACGCAGGCGATCACCAGATCTCCATCCATCTGTACTCCCGCGCGCTGAATCGCTTCCGCAGCGTGAATGAACGCGGCGAGTGAGGCTTTCATGTTGTATACCCCGAGCCCGTAAATCCAGTCCCCATCGATGACGGCTTTCGGCCGGTATCCGGGAAGATCCGGCATGTGCTCCTCCGGGCCGCTCAGATTGCCGACGAACGAGGTATCCATGTGACCATTCAGCATTAACGTTGGCCCCGTGCCATTGCCCTTGATGATGCCGATCGCGTTGGAGCGGCCATCTTCGAACACTTGCGGCAGCACTTTGAGTCCCGCGCGCTTGTAGCGCTCGATAATGTAGTCCGCGCAAGCTCCTTCCGAGCCGGTGGGACTCGGGATATCCACCAAGTCACAGGCGATTTTCACCACCTCCTCCCGGTTGATTAGCTCAATAACTTTCTTCTTGTCGCTCGCAATTTTTTTCGCGTCAGCCATTACGATTTCCTCCAGGAATTTGCTATGCGGTAAGCTAACCGCACACCAGGTCCATCAGGCGGCTGACGTCGTCGAGCCGCTCGAGATCGCGAAGCAGGGTCATCGCCCGCTCGATGCGCTCAGCCTGGATTACGCCCCGCGCACAGCTCCGGAACTTGGCGCCAAGCGCATCCCAACCGGGCGGCGTTTCTGGTTCCCACGGGCCTTTATACTGGTGCCGCACATGCTCGGTGCCGTCCTTCAGGCGGATGGTAAGAATGCACCCTGAAGGCGCCGCATCGGGATTGTAGCCAAGGCGTGCAAGCTCGGGCGACACGTTCATTGTGACACGGCGCATCAGCCCCCGAACTACCGGCGAGGCCAGTTTTTCGTCGGCGAAGTTGTCCATATCGAGCTTGCCCTCGGCCAGCGCGCTCGCCACGCAGAACTCCATACTGAACTTGGCCTCGACCCTGCCGCGCGGTTCGTGCCACTGCAGGAAGTCGTTCACCACCGGAGTAACCGCGCATTCGATCGACTCGATGTCCTCTGCCCGGATGTTGTGTTCGCGCTTGAGCTCGAGCGCGGCGTGAATGCCGGTATGGGTATGCGTGCAACTGGGATAGGACTTGAGCGTCAATCCGGGTGAGACGAACTCGAACGGCTCGCCCAGACGCTCGAGCATGCGGCGACCGTCGACACCGTCGCCGAACGTTTGCAGGAAGCCGTCGCGCGCCTCCATCACGTCCTGCGGACCGGTGAACCCCATCTGCGCCAGCACCACTGCGGTTATCCCGTCGCGCGCGCTGCCGCCCGCGACGTACGACTTGGTCATGGTGACCATTGACGCCTTGATCCCGGAGGCTTCCGCCCCGGCGATGCCAAATGCATTCGCCAGCCGCTCGTGGTCAAGCCCCAAGAGTTTCCCCGCCGCCGCAGCCGCCCCAAACGTGTTGCACACGCCTAGCGCGTGCCAGCCCTTGATGTGAAAACCAGGCTTCACGCCCTGCGCGATCTTGTTGCTGATCTCGACGCCCAGGATATAAGCGAGCAGCACATCCTTACCCGTGGCGTGGCGCGCTTCGCCCAGCGCCAGCGCTGCTGGGCAAATCGATGCCGTCGGGTGATTCATGTGGGCGACCGAGAAATCGGCCCAGCCGTTGACGTCGGTCGAAGTGCCGTTTACCCACGCCGCATACTGGGGCGTGGCCTTGAAGCCGTGGCCGATCACACTCGCCGTAGCAGCGCCGCCCGATTCCCTGACGAATCGCGCAAGAATACGCGGCCCCGGCTCGGTCGAACCGCCGATCGCAACGCCCACCGCATCAAAAAACGACAGTTTCGCTCTGTGAATTGCCTCAGATGGAATGTCATCGAAGCCGGTCCGCGCGACGAAATCAGTCAGCGCCGCCGTGATCGCCGGTTTCTCGGTGGTCGTCGGTTTAGTAACCGCAGCGCTCGTATCCATGGTTAACCGCTCTCTGGCGTGAATTCATTCCGGTTTAATGCCGGCCTGCTGGATCACGCGTGCCCATTTGTCGATTTCCGCCCGGATATACCGCGCCAGCCCTTCCGGGGTCGACGTGGCGATCTCGAATCCCAGTCCGGAGAGGCGCTCGCGCAATTCGGCTGTCGCCACCACCGTGACAAGTGCTGCGTTAAGCTTCTGCACTATCGGTTGCGGTGTGCCCGCCGGCACCAGCACGCCGTACCAGGTGTTGGCAACGAAACCGGGGACCGACTCGGCGATCGCCGGCACTTCGGGCAGCGAGGGCACTCGCTTAGCGCTGCTCAGCGCAATCACCTTGAGGCGCCTGGACTTGATCTGCCCGATCACCGGCGGCAGGTTGGGAAACATCAGCTCCACCCGTCCGCCGAGCAGATCAGTGAGGGCGGGCGGCGTGCCTTTGTAGGGGATGTGCGTGAGTTGAATGCCAGTGATCGACTTGAACAACTCCGGCACCAAATGGGTGCCGGTGCCGCTTCCGCCAGAAGCGTAGTTGAGCTGACCGGGCTTCGCTTTTGCAAGCGCAATCAGCTCCTGCACCGAATTCACCGCCAGGGCCGGACCGACGATCAGCACCAGCGGTGACTCCGCCAGCAGGGTCACCGGGGCGAAGTTCTTCACCGGGTGATACGGCAGCTTTTTGAACAAGCTCACGTTGACCGAGTGCGTGCTGGTTTCGCCCAGCATCAGCGTGTAGCCGTCCGCTGGCGCCCTGATCGCAAGTTCGGAGGCGATAATGCCGCTGGCGCCGGGGCGGTTGTCGACCACAATCTGCTGGCCGAGCACGTCACTTAGCCGCTGCCCGATCGGGCGCGCGAGTAGATCAGAAACGCCGCCCGCGGGAAAGGCAAGAATCCAGCGCAGCGACTTGCTTGGATAATGGCGCGCGACCTCGGCTTGCGCATCCGCGCTCCCGGAAACGGCCGCGATGCCGGCTGCACATGCTGCAACTACAAGATGCTGAAGGAACATGATGCGGTTTCCAATCAAAGTGTGGCGCGATTACAGATTTCGAGCGGCAACGTGGCATACAAATGAGCGCCCTTGACCATGGTCGCGATCGGGTGGCAGTCGTAGGCGTCGATGCCGACTTTCAGCCGTTCATCCGCCGAAAGACCCAGGCCAAGCTTGATGCACGGAATGCCGTTCTGATTGTAGGTATTGGTGTCGGTCCACACACTGCAATACGGCGAGTCGCAGATTTCCACCGTGGTCTTGAACAGCCGCTCGAATGTTTTGCGCGTGACTTCAACCAGACCGTCCACGCCCTTCGCCTCGTACCCGAGGTGCGCCTGGTGCATTTCGACTTCCGCGTCCACTTTCGACGCGTTCACTGCGTCCTGAATCTCGCGCACGACGGTGAGAGGTTGCGTGCCCGGCGAGATCATCACGATCATGGTGATGGTGCAAACACCGGGGCGCATCGACGCCTTGTACGGCGTGCCGCCCTCGATGCTGGTAATGCTGGCGGTGGGCCGCACGATGCCGCCTTCGCACTTGTAGGTGTAGCGGTCCGGATAGGTCTGAGCCCACGTATCAATGGCATCAATCGCCGGCTGCATCTTGATGATCGCATTCTGGCTGGTGTGCTTGCCCGCGGCTGCGCCAGTGGCCCAAGCACCGCCGGCCATTCCGTACACCATGACGCGCAGGTACACGATCCCCGGTTGCACCCAGGTGAGCTTGAGCCCGGAGTTGTCGACGCAGATCGAGTAATCGGAATGGGCGCCGTGAGTGACCGCATAACGCGCGCCAAACCCGCCGCCTTCGTACTCCAGCCCTTGAAAACGGCCAACCGGAGTGCGGCCGATCTCCCCGCAGACAATGGTCGCGAGCAGATCGCCTTTGAGCGGGATGCCGCTTCGCTTGATCGCTTTCATCGCGATCATCGTTGCCGCGAGGTTCGCCTTCATGTTGCCGATGCCGCAACCGTAGATGTAGCCGTCTTTGACGAACGCATTAAGCTTATGTGCGGGGCGCTCGTACACCTCCCTGCTCATGTAAAGCAAGTCGTCCTCACTGGCGGAATACGGCACATCCATGTGACCGTTATACGAGAGCGAGACACCGCCGCCGGTGCCCTTGATAATGCCGATCACGTTCATGCGCTCGGCGCCGATGTGTTGGCGGATGGTCTTCAAGCCGAGACCCTCGAACCAGTCCGCGACGAACTCGCCCACCTTGCGCTCGTATCCAGTCGGGCTTGGAATGCCCACCAGTTGACAGCCCAACTCGATCAGCTCTTTCTCATCGATGTGGGACAGCACCTGCTCGACCTGCTTCTGATCCAACAGCAGATTCACCATGGTTTCTCCTCTAGTCGTAATGGGCGCGCCGCAGCGTTGCACCACTCACCCTCAAACCCTCATTCCACACGCACATTCGCCTGCCGGATGACGCGCGCCCACTTGGCGATCTCGGAACGGAAATATTGACCGAACTCCTGCGGGCTGTTGCCGATTGCATCGAACGCGAGACTAGCAAGCTTCTCCTTGACGTCGGCCAGCTTGAGGGTACGTGCCACCTCGGCGTGCAGCTTGTCGACTACCGGCTTTCGCGTGCCCGCCGGCACGAACAACCCCGCCCAGGTATTTGATTCAAATCCGGACAACCCCGCCTCCGCCACGGTCGGTAGCTCCGGCAGCAGCGACGAGCGCGCGAGGCTCGTGACGGCGAGCGCGCGTAGCCGGCCCGCTTTGATATAAGCCAGCACGGGCGCGAGTCCTACAAACAGCATCTGAATCTGGCCGCTGACAAGTTCCGTGACGGCCGGCGCATCGCCCTTGTATGGCACATGCACTATGTTGATACCTGCCATCACCTTGAACATTTCTCCGGCAAGATGATTGCCACTTCCGGTGCCCGCAGAGCCGAAGTTAAGTTGCCGCGGCCTGGCCTTGGCAAGTGCGATCAGCTCGGGCACGCTGGCAGCTGCCACGCCTGGGTGGACCACCAGGATGTTAGGCGCGGAAGTGACCAGCGTAACGGGTGCGAGATCCTTGCTCGGATCAAACGGCAGCTTGCTCATCAACGTAATGTTGATCGTAAGCCCCACCGAGCCCAACAACAGCGTGTGGCCGTCAGGGGCAGCCTTGGCGACGATGTCGCCACCGACGATGGTCCCTGCGCCCGGACGGTTATCGATGACGACTTGCTGAGCAAAGTTTTGGGATAGCTTTTGGCCGACAATGCGGGCCACCGTGTCGGCTGATCCCCCCGGCGGGAACGGCACCACCAGGCGCAGCGGGCGCGCGGGGTATGGCTGGGCAGCCACCACATGGAATGCGCTGGCCAACGCCACTGCAGCAATCAGCTTGGTCAGGATCCGTGGTCCGCCTCGACGACCCACGCCACGCCGTCCTCGCCTCACAAGCCACCAGGCGGAAACGGTTACCGTAAGCCGCACGGGGCAGCGCCTACCAAACCCGGGACCGCAGGGACTCCTCAAGCGTTGTCGATTATCTTCCATGATCCCAGCTCACATTGGATTACGCACCGATGCTGCGCGGATAGCTTGTCGACCCACGGCTCGCCCTCCTTCATCACCATCTTGATGTTGTCTTTCACCGCAAGCACGGTGATGTCGCGCGAAGGATCTCCGTCGATCGCGAGAATGTCGGCGAGCTTGCCGGTCTCGATCGTCCCCAGATCCTTGCCCAACCACAAGGCTTCCGCCGCATTCTTTGTAGCCGTCTGGATCGCTTCCATCGGCGACATCCCGAGATTGACGTAAAGCCCGATTTCCTTGGCGTTAGTGCCGATCTCCGGCTCCGGGCCGAGATCCGTGCCCATCGCGATCTTGATGCCCGCCTGGTGCATGACCTTGAAGGTCTCGAACGTGTACGGCTGGATTTTCTTCATCTTGACCAGGATGTTCTGCGGTGTGCCGATCTTTGCGCGGACTTCGATCGCGTGGTCGGTGCGGTGCGAAAGCGTGGGCGTCACCGGAATGCCCGAATCCCTGATCATCGCGACCGATTCCTTGTCGTGAAACACCATGTGCTCGATGGTGTCCACTTTCGCCCGTACGCACATCTTGTGCGACTCTGCCGTGAAGCAGTGTGCGGCAGTCGGTTTGTGGAATGCGTGCCCTTCGTCCACGATCGCCTCCAGTTCCTCGAGCGTCATGTTGCGGACATCGGGTTCCTCGTCGGCTGTTCCGCCACCTCCCGAAACGCTGGTTTTCAGCAGGTCTGCACCAGCTCGCAGGTGCTCGCGTGCAAGACCCCGCAACGCCCATGGACCATCCGCTGTAAACGTCAGGTCAAAGTTCCGCGCGGCAGCCCGCGGCAGCGTCAGATCCAGATGCGATCCGGTGATGATCGGGCGGCCGCACACCTGGAGCCGCGGGCCCACGTGAATTCCGGCATTGATCGCGTCGCGCACCGCGCACGCCTCAAATACAAAGGGCCCGCGCGAGGTCGCGCGGCCCAGATCGCGCAGCGTGGTAAACCCCATCTCCAGGCACATCTGGGCGTGAAACAGCATATACATCATCTGCAACTGCGGAGTCACTTCCCAGATCGAGACCCGATAGTTATTGAAGGTTGAGCAGTTGAACGCCGCGAGATGCAGATGGCAATCAAGCATCCCGGGCATGAGCGTGTACTTGCCGGCATCGATGACTTCGGCCCCTTCCGGCTCCTTGAGCTCCCCTTTGGCGCCGATCGCTTTGATGCGCTTGCCTTCGATGACAATAACGGGGTCCTTTGTTACCGGGCCCCCATTCCCATCGATAAGCCTCCCGCCACGAATGACCCTTGTCTTCGATTGCTTCGTTTGTTGCCCGCCTGAAGCCGCATCCATCGACCATCTCCTCATCAAAGTCGTCGCTTGCCAACAAATAACCAACCCGTCCTCAACACCATGGCTGCCAGAGTTTCCGCAACCAACTCTCGCCTCCCGCCGGCCAGCCTCGCCGGTTCCCACTCTTCAAGCCGCAAAGAATCCCGAGACAGTCATAATATGACCTATTTATTCCCGGTTGCAGAAGAACAACAAGAGTGACACTATACGTATTGGCGTTTGTTGGCAAGCTTCGCATTCAAATAGTGGATATCCGGCGCGGCGAATATCGTGGTCCATAAAGTAAAAGAAACCTCCGGGACACAAAGCGTCGAGAGAACGATTGCCCTTCTCAAAGAGCTCGCGGTGTACGGGTCGCGCGGCGCGCGTGTGGCTGAACTGGCTTCCCGCCTCGATCTGGAGTATCCGACTGCGCACCGTATCATTCGATGCCTGGTCGAGCAGCGGATGGTGGAGAAAGGCAATGGCACGCTTCGCTACTCCCTTGGGCCGCTTGTGTATGAGTTAGGTCTCAGTGTTCCTCCACGGATGCATTTACGAGAATTGTGCGACCCGATCACAACTCGAATCGCAGAAAACACCGGTGACACCGTTTTTCTCAATGTGCGCAGCGGTCTCGATGCCCTGTGCATCGATCGAAAAGAAGGAACGTTCCCGATCAAAACACTGATAATCGACGTCGGCAACCGCCGGCCGTTGGGTGTGGGCGCCGGGGGCATCGCTCTTCTGATGCAACTGCCAGAGGATGAATTGAGCGAGATCCTCACGGCCAACGCCCACCGCCTCCACGCGTACACGAACGTCACAACAAAGAGCATTCTTGCTCTTGTTAAACGCTCCAAGGAGATGGGGTACGTTTTTACAGAAGATATTGTGATACCGGGGGTCAGCGCCGTAAGTCTGCCCTTCGGCGGTCGTAACGGCGTGCCTGCCGCAGCCATTAGCGTTGCCTGTGTACCCGCACGAATGCCCACATCCCGGCATCGAGGACTCGTTTCGTCGCTGAGGTCAGAAATCAAGGATCTTGAGGGAATAATGCGCTCGAGCCCCAAAACAGCGATGCCTGGCGCGTAAACAAACCGGGAAATTTGTGATCTTGGTTTGGCGTTGGAAGGAAGACGTCGTTCGATGCTGCAGAAGAACTGGGAAACCTGTGACGGGCACACTACACGAGGAGGGCAAATGATCGCATCACAATGCATTGCTGCGTTACTCGGCGTGACAGTCGCGGCTGCGGGCGCCTTTCAGCCGGGTTACGCCAAAAAC
>MERG01000020.1:0-6254 GCA_001771985.1 Betaproteobacteria bacterium RIFCSPLOWO2_12_FULL_62_13 | reverse complement strand
ATTTAGCGACGGGCGTTCCGGATGCATCGCATTTCGCGTATTTTCACCGCAGGGGACACAAACCAAACGTAGAGAGGAGGAAACATCATGAGACGAGCATACCGTTTCGCCAAGAGCCTGGTCGTGCTGATCGTCATCGCGGCCGCCGCGACCGCAAACGCGGCCGAGTATCCGACGCGCCCCATCCGGTGGGTGCTCGGCTTCCCGCCGGGCGGCGCCAGCGACGTTCTGGGGCGCGCGGTCGCTGAACGCCTCAGCGTAAACCTGGGCCAGCAGGTCGTGGTGGACAACCGCCCGGGCGCAAGCGGCATCATCGCGAACGACATCGTCTCGCGCGCCGCTCCCGACGGTCATACGATCCTGCTCGTTTCGAGCACCTTCGCAAACCTGAAGAGCCTCGGCAAGGAGCTGCCGTACGATCCCGACAGGGACCTTGCGCCAGTGACCCTGCTCGCCGACGTGCCCAACATCCTGTGCGTGCACCCGTCGATGCCGGTGAAGTCCGTGAAGCAGCTTATCGACCTGGCGAAATCAAAGCCCGGACAGATCGATTACGGGACGGGCGGCACCGGGACCGGACCGCATCTGGCGACCGAGCTGTTCAAGATCATGACCGGCGTCGACATCATGCATATCCCTTACAAGGGCACGCCGGCTGCCGTGAACGACTTGATCGGAGGCCGCGTCCACATGATGTTTGCCCTCTCGCCCGTGTCCTTGCCGCACGTGAAGGCCGGCCGGCTGCGTCCGCTGGGCGTTTCCGGCAAGACGCGCCTGAGTGAACTGCCGCAGGTGCCGACCGTGGCGGACACGGTGCCGGGTTACGTTGCGACAGTGTGGTACGGGATGATGGTGCCGGCCGGGACGCCCAGCGCTATCCAGAACCGTTTCAGCAAGGAGATCGGGACGATCCTCCAGATCCCGGCAGTCAAGCAGCGTCTGGCGGCGGTTGGGTTCCAGACCGCGACCAGCTCGCCCGAGGAGTTCACCCGTTTCATGCGCGAAGAGGTCGCGAAGTGGAAAAAGGTGATTGACCAGGCCGAGATTAAGTTTTGATATCCCCGCCCGAGCGCTCGACGGCAACGACCGCGCGCCGGCGTGCGCGGCGGTTATGCTATTTTTCCTGCGACATTCAACTGGTCACATCGGCAACCGCTTCATCCAATCGCGTGGCGTTCGGGAGAACCTCGGCGGCCAGCCGGGGACTCGCCGGGATGTGTGTATCGAGAGTCGCCACCCGCCGTGCCGGCGCCTTGAGCAGCAACTGCGGCCCGTCCGAGACGCACGCGACGACCTCGGCGCCGATGCCGTAGCTCGCCCATCCCTCGTGAACCGTGATCAGCCGCCCCGTCTTCGCGACCGAGCGGCGAATCGACTCCACGTCCAGGGGCCGCAGGGTCCGCAGATCAAGAACCTCGATCGAGACACCCTTGTCGGCCCACCGGTCGCGCGCCTGCAAGGCATCGTGCACGCAGCGCCCCACGCAGGCCACAGTGACATCGCTGCCCGCGGCCTTGACTTCGGACTTGCCGATCGGAACTACGTATTCGCCGGCGGGAACCTCTCCCTTCAAGCTGTAGAGCGGGATTTGTTCGAGGAAGATGACCGGGCTGTCGTCCCGGATCGCGGAGATTAGAAGGCCCTTGGCGTCCGATGGCGTGGCGGGCATGACAACCTTGAGACCGGGAACATGCGCAAACCACGCGGCAAGGGAGTCCTGGTGCGGCCCGCCCTCGCCAGGTTTACTGCCGTCACGGCCACGCAGCACATAGGGAGCGAGAAGCCCGGTTGCAAAGTGAAGGCGAGCGGCGCTGGTCACGACGTTGTCCGCCATGAACATCAACATATCGCAGTAATAGAATTCGCCCACTGGCCGCAGCCCGGTGATGGCTGCGCCGCTACACGCTCCGGCAATCGCCATTTCGGAAATGGGGGTGTCTATGACGCGCGACGCACCGAACTCATCAAGAAGTCCTTTCGTGACTCCCGCAATCCCTCCCTTACGCCCAACGTCTTCCCCGAGGACAATCACTCGGCTGTCTCGCGTCATCTCCAGCCGCAAAGCCTCGTTCAGCGCCTCGCGAAAGGTCAGCGTGCAAACTTCTGCCGTCTTGATCACAGCACTCATGCATCAGCCCTGTCGGGATAGGGCGCAAGCTTCACCAGCGGGTCACCATTCAAATCCAGATGGGGAGACTCCTTGGCCTCCTTCTCCGCCGCATCGATCCGCGCCTGTACTGAGGTTACCATTTCCTCATAATCGCGCGGGGCAAGAACGCCCTTTTGTTCCAGCAGTGTTTTGAAGCGCAAGACGGGGCACTTCTTCCGAGCCTTCTCCTTCTCAGCGAATGGACGAAGCTGGTCCGGATCCTTGACAGTAGAGCCGCTGAACCGATATGTCATGCATTCGATGAGCGTCGGACCGCAGCCGGATCGCGCCTTCCCCACAGCGTCCCGAACGGTGTTGTATACCAGCAGAACGTCATTGCCATCGATTGTGAGACCCGGCATCCCATATCCCGCGGCACGGCTCGACAAATGTTTGACATTCACCACGGAAGCGAGCGGTGTCGAGACCGCGTAGCCGTTGTTCTCTATGATGATCACGATTGGAAGCTGGCGGAACGCGGCAAAATTCATCCCCTCGTGAAAGTACCCGGTATTGGTAGCGCCATCGCCCAGCATCGTGATCACCACTTTACCGGTGCCGAGGTACTGCTGCGCAAGCGCCACGCCGGCGGAAGTTACGAGGCCGCTACCCAGCATGCCAGTTTGCGCGAGCAGGCCCGCTTCCGCGACGGGACTGTGCCAGTGGGCCCAACGCCCCCCGCAGATCGCCCCCTCGCGGTCGAAGAAGGTTTTCATCAGTTGAGAAAGCGGCGTTCCCCGGCATAGATATACGCCCATGCCACGGATCGATGGGCAGATTAGATCGGAAGGTTCAATTGCCGCACAGGTGCCCACCGCAATCGCTTCTTGCCCCAAGCTGAGGTGGTACTCGCCCACGAGGTGCTCGCCTGCCTTCCACATGGCCTCACACTTTGACTCGAACTCACGGGTGAGGACGAGTTGCTCCATCATTCGCAGTAACAGTTCGTTCCCGACCTCCGGTCCGTGGGCCGCGGCCGTGCTTGACTGCGTCTGAGTCACCCTTCCATCCTTCTCGTCAGTTTTTATTCAGTAGTGCGGACCGCTGTCGGTGCCATCCACGGCTTGGCCGCAGATTGGCGGGCAATAGTTCACCCGTTCTTTGCCTCAAATCCGGGTTCGTACCGTGGGCCCGTCACCGCAGGATCCTCCGGAATGCCGGCGGTACCCATTGGTGTGACTTCCTTCACCATCAAGAAGACCACATCCTCTTCGGGTGTGGCCACGATGGTGTGTAGCGTGTTGGCTGGTATGTGGATCAAGCCGCCCGCGCCAACCACTTGTTCCTGCCCGCCCACCCACGCCTTCAATTTCCCCTTCAGTACATAGTTGAACTGTTCGAAGGGATGGCGGTGGGGCTGGGAGCCGGAAGCCCGTGGCTTGTTGACCAAACCGACGTAGATCTTGTCGCCTCTTACCACGGTCCCATTGGACGTTGTATGTTTTGTGAAGGCATGGGCAGGTAGCCGCTGGAAGTCAAAAAAATACTCCCTGGCTTGATGATCAGTCTTGGGTTGCGTCGACATGGTGCTTCCTTATTGAACGGTGGCTTTGGGTGGGCGTGCGAGCCCAAGTTCCGTGAGGATCAACTTCACTTCGTCATACTGGCGCTGGAGAAACTTCATGGTCGCGGCGCTGTTGAGATAGTTATTTGAAAGATTCTGCGCTTCAAGTGCCTTGTTCCACTCTTCCGAGGCAGCAAGTTTGCCAAACACCGCGTCCCAGAAGTTGGTTTGCGCAGAAGTCAACCCTTTGGGTGCGATGACGATCCTCCAGTTGTCCGCCGCCACAGGAAAGCCAACCTCGGATAACGTGGGAGTGGATGCGAATGGGCCGCCGATTCTGGTCGGTGCGGCGAAAGCCAAAGGGCGGATCTGGCCGGAAGCGACCCCAGGCGCAATGGCCGAGCCGGAAGCCACCATGAAATCCACATGTCCGCCCAAGAGAGCGGTCATGGATTCGCGACCTGAATTGAATACGACTATGCGGAGCTTCCGGTAATCGACTTCGGCGGCCTTCATAAACGAGGCAAGAGCGATATGATTCGCGCCGCCCCGGGTGGAGGAGATCCCAACCGCAAGCGCCTGCGGATCTTTTTTGAGAATACCAACAAGATCTAATGCCGACCTTATTGGTGAGTCGGCACGCACCGAGTAGGCAATATACTCACTGATCAGCAGCGCTATCGGAGTGAAATCGCTGTACGTGAGACTCGATCTCCCGGTGATATGGCCCCCTACGATGTTATACGATGTGATCAGGAGGTTATGCGGATCGCCCGCACGTTGGGCGAGATAGGCCCAGCTTATCGCGCCGCCGCCTCCCGGTTTGTTCACTACCACACTGGATACGTTAAGTGCCCTGCTCTCCTGCCACAAACGCTGAATCATTCTGGCCACCACGTCGGTTCCGGTGCCCGGGGCTGAGCCGATCACAAATTCAATGTTTTTCTCAGGATTCCAGGCGCCCTGTCCAATAGCCGCAAAAGGCAGGAGAAGCAATGCGGCGAGTGAGAGAAGTTTGATCAGCCTGCGCGGCGTTACCGTGGCGCTGCACGGTCCCTCCGGCGCGCGGTCAAGCTCCTCGAAGTTGTAGACGTATCGGGTTCTGACCCCCTGGCTTTCCGTATGCATCCGAATCTCCTCCAGCTATCCACATTATGATAAAAAGCCGTCCGCCCCTTGCCGTCGAGGACATAGGTGATTACATTAGGCAACGTATCGCAATCATACCCAGGAGTCAAACGTTGCGCCGCGGGCGCGTTCAACAGTCTCCACATTATGGATAGCAAATGGATTGTCATCCATTTACGCAAAACTCAATAGCGGCTACGGAGAGGATCGAGCATGCAACTGGACCCGTCAACCCTTAACGAAAAGGAACAGTACAAGCTGATGACCGGAGCTATAGTTCCGCGACCAATTGCGCTTGTCACGACTCTCGGCCCACTTGGACCAAACGCTGCTCCGTTCAGTCTTTTCAATATGGCCGGAAGCGCGCCTCCGATGGTGATGTTTTCGGTGGGGAATCAGGGAGACGGCCGGGAAAAGGACACGATACAAAATTTGCGTCACCTTCCCGAGTTCGTCGTGCACATTTGTAACGAAGCAATAGCGGAGAGAATGAACGTTTGCGCGACAGATTACCCGACCGGCGTAAACGAACTCGTGAAAGCCGGCCTGACTGCGCTGCCTTCTTCTAAAGTAAAGCCGCCCCGGATCGCCGAGTCCCCCGTTCACATGGAGTGCAAGGTCATGCAGATCATCGATGCGGGAGAGCGACACCATGTTGTCTTGGGAGAAGTGGTCTTGTTCCATTTCCACGATGGCATTGTGAACGAACAATTGCGGGTAGATATCGTGAAGCTCAATCCCATAGGAAGACTTTCGGGACCGAATTACGCTCGACTCCGCGAATTCTTCAAGTTGCAGCGGCAATTTGTCGGCGAAGTACCTAAGCAGCTCGTCGACTAGGACTATCACCACCGATCCGTCGAAAGGACCAATATGGGTGCGACCGAAAAACCCCAGATGTTGCGCAGCCGCGATATCACAGCAAAGCTCGCCGAGTTTGTCGCGAATTTGCGTTTCGAAGACCTGCCGTCAGACGTCATACGGCTCGCAAAAAACTCCTTCCTCGACACTCTCGGAATCGCTCTTGCAGGTGCAACCGAGGAAGCACCGAAAATTCTCACCCGGTTTGTAATGGAAATGGGCGGCAAAACGGTGGCTTCCGTGGTGGGCCAGGGTTGCCGGACAACTTCGCCGCAGGCCGCACTGGTGAACGGCACAGCGGCCGATATCCTTGGCTGGAGCGACATTTCCGTTATCCAGATGAACCATCCCTCTGTGTCCGTCTGTCCCGCTGCCTGGGCCGTAGGCGAGCAACTTGGATCATCCGGAAAAGACGTGCTGCTTGCCCACATCGTTGGAGTGGAAATTGCGAACAAGATCGGCGCAGGCGTGCGCCCGGGATTGCAACTCAAGGGCTGGCATCCTTTGGGCGTTCTGAACACATTTGGCTGCGCCGCGGCGGCCGGCAAGCTCTTGGGGCTCGGAGCGGGCGGAACGGCAAACGCGCTGGGCATAGCCGGGGCTGAAGCATCC
>MERG01000019.1:2618-9431 GCA_001771985.1 Betaproteobacteria bacterium RIFCSPLOWO2_12_FULL_62_13 | reverse complement strand
GTGTTCATGAAGTGATACATTTTCCCGTCGGAGTAGAGGTACTCCATTTCGTGCCTGTCCAGGATGGCGCGTTCGACGTTCTCGGTGGAGCTGAATCGAACTTCGATAGACGAGCCGGACTTGAGGTTCCGCAGCTTGACCTGCACGAACGCGCGCAGGTTGCCGGGCGTGCGGTGTTCAAAATCCATGACCCGATGCGGCACGCCCTGGTAGATGATGATCATGCCCCGGCGAATATCATTTGCTTGCATTCTTTCTTCATACCTCGCTTCAAATCCTGATGAGACAACATACCGCAGTCAGTCCGAGGTCCGCAAGGCCGGACGAGTCCATGTTCGATGTCGGAAGCGAATTGCTTTATCATCCTCCTCACCAACCGGGCAACGTTGGTCCGCGCTCTGCGCCGCGACATGGCCGATGTCTGGGCGCTCGACCAGATCATCCTGTGCCGACGGGACGGCACTGACGGTGCTGTTGCCAACGTGCTTGCGATGCGCGGCGCATGCCGGGTCGATGTCGACCTCTCCGGATTGTGAGGACTCGAATCATGACAGTCATCAAGCAGCAGGATTTCATCGATAGCATCGCCGACGGCTTCCAGTTCATCTCGTACTATCACCCTGTCGACTTCGTCAAGGCCATGGGCGAGGCCTACGAGCGCGAGCAGTCAGCCGCCGCCAGGAACGCCATCGCGCAGATCCTCATCAATTCCCGAATGGCGGCGGAAGGCCACCGGCCGGTGTGCCAGGACACGGGCATCGCGGTGGTGTTCCTCAAGATCGGCATGAACGTGCGCTGGGACGCGACCCTCAGCGTGCAGGAGATGGTGGACGAGGGCGTGCGCCGCGCCTACACCGACCCCAACAACCCCTTGCGCGCCTCGATCCTCGCCGATCCGGCGGGCGCACGCACGAACACGCGCGACAACACCCCCGCGGTGGTGCACATGGAAGTCGTTCCCGGCGGCGGGATCGAGGTGCGGCTCGCCGCGAAGGGCGGCGGTTCGGAGAACAAGTCACGCTTCGCGATCCTCAACCCGAGCGATTCCGTGGTCGACTGGATCCTCGGCGAGGTCCCCACGATGGGCGGCGACTGGTGCCCGCCGGGGATGCTCGGGGTGGGCATCGGTGGCACCGCCGAGAAAGCGATGCTGCTCGCCAAGGAGTCGCTCCTCGATCCGCTGGACATGCACGAACTCAAGGCGCGCGGGCCGAGGACGCGGGCCGAAGAACTGCGGATCGAGATTTTCGACAAGGTCAACGCGCTCGGCATCGGCGCCCAGGGCCTGGGCGGGCTCACCACCGTGCTGGACGTCAAGGTGCTCGATTATCCGACCCACGCGACCTCGCTGCCGGTGGCGGTCATTCCAAACTGCGCGGCCACCCGGCATCTCGAGTTCCGGCTGGACGGCAGCGGCCCGGCGCGCTTCGAGCCGCCAAGCCTGGAGCACTGGCCCAGGCTCGCGTTTGATCTGGCGAGCGGCGCGAAGCGCGTGGACCTTGAGACCCTCACCAGGGCTGAAACGGCGACTTGGAAGGCGGGCGACCGCCTGCTGCTCAGCGGGAAGATCCTTACCGGGCGCGACGCCGCGCACAAGCGCATCGCCGACCTGATCGACAGGGGCGAGAAACTGCCGGTGGATTTCGCGAACCGGTTGATTTACTACGTGGGGCCGGTCGACCCGGTGCGCGACGAAGTGGTGGGGCCGGCGGGCCCGACCACTTCGCGCCGCATGGACAAGTTCATGGAGACGATGCTCGCGAAGACCGGCCTTCTCGGCTCCATCGGCAAGTCGGAGCGCGGAGCGCAGGCAATCGAGGCGATCAGGCGCCACAAGGGCGTACACCTTGTCGCCGTCGGCGGTGCGGCCTATCTCGTATCGAAGTCGATCCGCGCCGCGCGCACGCTCGCCTTCCAGGACCTCGGCATGGAGGCGATCCGCGAATTCGAGGTAAAGGACATGCCGGTCACGGTGGCCGTGGATACGGGCGGCAACTCGGTGCATGAGAGCGGGCCGCGCGAGTGGCGCGCACGGATCGGAAAGATTCCCGTCGCGGCCGCTTAGAGGGCCTGCCGCCGGCAGGCCAGCCCGTTTCGCGAAGACTACCCGGATCGGAGTCTTGAATTAAAGCGCTGCGCTTGACGGTGACGCTAAATACGCTTAAACGCGATAATTCACCGCTGACCCCGCTCGAAACTCGGTCGGATCGCGGTTTTCTTTTGGGCAAGAGAGGCAAGCGTGAACATAAGGTCCGTGATGCGCACGCGGCGGGATCTCTCGCACTTGCCACCGGCGCACGGGCTCGGCGCGGCGGGGTCGGTGCCGGAATGATTTCCTATCGTTCTTTGGATGGTCGCCCGCAAATGAGCGGTCAGCGCAGCGCACCGAACACTTTTTTTGACGATGTCGCGGGTTGCGCCGATTGAATTTCGGCGGAAAGCTTTTTCGTGCTGGGCGGTCATGAAACAGTGGCAGTCGAGAACTCGTGGCTGCCGACCGGCGGGATGCGCTGCGCTTTCCCGCCCTACGAGCTGAGGGAGTTCTGAGTGAACAATTGGCCGATCACGAACTTCGCTCCCCTGTGGCCGCATTAAAGTCGCGGAGCAGCACGATCGATCCCGCGTTGCGAGCTTTGTGGTAGTAGCGCTCGTCGGCAGTTACCAGGGAACAGTCGGGCACGAGGAGCGCCGCGGCGTGATACAGGGTATCGAATACGTGCTGGTCCAGGGAGATCGCGAGCCTGCTGGCGGCCGTATAGAGTTCCACGATTTCCACGACCGGTATGCGCATGGCGTACAGATCTTCGATATCGTGGCGTGCTGTCGTCGGCGCAAGCCGGCTGAGGACGGCGGCAACCTCGGCCAGCCAATGCGGGGGTTGACGCAGCGCGATTCGGCCGCTCTTTACGCCCTCAAGCAGCGCGATGGCCAGATCGCGGTCCCGCTCCGCGTCGGTCGGAGGCAGACACCACTTGACCGCAACGCTGGCGTCGGCGACGGCGTTGATCACGGCCGGCCGGCGATGCGGGCTGAGCGAATCTCGCTGTTGGAGACCGGTTTACGGGAGCGACGTCGGCGTAGCAGCGAGTCAATGGTGCGCGCCCGAGTCTTCTGAAGGCGCCGCTCCTCCACCGCCTGCATCATCAGGCGGGCAATGATGCTGCTTTTGTTCTCGCGGGCAAAGACGCGGTTGAACTGCTCCTTGACCTCGTCGGGCACGCTGAAATTGACGGTTGTCATAGCGCTCTCCTTGTTGAAAATTTCAACAATTGTCGCGCCCTTCGGCGGAGGCTGTCAAATCGATCGGTCAACGCAGCGCGCCGAACACCCGACCGGCGGGATGCGCTGCGCTTTCGCGCCCTACAGCCCCGCCGTAGCGAAGTAACGCCTCGAAACATCCGGGGTGCGGCAAAGCGTTTGCCTCACTCTAGCGGTTCGAATAAACTGCTCGGTGATTCGCCGCAAGTCCCCCTTTAAGACGAGCTCGGATCGCGGTCCTCTCTCGGGGAGGAGAAAGCGGGAATGAACGTAAGGCCGTTATACGCACTCTGCGAGTTCTCTCGCGCTTGCTCCCGGCCTGGCGCAGCTCTTGCCCCGCCTCACAATCGACTACGGAGGAGATATGTTCCCGATATGTATCATTATTGCTGCGCTGGCGCTGACCGGTGCAAGCGGCCTTGTGTCCGCTCAGCGTCCTTCGACAACGTCAGGACAGGCTTATCCTAGCAAGCCCATTCGCATCGTGGTGCCCTATTCGGCAGGGGGCCCGATCGACCTGGTGACGCGACCGCTCGCGCAAAAGCTCACTGATGCGTTGAACAATCCGGTGGTGGTCGACAACCGCGCAGGCGCCAACGGCATCATCGGTATCGATCACGTCGCCAAGTCTCCCGCCGACGGCTACACGCTCGTTGTCGGCTCCGTCGGTTCATTCGCGATCAACCCGAACGTCTACTCCAAGCTGCCGTTCGATGTGTTGAAGGACTTCGCGCCGGTAAGCCTCTTTGTCACCGTGCCGGAGCTGCTGGTGGTGCATCCATCGCTTCCGGTGACGTCGGTCAAGGAATTGGTCGCGCTCGCGAAGGCGCGCCCCAGGCAATTGAATTACGGCTCCTCGGGGACCGGCGGCACACCGCATCTCGCTGTGGAACTGCTCAAGCAGGCCGCCGGGATCGATATCGTGCACGTGCCGTACAAGGGCATGGGACCGGCAACCATGGACCTGATCGGTGGCCAGGTGCAGCTTGCGTTTGCCGACTTGCCGGTACTGCTGCCGCATGTGAAGGCCGGGAAGCTGCGCGCGCTGGCGGTGAGCACGCCGAAGCGCTCTCCCAACCTGCCGGACGTGCCGACGCTTGCAGAGGCCGGTTTTCCACGCATCGACGTGAAGAATTGGTACGCGCTGTTCGTGCCGGCGATGACGCCGAAGAATATCATCGGCGTCCTCAACGCCGAGACCGTCAAGGTCGTAGCCCGCAACGACATGAAGACGTTCCTGCAGGACCAGGGCGGCGTCGCGACGACCAGCACGCCGGAAGAGCTTGCAGCGCTGCTGCGCGCGGAGCTTGCGATGTGGGCCAAAGTGGTGAAGACATCCGGAGTCAAGCTTCAGTGAGCGAACTCATCCGCCAGCATCCCGAGCTGCCCCTGCGGAGGAGCAGTGACAGCGACGCAGTGGCGAGGTGACGCAGTAACACCAAAGATGCCAAGACAGAAAGACGATCGGCAGATGGGCACGCTCGCACAGGAACTCGCCGAACGCATCGTCGCGATGCGCTACGAGTCCCTCCCGCAGGAGGCCCTCCGTTGGTCGAAGGTGGCGTTCATGGAGGCGAATTTTGGGACCATGACGAAACCGCTGCATGTCGGCCACTGCGCGACGGCAGGATCGTAGTCGGACAATTCGAGGGCGACGCCTACCGGGATCCCGCGACCAGGGCGCTCGTGCAGCGGGTGCGCTCGGAGACCCACCGTCCGGGCCAGTTCGCCGCCGACAATCACTTCGGCGCGGAGCTCGCGGTGACGCTGACCGACGGGCAGCGCTTTTCCTCGCGTGTGGACATCCAGCGCGGCCGCACTGCCGACAATCCGATCCCCCCGCAACTGCTGCGCGAGCTATCTGCAGCGCGACGGCCACGATGTCACAGTCGTCGACCGCGACGAGCAGGAAAACGGCGCGCTGGGCTCGGCGCTGGTGCGCGAAATCCGCGAGGCTGCGGGCGTGCGTACCGAAGTGCTCACCGGCAGCGCGATCCGCGAACTCGAGCCGGCGCTGGGACCGCAATACCGGAGTGCGCTGTTTTTCCCCGAGCACGGGCACTCGGTGAATCCGTACCGGCTGGTGCAGGTGCTGTCGGCTCAGTTTTGCCGAGCGGGCGGCACTTTGCTGCAACGTAGGATAGACGGTTTCGAATTGGGCGAGCACGCTCCCCGGCGGTTGCTGACGGATGCCGGTCCGATGGACGTCGAGACACTGGTGGTGATCGCGCGCCTCAACGAGGAAACGGTCAGGGCCCTCGACAACACCGCTGTGAAAAACAAGATGGCTGCCGTCGGTGTCGATGTCGAGACCAACACTCCCGAACAGTTCACCGTGGTGATTCGGGAGGAAACCGCAAAGTGGGCGAGAGTGATCAAGACCGTAGGCGCCAAGGCGCAATAGCCAAGGCGCTCCGGAAGTTCAGGCACGTACCGGAGGCGAGGCGCAGGCAGTACTAACCGGACAATCGTTTGCGTTTACCGTACAAGAACAGCCACTATGCGCGCCATCCTGCCGTTACGCTCCGTACCTCTTAATCAGATCAAACGTGTCAGATCCTGGTCTGAACAATGCAACTGCAGGGCTGTGAGGGAGCCAACGTAGCGCCTCGCGCGCGCCACGCGAGATGTATCTTTGTGCTCGGGACACCAACGATGATCGAGGGAGGATTCCATGGTTCGGAGAGCAGATCCGGGAACGAGGGTGGCGCCAGCGCAGCAATATCCGGAATGGCTGTGGTTAAAGCGAGCCGCGACGGATACACACTCCTTTCTCACCCCGCCCCGCCCCTGGGACGGGGATTTTTTCACATGCGTCAGCGGTCTCTGCTTGTCAGAAAGCTGATTTTTGAGGAACTAGTTCCGGTTTTATGACAAAAGCTTGTCGACCGAAGTTGATTTAAGGTATAAAGCTATTCTCCAGAGGAGGTTATCGCCATGCGCTTCTCGGGGTCGAAGACGAAAACTGTTGTCATAGCGCTTGCTGCCACAGCCGCCACCTCGGCCTTCGGATACTGGGGCTACAGCGAGTTCAGGACACAACAACTGCGGGATGAAATCACCGCGCTGGTAAAGGATGCGAGCCTGCGCATGGACACCGCACTCAGCGCTCCGGTTCGGGCGATCGCGGTGGACAACCCGGTAGTCTTGCGCAAGTTCTACGAGCATGCCGAGGCCGTCGACGCTCATTTTCGCAAGCTTCACCAGGAAGGCGTTGCCGCCGTCGCCGATCTTGCCTACGCCGCAGATGACTATCTGTTGACGAGCCGCGAGATCCTCCTGCGGTGGGCCTCGAGCCAGCGCTACCGACTGAAGCTGTCGAGCAGCATCAAGGCGCTTCAGGAACACATGCGGGCCGACAACCGCACCGGCGCCTGGGTCACCGAAGCCATTCGGGCAAAAGATCGGGTGGAGGAGGACTACCGCGATTATAACCGTGCGATCAGCGCGCTCAGCACGTTGCTCGGAACGTTCCCGGCTTCGCGGGACAAAATGGCTCCCCACGTGGACGCGGTCTTATTGACCGACGAGAATCTGATCGTATCAGTCCGCACG
>MERG01000019.1:359-2505 GCA_001771985.1 Betaproteobacteria bacterium RIFCSPLOWO2_12_FULL_62_13 | reverse complement strand
CTTTCAGCGGAACCTGCGACAGCAGGAGTAATCAGATCTCTCGTCACAATCGGCTTGACTCTGCGAGATGTCCGCCCATGAATCAACGGCGGTACCGGCGGTGGTCGTGGCGGTGATACTGGTAGCCGAAGTGAAACGTGGCGGGCGGCGGTGAGTAATAATAGGACCCCGGGGAGTCGTAACCATAACTTGGAGCCGGCTCATAGTACGGCACGGCCACACAACCCGCGAGAGTCATCGCCAGCAGCACTGCAGCGATCGAGCTTTTCATCAAAACCTCCTTTGCCGTGGGTCAACGGCTCTACCCGATGTACGACAACACGATACTGCGAGTGTGCCCGACGATGTGTAAGTTGTTGTAAGCATTTGTAACCGCTCTTGGCTTTTTCGGGCTCTGCTCGCTGATGCGTCGGGATCTAACGACAACCAGCCGTTCCTGACGTTGAAAATGGGAAGAAAAACGCTCCTCTGGCAAGTTGCGTGGAACGAACGATGGGAACGCCGCTCAATGCGCTAAACGTTATCGCTCGGACGAATGAATCGCCCCTCTGAAACCAAACCGCGGCGTCACCGTGCTCTTCGCATCGCGTCCGTCGCATCCGTCGTCGCGATCGCGCTGCTGCTGGTCTATGCCTTGGCAGGTTTCGTGCTCGCGCCGTGGCTCGCGAAGCGCGAGCTGCAGCGGATCGCTGAGGAGCAACTCCAGCGCCGCGCGCGCGTCGCGAAGATCGCC
Source organism: Betaproteobacteria bacterium RIFCSPLOWO2_12_FULL_62_13 (assembly GCA_001771985.1). Lineage (GTDB taxonomy): Bacteria > Pseudomonadota > Gammaproteobacteria > Burkholderiales > SG8-41 > DSOT01. Next base: position 1,772 of record MERG01000019.1, on the reverse strand, counting down.
TTCAATCCGTTCACCCTCGCCTTGCGTATGCAGCAGTTTGCGCTCGAAGAAAAGGATGGGCGGCCGATGCTCGGGTTCCGCGAGGCAACCGCGAACGTGGAGTGGCGCTCGCTCTTGCGGCGTGGCCTGGTGCTGTCTGACCCGCGGGTCACGGAACCCGCGCTACACGTGGAGATTTCGAAGGAAGGCCACCTCAACCTCGCCGATCTGGCCAGAAAATCCTTGGATGGTCGCTGGCAAATGAGCGGTCAGCGCAACGCGCCGAACACTTTCTTGACGATGTCGCTGGTCGCGCCGACCGGGTTCTGGCGGAAGGCTTTTTCCTGCTGGGCGGTCATGAAACAGCGGCAGTCGAGATCTCGTGGCTGCCGACCGGCGGGATGCGCTGCGCTTTCCCGCCCTACGAGCTCTCGCGCTTCAGGTAACAGCCGGGCTGCCGCAGATGCAAGAGCAGCGCCCTGCGTTTCACGTCAACACGACGGTATCGCGCTCGGCATCCGGCGGCGCGCCGCGCTGCCCGTCTTCGCGCCTGTCTTCCAGGATCAGCGCGATCGCATCAGCCAGGCTCTGGCGCGCTTCTTCCTTCGTGCGGCCCTGACCATTCGCGCCGGGAATTTCCGGGCAATAGGCGATGAACCACTCTCCGTCGCGCTCGATGATGGCGGTGAACTCGTTTCGCATGGTTTCACATTAACAGTTTGTTGAAATTCTCCGTTCGCGCTGAGCGTAGCGCCGAAGGCCCGAAGTCGACGCGTGCCAACTCTTTGACCGGGAACCCGTCCGTATCTCGACTCCGCTGCGCTACGCTCGATACGAACGGTTCTCTTGGCGCTTTTCAACAGACTGTTAAGGATGAAACTGGTTAGAGCAATATACTCGCTCGCGATCCGGAATGTCCAACTAAGCGGCGCTTTCGCTTCCGGCGCGGCAGCTTCGGCGGCGCGCGATCGGCAGGAGTTGAGGTGCGGCTGTGGGTTGAAAGGAGATGTTACGCCGCGCGCTCGTGCGCTTTCCTGACGAGCTTCAGCGTCGTGTCCACCTCGCTGCCACGCAAGCGCACGATGACCCAGTCGTCGGAGTAGGGGTTGGGACACCAGTTCGGCACTTTCGCGAGCAGCCGCCGGTGTCTCGCAACGCCATCCGCGGTCAGCCGAATGTCGATCTCCTCACGCTCGTGAAAGTGGGCGAACTCCCGCCGCCCGCGAAAGAACGCGACGGGGCTGCCGAAGCGCGACTGGCCTTCGTGTACGCCGGGAAGCCGTTTGATCGCGTCGTAGAGCCTGTGGTAATCATCGCTCACGGCGTCTGCGCTTCTCTGCGGCCTCAGTTCTATGTGACAGAGGGCTTTGGTTCCGAAATCAGGCAACGCCGGCTTCGTGCGCCTGCTGGTCCGCGTGATAGCTGGAGCGCACG
>MERG01000019.1:0-307 GCA_001771985.1 Betaproteobacteria bacterium RIFCSPLOWO2_12_FULL_62_13 | reverse complement strand
ATTGCTCGAACACCGCGGGCTCGACGTAGCGCGCGACCGGCAGGTGGTGCGGGGAAGGCTGCAGATACTGCCCGATGGTGAGCATCTCCACCTCATGCGCGCGCAGGTCGTGCATCACAGAGACGATCTCCTCGTCGGTCTCGCCTATGCCCACCATCAGCCCCGACTTGGTCGGGATGTGGGGAAAGCGGGCCTTGAAGTCCTTCAGAAGTTTCAGCGAGTGCCGGTAGTCGGAGCCGGGGCGCGCCTGCTTGTAGAGGCGCGGCACGGTTTCGAGATTGTGATTCATGACGTCGGGCGGGCATTG
>MERG01000018.1:2369-13677 GCA_001771985.1 Betaproteobacteria bacterium RIFCSPLOWO2_12_FULL_62_13 | reverse complement strand
CTGACTTACAACCGTTCCCCTGCAAACCGGGTCGGCGAGGCGCTCGGACTGCGCATCGCGATCAACAACGTGATGCACGTTGCGGCACCGGCCGCCTTCGGAGCAGTCGGTGCGGTGCTCGGCTTGAAGGTCGTGTTCTGGGTCAGTTACGCAGCGCTCGCGCTCGGCGCGCATGCGAGCCGCGGTGCGCCGGCGCGATAACGCATGTCGATCTACATCGTCTTTCTGATCGTGCTGGGCAACATGATCAGCCTGCGCGGCAGCAAGGTCCTGGTGTCGTTGTTCGCGATCGAGCTCGGCGCGCCGCAGGTCTACATCGGCGCCCTGGTCGCGACGTATTCGCTGTTTCCGATGCTGCTTGCGCTTTATGCCGGCAAGTTGTGCGACCGCCTCGGCATGCGTCCGCCCATGCTCGGCGGATCGATCGGTCTGGCCCTCGGCCTGGTGGTGCCGTACCTTTCCCCCACGCTGCCTGCGCTCTATGCCTCCGCTGCCCTGATCGGTGCTTCCCATGTGTTCTACAACGTCGCGGTGCAAAACCTGGTGGGCATCCTGAGCGCCGCGGACGACCGCACCCGAAATTACACCAACTACGGCCTGGTGATGGCCGTCGCGAGCTTTGTCGGACCGCTCGTCGCCGGATTTTCCATCGACGGCTTCGGGCATGCCACGAGCTATCTTTATCTCGCCGCGATGCCGCTGGTGCCGGTATTGATCATGGTCTTCGCAAGCCGGGTCGGCCGGCAGAGCGCGCACAAAAGTCCGGAGGAAGATCACGTGGTGCATGCCAAGAACCTGCTCGGCAATGCGCCGCTGCGCCGCGCGATGATCAGCAGCGCCACGATTCTGACCGGCACTGACCTGATCCAGTTCTACATGCCGATCTATGGCCGTGAGGTGGGGCTTTCCGCGTCAGCGATCGGCGTGGTTCTGAGCATGTTCGCCGCCGCGGCCTTCGTCGTGCGGCTGGTGATGCCGGCGCTGGTCAGGCGCTGGGGCGCTGAGGCGGTGCTGACCTCGTCGCTTTTTGTGGGTGGGGCGGCCTATCTGCTGTTCCCGCTGTTCGAGAGCGCCGTTCTGCTGGGGACGATCGCCTTCGTGCTCGGTCTCGGGATGGGTTGCGGGCAGCCGCTGACGCTGACCCTCATCTATAGCCGAGCACCGCACGGCCGTTCAGGCGAGGCGCTGGGCCTGCGTCTCACCCTCAACAATTTCATGCACATCGCCGTGCCGCTGGCGTTCGGCACGCTCGGTACCGTGCTGGGCGTGTGGCCGGTGTTCGTCGCCAATTCACTGCTTCTCACGGGCAGCGGCGTGGTGAGCCGGCGCGCCAAGAGTGAGGCGTGAGAGGTGAGGAGAGAGGCGAGAGGCGAGAGGAGAGAGGAGAGAGGAGAAAGGCGAGAGGCGCGCGCGTCCGACGGGGTTTCCTCTCCCCACTTCCGATTTCACGAACTTACGTTCTCACGGATTTTCAATGCAGGTGCTTGTTTCGGGGATGCAGCGGGATCACCGTCGATGACGGGCTTTGTTCGCCCGCAGCCCGCCTGGCTGCGAGATCGGTGTCGAACATCTGATTGATGAGCGCCGCCACCTGGTCGACCTCCTGCTTGCCGAGGTGGCGCGAGAGCATGTTCGAGACGTCCTCGACTACACACTGACGGCGGAAATCGTGGATGGCCTCGGGCGTTGGGCCGACGAACATCTGGTAGAACTCGTCGTCGCCGTGCTCGGGATAGTAGGTGACTTCGATTTCCGAGGCATACTCGGTGAGCGGCCCCAGATTATGGAAAGCTTCGGTCAGCCGGTTGTGGAAGCTGCGGCCGACCTCTCCCGTCCAGCAGACGTTGACGGTACGCTCCCGAGTGTCAAAAACGATACCCGGCTCTTCGTGTTCGAGACTGGCGGCCTCGGCGAGCGTATCGACATCCAGGTACTCGAGCCAGGGGCGCAATGCCTGCTCGACCTGTGACAGCCGCGCCCCCTTGCACAGAAACGCACTGCCGTGAACGTGAACTTCCATTCGCATCTGAAACCCCATTCCTATTGCGTCCGCCGCGTGAGAGTTCACAGCGAGGCGGGCGATAAGCATAGCACAATGTGCGTGAGTCGTGAGGGCGCCCTCCGCGCACGCCGGCGCGCTTTGCTACACTCCCGGCCACGGCCACCGCGAGGGGCTTGTGCGGCCCCGGGCGTAGGTCGCGCTGCCCGTGCCCGCCAGATAACGACTCGCCATTCTGCCCTGGCGCCGCGCGACCGGAGTCGCAATCAGTTGCGCGTCTTGCTGCTCGGGGCGTTGCGCCGCGTGCGGGCCGATCTCAAAGGCGCGGCGCGTCGTTTCCAGTATGCGCTGCAATTGCGGCAACATCATTTCGTTCTCTTGATATTGCTCCAGACCGGTCTTCCCGGTGGGACCGGCTCCGGCTGCCGCGCCGCGGTGAAGATCGCCCGGATCCGCCGTCTGTTTCGGCACGGCTCCCGGCAGAGCAGCTCTTTTGGCTTCCGTCATCACGCCTCCTTTTTGTTGGCGAACTACTGAGCATTGCAGAAATGCATGACAACGCTCAGCCCTCATCCCCGCCCCTTCTCCCGAAAGGAGAAGGGAGATTTGAGGCACAAGACTCAATAAGACGGCATGGGTGCAACGGAGCGGCGCTGCGCTTGCTTCCCGAAACGCCGCGTCACGCGATCGCTGCGCCCGAAAGAAAAGGCCGCCACGACAAACCGCGTGGCGGCGCACTAATCTGATCCGGCCTGCCGCGCCTGCGCCGCACGGATACTCTGATCCTCTGCTATCGCATCAGGCGCCGCGGGCCGGTTTCACTCATGAAGCAGCAATCAGAAGTTCGGCGTGATGTTGTGTTCGCAGCAGGTCATCCGCGCTTCAAGAGTCGTGACAAACGGGTTCTTGCTGACCTGCATGAATCTTGATGCCCCGCTGCTTTCCTTGTGAATGAGCGGTGAAGCGCCCAGGATCAACGCTTCCTTCGGGATGCGATAGAGATCGCCCGTTCCCAGTTCAACATACGCCCCCGGCTCGTTGATATCCTGCCAGGAGACCTCGAGAAGTCGCGATCTTTGTTGCGGTTCAATCGATACGGATCTCGCTTCGGCTGCCATTTTGCTCTCCTTTTCTCACAGAACCATAATGAGGGAACGAACGCCGGCATCTGCACCGGCTCCGCAAGCTTAATTGCGATCCCGGGAAAAGGAAGCAGGACAAACTCTGATTTTCGTGTAGGACAGTCGCCTTCAAGGAGATGCTTCCGTCCTGAACGCATCACCGCACGAATGGCGGCCTCTCGCAGCGCCGGCAGCGGCCAGTGTTGGGTCCAGACAATCTCGAAAAAATTTGACCGGGCGCGCCGCGCGCCTTGACGCACGCACAGCTTTCACGCTTGCTCAAAGGGGCAGCCCGTGCTCGACCCCGTAACGCGTGAGTTCGGCGTTGGTTTTCATGTTCATCTTTTGCAGCAGCCGCGCGCGGTAGGTGCTCACGGTTTTCACACTCAGATTTAGCTGCCGCGCGATCTGGCCGACCGTCTTGCCGGACGCGATGAACCGCAATATGTCGAACTCGCGGTCTGCTAGGCTTTCGTGCGGCAGCCTGGCGCGACCGCTGTCCACATCCCACGCAAGTTTTTCGGCCACAGCCGCGCTGACGTATTTGCGTCCCCGGCCCACGGTTCGGATCGCCGCAAGAAGCTGCGACGGTCCGGTGTTCTTGTTGAGATAGCCCGCGGCGCCGGCCTTCAATGCCTGCAGCGCGAACTGATCTTCAGGGTGCATGCTGAGCATCAAGACCGAAATGCCCGCGCCGTCGTGCCTGATGGCATGGAGTACGTCGAACCCGTTCATTCCCGGCATGGAGACATCCAGCAGCATCAGGTCGCATTTCCGGCCGCGGACAAGACCGAGCGCAGCAACCCCGTCTGCGGCTTCGCCAACCACCTCCAGCTCGTCGGCGCCCGCAAGAATGCGCCGCAAGCCTTCGCGCACGACAGCGTGATCGTCGACGATGGCAACCCTGATCTTGTTCTCCATTTTCATCACCCTCGACATTCCACAATATGCACGCTCACGGTAAAACCCTCCGGCGGCGCGTTCCACAGCGAATGTGCCGCCCGGAGCCCTCACACAGCCGGACATTCCGATAACGCAGGCAACCCGACGTGCAACTAGTAAGTGTAAGAATCGCAGACCGCGCCGGCTTTGCCAATCAGGTAAAGCCTCTATGACAACCCTGCCGCTTGCCAAGGGGCGCGACACGGACCCCGACCGCGGTGCGAGTTTCTGGTTTTCGCCGGGCGGCCTTACTCAACCGCCGGCGCGATGAGCTCGACTTCGTGCTCAGGTCCCCTGCGGAACGGGCGGGACCCGCGCCGGTCATTCAATTTGCCGTGGCAGCCGCCACCTTGGCCGGCTTGCCGTCTGGCATGAACAAGACCAGCACGTTGGCGAATGCGATGGTGCCGGCGAGGAAATAGAAACCGGTGTATAGATCGAAAACATCGGCGATTATGCCGAAGAGCGCCGGGGAGGCGCTGCCGCCCAACCCGGTGATCCCGAACTGAAGCCCGACGCCCGTGCCGGCGAACTCTTTCGGGGTGCACTCCACGGCCCACGCCTGCAGCACCGGCCGCAAGGCGTAGAGGAAGAAACCGACGAGCGCGATGAAGAAGATGAAGACGACGGTGCGCCCGGCGAGCACCATGCCGACGATCATCACCGCCGTGAGGATCATGCTCGAAATCACCACGCGCTTGCGGCCCATCTTGTCCGAAAGGTGTCCCGCAATCGGCGCCGCGACGAAGCCTGCGATCTGGAGCACCGTCATGCTGAGGCCAACCACGAAAGGCGAGTAGTTGAGTTCGTACGCGAGATACACCGGCAGGAAGGTGAGCAGCCCGGACTGCGTCATGGTACGGAACGCCGCGCTGCACGAAACCAGCATCAGCGGCTTGTTCTTGACCAGGCTCATGAAATCGCGCAGGTAATTGTTGGTGCTGCGTGACTCGGCGCCGGGGTTGAACGCTGGCTTGCCCCCGGCCTTCGCCATGCTGAGCGCGCCCAGCATCGCGATGATCAGCACCGCCATCACGATGCCGGGCGCCACGTTGATGACGACTACCGTGCGCCAACTGAACCACGCCAACAAAGCGCCAACCACGAGCGGCGCCAGCGACTCGGCGACATTGCCGCCCATGCCATGCAAGGAAAGGACCAGGCCCTTGCGCTCGGGATAGTGATCGGCCAAAGCCGAAATGGCGGCGGGGTGCCAGAGATTGTTGCCGATGCCCACCAGCGTGACACACGCGAGCAGCATCCAGTAGTTGTGGGTGAGCGCCATCAGCGCGTAGGGAAAGCCGACCCAGAACAGCGATGCCGCCATCAGGTAGCCCCTCTTGCCGAGCGCATCCACCAGTATCCCGCCGGGAAGATTGGAAATCGCGCCGACCAGGCTCTGGATCGTCATGACGAACCCGATCTCGGTGAAGGAGAGGCCGAATTCCCTGCCGATCAGTGGCAGCAGGAGGTAGAAGGTCGCGGTATACCAGTGCGTGAAGCCGTGCCCGGCCGAGATCAGCCATACTTCTTTGAACGATTGCGGAACGACTGGGGCAGCCGGGGGCGCGGCTCTCATCGTGGTGGTGCGTCGAAGTCAGTTTCGAAGCGCAATCATAGCGCGAGACCAGCAGATCCTGCCACCGCGCAAAGCGACAACGCGGCGCGCTGACAGATCCGCGCATGCCCGCGGCGTGCGTTTAGACAGCACAGCGAGCACCGCAGCACCCGCGGTGAGCAGGGCATGCCTCATGATCTTCCTCCTCCGGAACATAGGTGTCTTCAAGCGGGACCAAGGTCCCGCCCCGGTGCATCCAATTGAATTCTAGCCGTTGATTCTCAATCTTGGGTTTAAGAGTGATTCAGACGCAACTTTCTACTTGCATGCCGATGATGTCTATAGAATCAGTCTTCAAACTGTGTTCCGACTGACCCCGTCGATCTCAAAATCGCACGGATCCATGGTTTTGGATCCGCAGGACATCGAGGCGCGCTGACAACGGGTTCAAGCGGGCCGCGTTCTCGGCAATATGAATTCGAGGCTTCAGTCCCATGGAGAAGGGGAATTTGCAGATGTCGGGAGCAGGCAGACTTTCCGGGGCGACGGCCATCGTGACCGGAGCGAGCGCCGGGATCGGCGAGGCGATCGCAAAGACTTTCGCGCGCGAGGGCGCTTCAGTCGCCATAGTTAGCAGGAATCTTCCGGAAGGAAAACGCGTAGGGGCCGAGATTGAAGCGGCGGGTGGTTCGGCCCTGGTTCTTCAGGCAGATGTTACGCGGTCCCAGGAGGTGGACGGGATGGTGAAGGCGGTGTTGGACCGTTGGGGCGCCGTCGACATTCTGGTGAACGGCGTTGGAGGATGGCAAAGTCTTGCCCCCGTTACCGATATTTCTGACGAAGAATGGGACCGGATCTTCACGTTGAATCTTAAGTCCGCATTCCTTTGCGTCCGGGCCGTGGCCAGGATCATGATGGAAAGGAAAAAAGGACACATCATCAACCTGGGCTCTCAGAGCGGGACGGGCCCGAACCCGGGCACCAACTCCAACATCCCATACGCGTGCGCCAAGGCGGGATTGATCGCGCTTACCAAGCACCTCGCCAAACAGCTCGGGCCGTACGGAATTACCGTGAATACGGTGTCCCCGGGCACGACATTGACCCCGCGCGTGAAGAAGGTCTGGGACGCGGCGACCATCGAAAAGAAGGCCTCCGCGAATCCGTTGAGGTGCCTGGTCGATTCGCAGGATACTGCCGATGCGGTACTTTTCCTCGCCTCGGATGAGAGCCGTCACATCACGGGCGTGAATCTCAACGTCAACGCCGGTTCGGCCATGATCTGAATTCCGGAGCGATCTTCGAGGACGGCGATATTGCGCGGGTCGATTTTTTCTCCGGCGAGGTCGAGAATGTCACCCGCGGCAAGTCGATTCGAGGCAAGCCCTTGGCGCCGCTGCTCGCGGAGATCGTGATTGCCGGGGGAGTGATTCCGATGCTGCTGAAAGAAGGTTTCATCAACGAGGAGCCCTTCGCCGCCTCGGCATCGTGAATGCCGTTCTGGTGCATCCGCGGCTGGGTGCAACGTTCGTCAAGAGAGCTTGAATTTTATGGGCGGATTGACTATTGTGGGACGCAAGGGTGACAACAAGCGGGGAATGTCCGATGGCTAACCTTCCTGGCACAGGCGGCGAACAGCGTCTTGCCGAAGTCGAGCAACTCCGGGCGCAATTGGCGGCAGCGCGCGCGCACGTGGAGAAACTGACCGCGCTGCTGCACGAACAGGAAGTGTTCTCTCAGCGTGTCGAACGGGCATCCCGGGCGTGGACCCAAACCGTAGATGCGCTGGCGCAGCCGATCTTCATGCACGATGAGACCGGCTGTATCGTCCGCGCCAACCGGGCCTACGCGAAGCGTGCCGGCGTGCCTGTCAAGAACCTCATCGGCAAGGTCTATTGGAAACTGTTTCCGCAGCAGGACGCCCCATTTGCCGTTCCGGCTGACTCGTCGGCATTCCCCTCGGCGCTGATCGGCCCGCAGCAGGACGACCCATTTGCCGGTCCGCCTGACAGCGACCAGACTGAGTTCGAGTTTTCTCCCTCCCCCGGCGAAGTATTCCTCGTCCGGTCGGTCGGCGCATCTTCCGGGTTGCCTCGGTCCTGGCGGCTTTACATCTTTCAGGACGTGACCGAGTTGAAGCGCGCGGAAGCCGCGCTGCGCATGTCCGGGCAATACGCAAGGGGGATCATCGATTCGTCGCTCGCCATGATCGTCGCCGCGGACCGGGATCGCCGCATCGTGGAATTCAACCCGGCGGCGCAGCGCACGTTCGGCTATCAGCGCGAGGAGGTCTTGGGCAAGCCCATGAACATGCTGTACGCCGATCCGGCGGCGGGCGACGCGGTGCGCCGCAGCGTGCTGGAGCGCGACGGCATGGTGGGCGAAATTGTCAACCGGCGCAAGAGCGGGGAACTGTTCACCAGCCTGCTATCCGCGGCGATCCTGCGTGACGCCGAAGGCAAAATGCTGGGCGTTGTCGGCACCTCCATGGATATATCCGAGCGCAAGCAGGCTCAAGCGAACATGGACGCCGTGCTGATCGAACTCGAACTGATCTTCGAGAATGCGGTGGTGGGGATCGCGTTCGCAATGGACCGCGTGATCCAGCGCGTCAACCGCCGGTTCGCGGAGATGCTCGGCTATGAGAAGAACGAGCTCATCGGCAAGAGCACGGAAATCGTCTATCCGGCGCGGGAGGATTACGAGAAACTCGGCCGCGACGCGTATCCGGAACTGGCCCAAGGTCGCATTTACCGGACCGAAACCCGCTTCCGGCGCAAGGACGGGTCGCTCATCTGGGTACATCTCGCCGGCCGGGCGGCAGACCGCGAGAAAGACGGCACCAAGTCGATCTGGGTGTTCGAGGACATCACCGAGCGCAAGGCAGCGGAGGAACAGCTCAAGCGCCGGGAAGCCTACTTCCGCGCGCTGACCGAGAACGGCAACGACGTCACCGTCGTCGTCAATGCCGAAGGCACCACCAGGTACCAGAGTCCCGCCGTTGAGCGCATGCTCGGCCACCGCGCCCCCGAGCGGATCGGCCGCTCGCTGTTCGAACTCGTGCATCCCGATGAATTCGCAAAAGTTCGCGATAGTTATCAGCGTGTATTGCAGGGGGGGAGCCAGCGTGTGAAAACCGAGTTCCGGATGCGTCATCGCGACGGAAGCTGGCGGCTAGTCGAGGGCATCGCCAGCGGGGCGTTCGACCTCGACGGCGAAATGGTCGGTATCGTGAACCTGCACGACGTGACCGAACGCCGGCGCAGCGAGCAGCGGCTGCTGCACAGCATGGAAGGCGCGATCACCGCGATCGCCGCAGCGGCGGAGCTGCGCGACGCCTACGGCGCGGGGCATCAGCGCGGCGTGGCCGCTCTGTCCGCGGCGATCGCCCGCGAGATGGGGCTCGGCGTAGGGCAGGCGCATGGATTACGCCTGGCCGGGGTGGTGCACGACATCGGCAAGATCCAGACTCCCGCGGAGATCCTTACCAAGCCGTCCAGGCTTGCGGAGGTTGAATACGCCCTGATCAAGACCCACCCGCAGGCAGGCCACGACATCCTGAAGGGGATCGACCTGCCGTGGCCCATCGCCGAGATCGTGTTGCAGCATCACGAGCTGCTTGACGGCTCGGGTTATCCGCGCGGGCTGAAGGGCGACGAGATCCTGCTCGAGGCGCGCATTCTCGCCGTGGCCGACGTGGTGGAGGCCATGGTCTCGCAGCGTTTCCATCGGCCGGGCCTCAGCATCGATGCGGCACTCGCGGAAATCACCAAGTTCCGCGGCACGAAGTTCGATCCGGGCGCGGTTGATGCCTGTGTCAGGCTGTTCCGCGAGAAGGGCTTCGCGTTCGAAAATCGGTAGCCGGCGCCTGTCGCCCTTGCTCCGCGCACTGCTGCGCTACATAGTTGCGGCGCGTTCCGTGCCCCGCGAACCTAGTCAGAGGATCGGCAGGAAATGCGAACGGACCTGGAGCGGTTCTTCAATCCGCGGGCGATCGCCATCATTGGCGCATCGCAAGACCTCAACACCATCAGCGGCCAGCCGCTCAAATTCCTGACCTCGCACGGCTGCCGGGGCCGGCTCTACCCGGTCAATCCTCGTTATCAGGAAATCGCCGGCGTGAAGTGCTATGCGTCGATCGTGGACCTTCCGGAAGCACCGGATCTCGCGCTGGTCCTGGTCAACGCCACGCGCGTCGCCGAGGTGCTGCGCCAGTGCGGAGCGAAACGCGTGCCATACGCAATCATCTTCAGTTCCGGTTTCTCTGAGGTTGGGGGTCGCGGAGTGAGTATGCAGCAGGAACTCGAATCAATCGCGCGCGAATTCGACATCGGCGTCATCGGTCCCAACTGCCAGGGCATGATCAATGCCGCCGACAGCGTGTACGCGGGCTTCGGGTCGGCGTTCAACGCCGATTATGAGCCCGGCGCGGTGAGCATGGTGTCGCAAAGCGGCGGCTTCGGCTTTTCGGTGATGAATTTGTCTTCGAAAGACGGCGGGCTCGCTTTCCGCCAGACGGTGACGACCGGCAATGAAATCGGGGTTTCCACCCTCGATTTTATAGACTACTACATACAGGACCAGAAGACTGAAATCATCGTGGGCTATATCGAAGGGCTGAAGGATGCGCGCCGCCTGGTGGAGGTCGGCAACAGGGCGCTCGCTGGAGGCAAGCCGATCCTCATGTGGAAGGTTGGCAATACCGAGCAGGGGCAGAAAGCGGCCGCCTCACACACCGCCAACCTGGGCGGGGCAATGGCGCTTTACAAGGCCGCCTTCGAGCAGAGCGGGATCATCCAGGTGGAGGACATTCAGGATGTGATCGATTACGGCCGCGCCTTCCGCTGCGGGAGGCTGCCGCGCGGCAACCGGCTCGCCATTATCACCATCACGGGCGGCGGAGGCATCCTGATGACCGATGAATGCATCGGCCGCGGCATGGAGCTCGCCCGGCTCGCGCCGGACACGATCGAGAAGCTCCGCGGGTTTGTGCCGAGCTTCGGTTCGCTCCTCAACCCCGTGGACGTCACTGCCGCCATCTTCAACGACACTAGCCTCATCAATAGAACGCTGCAGGTGATCGCGGATGATCCCAACGTCGATTGTGTGGCGATGATCAACGCCTCACTCCAGGGCGAGCTTGCGGCGAAGATCGCGGCGGAAATCGTCGCCGTCACCAGGACGATCGACAAGCCGGTGTTGCTTGCCTGGAGTGCGCGCGACGCGGTCGCGCCAGAGGCCTACAGGATGCTCGAGGAAGCCCGCATCCCGCACTACAAGTCGCCGGTGCGCTGCGGGCGCGCGCTGGCGGCGCTGTCATGGTATGCCGGGGCGAAGCGCCGCAACGAAACGCGGCGCGCCGAGACGGCCCTGAGACTGAGCAAGCCTGATGCGAGGCGGGCGCTCGCGGGGAAAACCAGCGACATGTCCGAACATGCCGCCAAGCGCATCCTCGCGGAGTACGGCATCGGCGTGACACAGGAAGAACTCGCAACGTCCAGAGAGCAAGCGTTGGCGGCGGCCAAAGGCATCGGCTATCCGGTGGCAATCAAGGTGCAGTCGCCTGACATTTCGCACAAGACCGAAGCGCGCGCGGTACGGCTCGCAATCGCCTCGGATGGCGAGCTTGCCAATGCGTATGATGAGGTGGTCTCCAACGCGCGCGCTTATAAGAAAAACGCACATATC
>MERG01000018.1:0-2299 GCA_001771985.1 Betaproteobacteria bacterium RIFCSPLOWO2_12_FULL_62_13 | reverse complement strand
GGACGTGGCGTTCCGTCTCGCGCCGGTGACGCGTTCGGTGGCGCGCGAGATGATCGGGGAGATCAAGGGCTATCCCCTGCTCGCCGGCGCGCGCGGGCGTGCGCTCGCGGATGTGGATGCGCTCGCCGATGCGATCGTGAAGCTTTCCGCGCTGGCGGTCGATCTCGAAGGAGAACTCGGCGAGTTGGACATCAATCCCCTGTTCGTTATGGAGCGCGGCCGAGGCGTGAAGGCCGCCGACGCGCTGATCCGTCCGAGATCAAATGCAGGGAAGCCGCCGATAAACGCCGATGGACGCCGATAACAATGAAGATCGAAAGGCGTTAGCCCAGAGGTCGAAGAGAACGCTGAGAATTGGGAACCTAAAACCGCACATTACCGGACGTTTCCTGCGCTGTGAACTTCTTTTGTTCTCATTGGCTTGTTCTTGATTGAAATCGGCGTCCATCGGCGTTCATCTGCGGTTAATCTTTGCTTTTCCGATCTTTGGGATGGATGAAAAGGAAAAAACATGCAACTCTCCGCCGAAGTGAGGATGCTGTGCGATGAGGTGCGGCGCTTCATCCGGGATGAAGTCGACCCGCGCTCGCGCTGGATCGAGGAGCACGACACGATTCCGGACGATCTTGTGCAGAAAGCGCGCGCGATCGGGCTCTTCGGTCTTACCATTCCCGAAGAATACGGCGGCAGTGGGCTCGATCTCGCCGGAAAATGCGCGATCGAAGAAGAATTCGGCAAGACCAACTACGGCTTCGCGACGCTCATCGGCAACCACACCGGGATTTCCACCGCCGGAATTGTCGCGCTCGGCAACGCGCGGCAGAAGCAGAAATATCTTCCGCGCATGGCGAGCGGCGAGTGGATCGGGAGCTTTGCGCTCAGCGAGCCGCAGGCGGGCTCCGATCCCGCGGCGCTGCGTACGACGGCGGGAAAAAACGGTGACCGCTGGATTTTGAACGGCGAGAAGATTTTCATCACCAACGCCGGGGTCGCTCATGTGTTCACGGTGATGGCGGTGACCGAAAAGACAAAGGGGATCAAGGGAATCTCCGCATTCATCGTCGAGCGCGATTTCCGCGGTTTCAGCGTCGGGAAGAACGAACTCAAGATGGGCATGCACGGCTGCAGCACGGCGCCGCTCGCCTTCGACAACTGCGAAGTGCCCGCGGAAAACCTGCTCGGCCCGGAGGGCATGGGCTACGTGCAGGCCCTGAAAACGCTCACCGCCGGCCGCGTCACCGTCTCGGCGCGCTGCGTCGGCATGATGGACAAGCTCATCGGGCAGTGCGTGGACTACATGAAGGTGCGCACCCAGGGCGGCAGGAGGCTCGCCGAGTACCAGGGCCTGCAATGGATGCTCGCCGACATGGCGGTGGCGCGCGATGCCGCGCGGTTGCTCACGCAGCGCGCGATCGAGACACTGATGCGGGGCGAACGCGGCACGCTGGAAGCGTCGATGGCAAAGCTCTTTACCACGGAAGCGCTGGCGAAGGTGGTGGATTGCGCGGTGCAGATTCACGGCGGCATGGGCTACATGCGCGAAGCGGGCATCGAGACGGTCTATCGGGATGCGCGCATCGTGCGAATTTACGAAGGCACTTCGGAGATCCAGCGCAACATCATCGCAGGGCAACTTCTGAAGGACGATTAGCCACAGAGAACACAGAGATCACAGAGAAACTACAAAATTCCCTGTCCCTTGATATACGACAGACAAGACGATTCCGTTCCGCTTCATGAGGCAGGGTTAGGGCGGGGGTGCTCTGTGTTCTCTGTGCCCTCTGTGGCGATGAGTTGTGGTTTGTGAAAAGGAAATCTCTGTGGCGACGGTAAAGGAATTGATGTGTCTGGAGGGGCGGGTGAGCGTCGTAACCGGCGGCGCGACGAGCCTCGGCCTGCAAATGGCGACCGCGCTTGCAGAGGCGGGCTCGAATATCGTGGTTTGCTCGCGCAGGATCGAAAATTGCGAGCAGGCAGCGCGCGAATTCGAGAAGCTGGGCGTTCAGGCGCTGGCGGTCGCCTGCGATGTGACCAGACCCGATCAGATCGAAGCGATGAAGGAGGCGACGCTCAGGAAGTTCGGGCGCGTCGACGTGCTGGTGAACAATGCCGGCCGTGCCTGGGTCGCGCCGCCGGAGGATACGCCGCTCGAGCGCTGGCAGCAGGTGTTCGACCTCAACATCACCGCGCCGTTCTTGTGCGCGCAGATCGTGGGGCGCGAGATGATCAAACAGAAGCGCGGCAAGATCATTAACATCGCTTCCATCGCCGGATTGGTCGGCCGCAATCCGCGGACCTA
>MERG01000017.1 GCA_001771985.1 Betaproteobacteria bacterium RIFCSPLOWO2_12_FULL_62_13 | reverse complement strand
CATGGTGAGCAGGCTCGAGGGGATCGGCTGGCCGAGGAGGACACCGAACACGAGCTTGAACGCGGCGTAGATGCCGGCGACGGTCAGCACCGCCTGCGCCAGCCTGGGGACTCGCCATTTCATCGCGTGCTCGTCCCCGCTATTTCAACGCAACGAGATACGCCACCAGCATTTCCAGCTCCCTGGCGTAGAGCTGCTCGCCGTAGTTGGCTGGCATCAAGCCCCGCGCGAAGCCCTTCGCCACGTCGGCATTGGGGTCGAGGATTGCGCGCCGCAGGTATTCGGCATCCTTAGTGGCCCCGATCTTGCTGAGGTCCGGCCCGATCGGCCCGCCCGGCTGCGCCCCGATCTTGTGGCAGGCGGTGCAGGCGAACTGCGCAATCAGCTCCTCCGCGTTCTTGGCCGGCGGGCGCTGGGCGGGCTTCGCTTCGGCTTTTTGCTCTGTTCCGACCTCGGTCGGGATCTTGACCGTCACCTCGACCCCGCTCAGGTCCTGGAGGTACGCGACCACAGCCCTCAGTTCCGCCTCGGACAAACGGATGCTGCCCGAGGACGCGTCGGGCATCGGGCTCTCCGTGTCGTTGGTTCCCGCCTTCCCGAAGCCGGAAACCACGTACGCGGACGGCGCCACCATCGACTCGTACAGATAATCCTCGACGTTCTTCGCCTTGCCTTTGTAGCGCGGATCGTTCAGGCGCTCGGCGGCCGCCGCAGCGGCGCGGTCGAGCAGCGGGGCGCGGCCGCCTACGGGGTTGTGGCACAGCGTGCAGGTGCCCTTGCCTTCGAAGAGCTTCTTGCCCAGCGCGACGAACTGGTCGATGGTCATCGCGCCGAGCTCCAGCTTCTCCTCCTTGGGCGGCGGCGCCGGCTCGATCTGCGGGACGCCGAAATTGGAAAAGCCGGCGAAAAACGCGATCACCAGCAGGCTGAACACCACGACCTTGAGGAAATTACTCACGCGGCCTCGGCCTTCCAGTAACCGGCTGCGGCCGTGTGCCTGGCGCTCACTTGGCTGACCCAGAACACGAAGATGACCAGCGCCATGAAGATGAGGGCGCCAACCGACACCACGTTGGCCGCGTAGCCGAGCGTCGGCGTGAACGCATCGGGCGAGGCGTCACGGAAGATATCGGTCACGTGCCAGTGCTGGCGAAGCCCGGAACGGATGTAGCCCATCAGCCCCATCAGCCAGGTGAACGCCACGGCCAGCAAAAAAAGCGCGTACTGCGCGCGGTCGGGCACCCGGCCCCAGCGCAGCGGCGCAACCTCCTTTGCGCCGCGGTACATGAAGGTGTCGATGACCGTGCTGACGACGATGATGGTGAGCGTCGTCAGCACCTGCGGGATGGAAGAGGCGACCTTGTATACGGTGTTGGTGAAGTACCCGTGATAGACGCCGAGGAACAGGATGTTCAGGATTCCAGCGGCGAACAGCCCGGCCAGCGCGGCATTGCCGGCCTTGACCCAGGACACCGTGGGAATCTTGTTGGCGCGGCGGTACATCAGGAAACTGAGCGTCGTGAACACGATCATCGTGTTCACGGCAATGTTTTTCGCGGGCATGATGCCGAGCGGCCCCAGGAACTTGTGGTACGGCCCGCCGAGCGCCTTCAGCTCCTCGTTGGTGAGTACCAGCGTGTGCGGCGTGAACCAGACCAGGAACGCGCCGACGATCACGATCGCGAGGTACTTGACGTAGCCGTTGTAGCGGACCGCGCCGTCGCTGCGCCCCATGCCGCACCATAGGTAGTAGTTCGCCGACAGGAACAGCGTGCCGATCAGCACCGCCTGAATGATGAACAGCCACGCGAAGATCCCGCCCATCGAGGTGATGCCCATCTGCTGGCTGTAGGCGTAGATCTCGGCGGTGAGGTAGTACCCGGCGAAGG
This sequence comes from Betaproteobacteria bacterium RIFCSPLOWO2_12_FULL_62_13, assembly GCA_001771985.1. Lineage (GTDB taxonomy): Bacteria > Pseudomonadota > Gammaproteobacteria > Burkholderiales > SG8-41 > DSOT01. The sequence goes on along the minus strand of MERG01000017.1, from coordinate 31,843 downwards.
GCAGCGGCAGCAGCGCCGAGATCGCGACGAAGTTCGCGGTATAGCCCATCCAGTCGTAGTGGGCCTTCTGTTCGGCCGTGCCGGCGTTCAGGAACCGGTACGCCGCGTAAGCGCCGACGATCGATCCGCCGAAAGCGACGTTCGCGACTACGCGGTGGATGTTGATCGGGTTCCACAGCGCGTTGTGGATCGCCGCCCAGGTGTCGCCGCTGAACACGCCTGCGGCATCCACCCCCGCCGGGCTCATCATGAACGTGACCCAGGCGTTGGCGAGGAACATCAAGGTCGTGCCGACCGCGTTCAGCACGAGCCCCAGCGTGAGGTGCATCCATTTCCTGAACCCGCCCTGAAGCCAGTGCCACCCGTAGTAATACAGGTAGAGGACGCCGCTCTCCGCGAAGAACAGCAGCGCGTAATAGATCATGCTCTTCCTGAAGATGGTCGCGAGGTACTGAAACAGGTGGGGATAGAAGATGATCAGGAAGAACAGCAGCAGCCCGCCGAGAATGGCGGTGAGCGAGTAGGCCGTGATGCTCACCTTGATGAACTCGTAGGCGAGGCTGTCGTAGCGCTCGTCGCGCGTTGCCATGCCGATCGCCTCGATCACGAACACGAAGATCGGCACCGCGAGCACGAACGCGGCGAACCACAGGTGCAGCTGTGCCGCGAGCCAGACGGCGACGCGCCCGTTTACGCCCGCGATCTGCGGGTAGTCGGCGGCGGAGAGCTTCGGCGCGGGCGGGAAGGCGGGCGCCTTGGCGGCCTCCGCGGCCGCGGCCGGCTCGGCGGCGATGGCCACGTCCGGCGCGAGCAGATCCGCGCCGAAAAGCATTGCGACGGCCACGAGCAGCAGCCACGGTATCCAGACCTTCGACCACGAACCCGTCTTCACGCGCGCCCCTTTCAAGGCTGATAGATGAGCGTCAGACCCATCATCTTCATGATCGTGTAGTCGAGCCCGAGAAAGACGAGCGCGCAGACGGCAAACGCCACCACGAGGGGAACCAGATGGTCCTTCACGTCCGGCCTCCTTCAGAGAAACCACCAGAAGAACACGACTAGCGCGACCAGCACGACGACAAATAATGCCGGTCCCGCCCAGGCGTACCTGTCGGTGCCGCCCTGCTCGCGCGTGTCCATGTGGCTGAGCTTCATCTCAAAACCTCAGGCGACAAGTCAGAAAAAACCGGCTCCTAGAACACGTAGAAATAGAGGATCAGCACGATGACAACCGCATTGGCCGCCATGCCGGCGAAAATCACGTAATCGGCGAGCGTTCGTTTGCCCGATCGCGCCATGGCGGTCACGGCTTGCCCTTGCACTTGCACAGATTGCGCAGATGCTTGACGAGCGCATCCACTTCCGCCTTGGACAGAGTCTTGCCCCACGGCGGCATCATGGGCGACTTGTCCGCCACCGGCCCGCCATCCAGGATCACGTTGCGGATGTCCGCATCCGAGAGCTTGTTCATCTCGTCGGCCTTGGTGAAGTTGCGCGGATCGACCGGGAAATCCTTGGTGACGTTCGGGCCGTCGCCTTTGCCTTGCAGCCCATGGCACTGCGCGCAATAGAACTTGAAGAGCTGCTCGCCGTCGGCGGCGCGCGCTGGCGCGCTCACCGGAAGGCCGACTGCAATCAGAAGTGCTGCGAGGTTGACGAATCTGCTCATGTCTCATTGCCTCCGCGACCGCCGGTCATCAATTGCTATTTGAAGGTGGAGATGAACTCCGCCACCGCCTGCATGTCTTTTTCGTTCAGCAGGCCGGCGAAGACGGGCATCTGCCTGACCGGCTTGAACGTTTTCGTATCCTTGAGGTAAGCGAGAATCCAGTCCGGGTTGAGCCGCTCGCCCGCGGCGGCGAGCGAGGGGCCGTTCAACCCGCCGGTGAATTTCGGTCCGGGGAACTGGTGGCAGCCGCTGCACGGCATGCTCTTGGTGAACACCAGCCGGCCCTTCGGGTTCATCTTGGGCTTGACCAGACCCGCCTGGATGTCCTTCGACACCAGGCTCATCAGGAAATCGGTCACCGCGGCAGCGTCGGCGGCGGCGAGTTTTGGGTGGTTGCCCGAGTTCTTCTCGGTGAGCGAGTTGTACTTCAGTGGCCGGATTGGCTTGGGATCCTGCAGCCACTTGGCGAGCCACGCCTTCTGGAACTTGCTGCCCGCGTACCACAGCTCGGGGCCCTTCTTCGCCAATTGGTCGGCGATCGTCTTTTCCCTCGCCGGGCCGTCGGTGTAATGGCACTCCTGGCACTTCTTCGCCTGGAAGAGCTTCGCCCCCGCGGCGGCATCGGCGCGAACGGTGCCGCTCGCAAGCGCGAGCAGGGCGGCAGCCAGCAGTACGGTGGTCTTGCGTTTCATGATTCACTCCTTTGCGCTTTCCTCATCAGCCCGAAACCCAGGACGCCGGTGAGCAGCACCGAAAAACCGGTATAGCCGTACACCCGCATCGGCGTGGGCGCCTCTAGGAACACGTAGTGCCACGTCGACACGGCCATCAGCAGGCCGTGCTCGCCGTTCGAGCCGTCCCAGACGTTGATCGACATGGGAATGAACGCGCCGGGAACAAACTGCACGCCGGAGCCGTCGCCGGTGACGAGCGCGCGTTTCATGACCACGCTCCAGCGGCCTTCCTTCCACTGCGCCTTGCCGCTCACCAGCTGTTGCTTGTCGGGCAGCGCCTTGGCGGGCTGCTTCCAGCCGCGCGCGATCGCCTCCTCGGCCGAGCGCTTGCCTTGCTCTTCCAAGTCGGCCTTCCACACCCACAGGTGAACCGGATTGGACGCGTCGCCCCGCAGGAAGTGCGGCCTCTTGGTGCCTTCGGGAAGCTTGACCGGGAATTGGAGCGCCACCGCATCGCGGAACGTCTCGAGCTTGCGCGGCACCATCTTGTACGGATCGACGTAAGAGTTGTACGCGCCGACCTTGGCGATGTCCTTCGGGTCGAACTCCTGGTCCTCCTTGTGGATCGCGTCCTTGAACGGATCGTCCCATTGCACGAGGAACGCGATCTCCTTGTCGTTCGCCACCCCCCGCACCGTGGCGAGTTCGACGCTCGGGTTCTGCCAGCGCGGCGGCGCCACCACCTGACCCGCGAGCCGCATGTCCATCGGCTGGGCCTTTGCCCACGCCGCGTCCTCCGGCGCCGACGGAACCTCGCCCTCGGCGCGCTGCGGTTTCAGCACCTGGTGCTCGGTCAGCTTGTGCTGCAGCGACTTGATGTAGGCGGCGAGGTACCAGCGGTCCTCTTCCTTCTTGACCCCCTCGACGAACGAAGGCATCGGCGTGCCGTTGATGCCGGTCGTGAACCGCATGTAGATGTCCTCGACCGCCGTGCCGCCCTTGATCTTCCACGGGTGCGTCACGTTGCGGATGCGGATCGGGAAGCCCCAGTCGTCGGTGCGGTCGAACGCCTTCTGTCCGTCGCCGCGCCCCTGTTTGCCGTGGCACTCCCAGCACTTGGCGTGTTCGAAGACCTCCTTGCCTTTCGCGATGGTCGCCTCGCTCATCGCCGGCAGGTTCTTCGGCAGCGCGATGACCTGCTTGTAGGGGTCGAATGCGGGGTCCTTGAATTCGCGCGCGAACGTCTTGATGTAGGCGATCACCGCCCACCGTTCATCCTCGGTGAGCCCATTCTTGATCACCTCGTTGTCGAACGCCTGCATTGCGGTGCCGGGTAGGCCGCGGCTCACCGTGCGGAAGAGGTCCTCGTCGGTCGGCAGTTTGCCGCTCTCCGTGGTGCGGAACTTGTAGGTGCCGAGCGTGAAATCGCGCGGCCGCGGATCGAGGAACTCCGCCGCCGGCCCATCGCCGTCGCCTATGAGGCCGTGGCAGAAGCTGCAGCGCCTGAAGTAGACGGCGCTGCCCTGCTCGAGAAGCTCGGGCGTCACGGCGGGTTTCGATTTCGACGGCCGGTCGGTGGCGTGCGCGCCCGCCGCGAGCGCTAGGGCGAGCGCCGCGGCCGCGCCGAGCGCGAGTGTTTTCGTGCTTCGGCGCGCGGTCATGTCAGTGCTGCTCCGGAATGCGCGGCGTCTTCTGCGCCAGGTCGTACTCCGCCAGGATGATCTTCCAGCGTTCCCCTTCCGTGAGGCTCAGCTTCCACTCCGGCATCGCCGAGTCCCATGGCGTCGCCTCGGTGGGCAACCCCGGGCCGCCGTTCGTCACGCGCCAGAAGGTGTAGCCCTCAACGATGGTTTCGATGGTGCCGCTATCGGTGAAGTTGATCGGGCGCAGCTTGAAGCCGTCTGCCATCGGACCGTCGCCGCCCGTGCTGTCGCCGTGGCAGGCCCGGCAGTTCATCGCATAGAGCGCGCGACCTTCGAATAGGTACTTCTCGACGAGCGCCGCCCTGCCCGTCTGCGGATCCACCGCGCCCGCCTTCAGCGCCGCGACGAACTTCTTCATCGGCGCGGTCGGAATGAAGTCAAGCGGATGCTTGTCCGCGTTCGCTTCGCGCCAGCGCTTCACGTCGGCCGCGACCTGCGGAATGAACGCCACCGCGTTCGCCTTCGCTTGCTCGACGAACGCCTGGACGTCGGCGTCGCTCGGGTTGGCGAGCGGGTTCTTGAGCGTCTCGAAGCTCTTCGGGAAGTTAGACGACGGATGCTGGATGCGCAGCGCGGCCGGCACCGCGACCTCGGGCGCCGTGACGCCCCAGACCTGCCAGCCCACGAGCAGGGGAACGGCGACGAGCACCACCGTCCGCGGCAGCCTGCCGTGCTCACCGCGCAGGAACGCCTTCACTGGCCGCACGAACTCGTCCAGATGCTCGTCGGAAAACGTCACGAGGATAGCGAGCGCGACCACCGCCAGCGTCATGTAGATGAACACCAGCGCGCCCGGCACCGGGAGCGGGAAGGGCATGCCGGTGATCTGCCGCGAGGCCACCGGTATGCCCCACCTCACGAGCGCGTAGATGACGGCGAGCGCCGCCACCGTCGTCCAGAACCGGTTGATCCTCCGCCTCAGCACGCCGCCGCCTCCGCTCATTGGCTCTTTTGCAGCATCATGTAGGCGAGCACGTCCTGCAGGTCCTTCACGGTCATCGCCTCGTTCAGGTTGTCCGGCATCACGCTCGCGTCCTTGTCCTGCTCGATTTCCTTGATGTCGGCCTTGGCAATGGTCACTTTCTCGCCGGTCGCTTTGGTGATCTCGACTTCGGTCGCGCCGTCCCTGGTCTTCAGTCCGACCGTCTTGCGCCCGTCCTTTTCGATGACCGAGTAGGTCTCGAAGCCCGGCGTGATGGACTTCGCCGGCCGCAGGATCGATTCCTCGATGAACCGGACGCCCTTGGCTGCGATCGCCGAGAGCTCCGGGCCGGTCTTGCCGCCCTTGCCCCTGATGGCGTGGCAGCTTGCGCAGTTGTCGGCGTACACCTGCTCGCCCGCGCTCGGATCGCCGCCGCCTGCCGCCTGCGCCGCGGCCATCTTGGCGAAGAATTTTTTCGCGACCTCGCTCGGCTTTTCGAGCGCCTCGAGGTCGAGTTCTCCGCCCTGGCTCTGCAGGTAGCTGATCACCGCCTTGACCTCCTTCACGCTGAGCGCGATCGGCGGGGCATAGACGATGGCCATTTCGTTCTTGTAGCCCTCGACCACGTACGCGCCCGGCTCGGCGAGGCTCTCGACCAGGTAGTCTGTCGCCGTGTACGCCTGGCCCGTCTTCTGCGAGCGCTCCTTCGCGCGCTCGGCGGCGCGCGCACCGATCGGCAGCGGGAACTTGTCGCCGAACACGCCCTGGTTGGGGCCGCGCACGGCGCTGCCCCGGTCGCCCATGCTGTGGCAGGTGAAGCAGCGGCCCCTACCCCAAAAGATCGTCTCGCCGCCTTCCGGAGTGATTTCCACCGCGCCCGCGCCCGCGGCCGCCTTCTCGCCGCCGGTGAGCGCGGTGACCGCCTGCCCGATCCACAGGAACGTGCCGAGCACGAGAAGCAGGAAGCCGAAGACCTTGGCGATCGCGCTAGACATCGGCCGCTTCCTGCGCTGCGCCCGGGGCGGCCTTCTGCTTGCCGGCGATGCCGCCGAGCCAGAACATGAACGCGATGCTCACCATGAACACGAGCACCGACAGGCTCACCATCTGCGTCATGGTGAAGTTGCTCGGCGTGTAGGACCACTGCGAAGTGTCGCGCATCACGCCGAAGATGTGCCAGTCGCCGCGCAACCCGGAGCGGATGAAGCCCATCAACCCCATGTTCATGGTGATGACGAAGGTGAGGAGCAGCAGCGCGTACTGGCTGCGCAGCGGGATCTTGCCCCACTGGAGCCTGCCGATCTCCTTCGCCCCGCGGAACAGGAACACGTCGATCGCCGTGACCAGCACGAGACAGGCGATGATTTGCAGGAACTGGCTCACCGCGATGTTGCGAAGGAACGGCGAGGCCTGCTCCATCACCACGAAACCGTACACTCCCAGGAAGATGACCACGTTGAACGCCGTGACCCCCATGTACAAGTTCTGCGCAAGCTTGCCCCGGTCCTTCAGCGCCAGCGCCACCGCGACGAGGGCCGCGGCGCAGTGCGCAAGCAGCAGATAACCGACAGTGTGGAAGTAGGGCGCGCGGTCGGCGGGAAGATCGAGCTCCGCCGGCTTCATCGTGAACAGCGCCGCCACGTACTGGCCGGAGAGATAGACGGCCACAAGCCCCGCGAGCGCGATCACGATCTTCGGCATCCAACCCTGCGCGCTGATCGCGACCGCATCGGTCTTGTTGCCCCGGCGATAGAGCAGGAAGCTGAAGAAGGTCGACAGGATGATCAGGTTGATGACCGCATTCTTCGCCGGCATCAGCCCCATGAACTTCAGCGTCGGGTGATACTGGCTTCCGCCCATCTGGCCGACCTCGGTGCCGGTGAGCGGCAGGTTGTGCGGCGTGAGCCAGATGGCGAACGACACGATTAGCGCGGCGAGGATGTATTTGATGTAGCCGTAGTAACGCTCGGCGCCCGGGATGCGCGTCATCCCCGTCCACAGGTAGTAGTTGCTGATGACAAAGAGCGACCCTACGAGGATCGCCTGAATGATGAAGGTCCAGGAGAAGTCTCCACCCATCATGTTGTTGCCCATGACCGCGCTCGTCGAGTAGACCTCGCGGCCGAGGTAGTAACCGGCGAACGGCAGCGGAATGAGCGCGCTGATGGCGACGAAGTTGGCGACGTAGCCCATCCAGTCGTAGTGCGCCTTCTCGTCCTCGCTTCGCGCGCCGATGAATTTCACCGCCGCGTAGGCCCCGGCGACCAGCCCGCCGAAGGCCATGTTGCCGAGCATGCGGTGGATCGCCACCGGCGTCGCGAGCACGTTCTCGAACGCCTGCCACACGGTGCCGGTCGGCACGCCCTCCTTGTCGACGCCCGCGGGGCTCATCATGAAGCCGGCCCAGCTGTTGGCGACCTGCATGATCGCGGTGCCGGCGACGTTGAGCAGGATGCCGATGAAAATGTGCACGCCTTTCCAGTCGCGGATGATAAGGAGCCCCGCCCCTACCGGAAGCAGGTAGAGCAGGGCCATGAACGCGCGCGTATCCCCGCGCATCTTCGGGCCGAAGCCGCCGAGGAAGAACACGGCGGTCAGGATGAGGACCGCGATGCCGAGGCCCTTGAAGACCCACTGGACGTTCCTGCTGAACGGCTCCCGGCTCGCGAGCCAGTTCCAGCCGTAGTAGTAGAAGTACAGCGTGAAGGTCTCGGCGAAGAAGAGCAGCGCATAGAGGAACATCACGTCCCGGAAGACGCCCGTCATGTAGCCCATGAAGGTGGGGTACAGCGCGAACAGCGCAAAAGCGAGCAGGCCGCCAAGCGCAGCGGTGGTCGCGTAGGCGACGCTCAGCAGGCTCGTGAACTCGTAGGCGAGCTTGTCGTACTTCCGGTCATTCGTGCGCCAGCCCACGAACTCAATGGTGACGGCAAACAGCGGCACGCCGAGCACGAACGCGGCGAAAAAGAGCTTGACCTGCGCGAGAAACCAGATGAGCTTCCTCGAATCGAGGTCGAGGACCTGGCGGTACTCGTTGGGCTCGAGCGCGTACGTGGTGGACACAGCGAGCACCATGAGGAGCAGGGCGGCGAGCCCGGCGCGCGGTCTGACAAAGCGGCTGAGCATCCGGATCATCGTCCGCCCTCCGTCACCGCCCGCGCGACGCCAGAGGCCATCGTGGACGTGGCAGCATGCATCTCGGCCAAGGCGTCGATGCAGATCCAGTGCACCTCTTCCTTCCCGGCGTCGTCGAGGGTAGCGAGCAACCACAGAGCCGGCGCGAAATCGTTCAGCCGCCTCAGGGTCGCAGCCGCTTCAAAGCGCAGCTCGCCTGAGAACCGGAACATCAGGTTCACGACCGCTGCTCGGCATTCCGGCGTGTAGGTCTCGCCGGTCAGGGCGTTGAGCGCCGCGCGACACACCTCCATGCGCTCGTCCTCCAGGGCGCGCGCCAGGCGCGGCGCCGCCTCGGGTCCCCCGGCCGCCGCAAGCGCCTCAACCGCCCGAGCGCGCACGTCCGGGTCGGCGTCCTCGCACAGCGCGGCGAGCCGCCCGGCGATGTCGGGCACGTCGTGCAGGCCGCAGAGCCCCTCGAGCGCCGCGAGCCTCACTTCGCGTGCCTCGTCCTCGAGCCCAGAGAGCAGTGCGCCAAGCCCCTGCCGACCGCCGATGCGCCCGAGGGCGAGCAGCGCCTCCCTGCGCAGCGCGCCGTCGCTCGACCGGCACGCCTTCTCCAAAGCCTCGATCGCCCGCGCCCCAGGGCTCGCGCATTCGCCCAGCAGCCGCACCGCCAGAACGCGCGCCCCGTTTGCAAACGCCGGCCGCGGCTCGGGTGAGGCCGCGCCAGGTTGCGCGGCGCCCTCGCTGCGTGCGAAAAAAATGGCAGCGAGGGTCGACGTCCGGGCGCTCTGGCCGGCGACCATGTCCTGCAGTTCGCGCGGGACCTCGGTTCGCGGCGGAACGCTTGCCCCGCTCGAATCCTGCGCGGGTGCAGTCGCTTCGAGCAGATCCGCAAGCCTCGCGGGCGCGCCTTCGGGATCCATTTCGGCGAGCGCACAGAGCGCCGCATGCGCGACCCGTTCATCCGCGTCGAAAACGCAGCGCGCGAGCCGCTCGGGGCCGCCCTTCCCGCGCATGCGACCGAGCGCCCGGGCTGCCTGGACGCGAACCGGGTGATGCGCCTTTGCGTCCGCCAGGATTACGGCAAGTTTTTCTTCCGCACCCGGGCGAGCGATCTTTCCGAGCGCGCAGACGATCTCGTAGAGCAGGTCCGCGTCCCCGGTTTCGAGCAGCGCGCTCAACGGAGCGGCCGAACGCGCATCGCCGATGTCTCCGAGCACGCGTGCGACGCTGCGCTTCAATGCCGGATCCGGTTCGCCCAGCAGCGCATGGAGCCGCTTGAGCACGCGTTCGTCGCGCATTGCAGCGAGCAGCGAGACAACTTCCCTGCGCACCTCAGCCTCCGGGTCGCCGAGTAACAGAGTGAGCGGCACCAGCGCCGTCGGCTCGCCGCTTGCCGCCAGTGCGCGGGCCGCCTCGATTCGCACCGCTGCCTCCGGGTCGAGCAGTGCATCGAGCAACGGCGGAATGAATTCGGGGGGAAAGCCGGCGCGCACCCCGCGCAGCTCGGACAACGCCGCAAGGAACCTCGCGGCGCGCCGCCGCGCCTGCCGGTTGCCCGTTTTCAACTGCCCGATCAGCAGCGCCTTCGCCTGCGTGCCGTTCAGCCGGGCCAGCACCCTGAAAGCGGTTTCCTGCAGGTCCTCGGAGTCGTCGTCGGCGAGCGCCTCGATCACGGGCTGAGCGGCCCGCTCATCGCCGATCTCGCCGAGCGCGGCGAGCGCCTGGCGCTGGACTTCCCACCAGGGTCCAAACCCGATGTTCCCCGCAAAGTGGTCGAGCTCGGGATAGCCCTTCGCCTTGAAGCAGCTGATCAACGGCTCGACGGCGGTGCGCGAGCCGATCCGGCCGAGCGCTTTGGCTGCTTCGCTGCGCACCTCGCCTTCCGGATCGCGCTCGAGGTTTTCGATCAGCGCCCCGGTCGCTTCCGCAACCCGCATGCGCCCGAGCGCGGCGGCGGCGTCCGCCCGGACGTCGGGATCCGGGTCGCGCAGCAGCCCGATGAGCTCTTGCGCCGGTCTCCCGTCGCGGCAATCCAGCCTTTCCAGCGCCCTCACGGCCGAGCACCGCGTCACTGCGCTGTCGCTCGCGAGCGCGCCGCGAAGCGCCTCGACGACCCGGGCCCGGGCGCCGGGGCCGGCTGCGTCCGTTGCGCCAAGCACCCCGGATTGAACGCTTGCGTGGGAAAGCGACATGGCCCGCTTCACGAGGCTTGCCCGGACACACTCGCCCGACGGCTCAGGCGATGTCTCTCCTCTTGAAGCTCATCTGGGCGAAGCTTCGCTTGTACCCCGATTCGCCGATCTTCATGATGGTCGCGTGCGCGAGCTTGAAGCGGTAGTTCTGGCTGATCGGGTCCGGAACCCTCGGCGTAATGGCGTTGGCCGGAGAATTCTCGTGCAGGAAGTTCGTGAAGGCGACGCCCTTCTTGATCGCCGGGGTCACGATCGCCACCGCCGAGAACTGCCCGGAGGCGAGCTTGATGTGGCCGCGTTTCATCAGACCGTCGAACCACATCTCGCCGTCCTTCACGCCCAGGTTGAGGTCCGTCTGCACCGGCACCCGGTCGGATTCGACGACCACCCAGTCGCCCGACTCGATGCCTCGCGCCCGGGCGTCCTCGGGGTGGATCTCGACGAAGTTCACCGGCCAGCGCTGCTGCGTGTACGGCCGCCGCGCGTAGTCGTCGAAACCGGATTCCCAGATCTCGTTGATGCGCCCGTTGGTGACCCACAGCTCGTCGCCCTTGGGCTGCATGAACGCGTAGAAGTCCGACCAGTACTTCCACGGTGTCTTCAGCAAGTTGAGCTTGCCCGTCTGGGTGTTGAACGCGAGCAAGCGCTTGTTGTGCATGGTCGCGCCTTCCGGGCCTGTTTCCGGGATGTCCTTGCGGTTGTAGTCGTGCAGCCGCTTGGTCTCGATGATCGCGTCGCCGTCGATCAGCAGCGGCGCCTGCAACCCCGTCGTGCCGTAGGCGCGCAGAAAGTCGTGCGCGCGCATTCCCTTGCGCCGGGCGATCACGCGGATGGCGTTGTAGTCCTTGCGCGAGCCGCGCGAGAACCGGCAAGTTTCTTCAAAAACTTCGTTCGCGTCCTTCCAGTCGTAGCCCTCGAAGCCCATCTTTTGCCCGAGCATGGCGACGATCTTCCAGTCGGGCAGCGCTTCTCCAGGCGCGTCGTAGAACTTGGAATACAGTCGCATGCGCCGTTCGCCGTTCGCCCGGACGAAGTCTTCTTCGCCCCAGGTCGCGGCGGGCAGCACGATGTCGGCGTACTGGTTGCCGATTGGGTTGCGCAGGTAGATGTCCTGGTTCACCACCACCAGCCCGCCGCCATCCACACGCTTCTTCAGCGTCGCGATGATCGCCTGCTTGTTGAGGGTCCTCACCTGGTGCGGGTTGAGCTTCACGTAGCGTTTGAACGCATCTTCCAGCGCCGAAGATCCGGCCATCGACTGGATCCAGGTCGTGCCGACGACATAAGCGAAGTGCATGTGGCCGGACTCCAACCAGCGATCCACGTCCAGCTCGAGGCGCCGCCTGCCCGGCACCTTGTACGGCGACTTCATGCCGGGGTACGGGCCGCCCGTCGAGCCGCCGCGCTGGTGGCCGCCCAAGCGGGTGATGACCTGCCCGGGTTTCCCTCCGCAGCCAAGGATCACGCCCAGGTTGCCGATGGAGGCGGTATTGAGATAGTTGTTCGACCAGTAGTTACCTTTCTCCATGCAGATCGTGGTCTTGACGCGCTCGCCGTTCGGCTTGGGCTTGGCCATCATTTCGGCTGCTTGGTAGATCTTCTTCGGATCGATCGCCGCGATTTTCGCCGCCACTTCGGGCCTGGACTCCTCCTGCGCGAGCAGCCACTTCTTCCAGTCGTCGAAGCCGTTCACCTGGAACATGCCCCAGATCGTGCGCCACTGCCAAGGCGTGTTGCGCGTTCCCCGGCCGAAGCCGGAGTCAGTTTCCCAGAAGTTGTTCACCCAGTTCTTGATGAACTCCTTGTCCTCCCAGCCATTCTCCAGGATCACCCTGGCGATCGCCATGTGAACCGGCGTGTCCGAGCCGGGCACGACGTCGATGTGCAGGCCGCCGTGCTTTTCGGCGTACGCCAAACCGCTCGTCTTGCGCGGATTGACCATGATGAGCTTGGTCTTGTTCTCGCGGATCCCCTTCAGGAACCAGTACTCCCACAGGTTCGACTTGGTCTCGAAGGGATCGGTCCCGGAAACCAGGATGCAGTCCGCCAGCGCGAAATCCTCGTAGGCGGCGCTGAAGATGTCGTAGCCGATATCCGTCCAGCCGGGCGCCGCGTCCACCTTGGAGGGATGGTCGTGCTCGGCGATCGCCGGCGTGCCGATGCTCTTCAGCGCGAGTTTCGAGAGCGCATAGGTGTTCTCGAAGAACTGGTAGCTGTAGTACTTCAGCGCCCAGGCTTCTTCGCCGTGCTGCGCGATCACGTGCTTGGACACTTCCGCGGCGATGTCCAGCGCGAAGTCCCAGGTCACCGGCATCAGGATGTCGTTGACGCGGACCATGGGATGGAGCAGCCGGTCCTGCGTCGGTTTCTGCGGGTTGTACACCTTCTGCGCGATGCAACCGCCGCGGATGCTGTGGGTGCCGCCGACGTTCACGACCTTGGCATCCGGGTCGGCGACCACGGCGATGTTGTAGAGCTTGCCGTTGAAAAACGCCTGGGTGTACTGGTTGGGCCCCACCCAGCCAGCGGCCAGCGGGCCCAACGGATAGTCCCGCTTGAGGGCATTCTGGTTCTTCTTCGGGCCGCCGTCCGGACTGCCTGCCGGCCAGCGGAACACTTTGAAGCCACAAGCCACGACGCAGTAGTCGCAGCACGTGGTGAAGGTCTCGGCATTGGCCGGAGGAAGGGGTACCTTGTCCGGCGGCTGATAGAACGGTGTTGAATGTTTCGCAGCCATCGCTAGTCCTCCTATGCCTTTGTCTTCAGGTTGTCATAGCGGCCGTAGATGAGCCCGAGCATTCCCGCCGCGTAGATGTCATCGCCTTTCAGCTCCAGCAGCACCTGCGGCAGGCTTTCCGTCGCGTGGCCCGCAATAACCATGCCGTGCCGCGTGAGGTCGAACGTGGTCTGATGGAACGCGCATGGCCCGAGCGCCTGGTGCGCGGGCTGGTAATTCCCGCCCATCGGCGCGCCCATGTGCGTGCACTGGGAGTTGAAGGCGACCACGTCGCCCTCGGGACCGATGCCGCCGCCCGCGGGAACACCGAGCTTGACGAGCAGGCTCTGCGAACCCGCGCCCTTGTCCGGGTAGTTGAAGAGCACCGGCTTGTCCTTGACCAGTTGGCTCAGCTTGCCGATCTTCATTCTCGGGTAGCGCGCCACCTGCGCGGCGAGCGCCTTGCCCTCGAACCCGGCAAGGCTCGGAAGCGCGACCGTTCCCACCGCCGCAGCGCCGCTGCGGAACAGGAAGGCCCTGCGCGTCATGCAGGCGCCCTGAAAACCGCTGTCGTTCTTGCACGTAGCCATTTGAAACTCCTTATTTCTTCCCAATTGCGGGGAGATGCCTCTCGAGGCCGATGCGCTTCGCTTGCGCCTGCGTCAGCCCGGGTACGTCGGGCTTCACCGCGTACGATGGCACCTTGGGAACCGCCATCTTGATCTCCTCACCGCTCAGCTCTTCGAGAAACGCTATCAGCGCCTCCTTCTCGTCCTTGGTCAGATTCAAGGGCTTCAGGATCCTGGTCTTGTTGCCGTAGCGCTTGGTGAACTCGTTCTCGCCGCCGCCCTTGTCGTAGAAGTCGATGACTTCTTCCAGGGTGAAGAACTGCCCCGCGTGCATGTAGGGCGCGGTGTACTTGATGTAGCGAAGGGGCGCGGTGCGGTGCTTGCCGGCATCCCGCACCCACGCGGTGGTGTGATAAAGCCCCGGATCATCCTTCCATTGCCGGTAGCGCTGCTCGTGGAGCCCCTTCTGGTAGATCTCCCAGCGATAGGTGACCTGGTTGAGCCCTGTCTCCTCGAACTCCTTCGGCCGCGGCACGCCCAGGTTGTAGTACTTCTCGTCCGTGAGCATGGGGCCGTTGTGGCACTGGATGCAGTTGGCCTTGCCCTCGAAGAGCTGCTTTCCCTTGACCGCTTTCGCCGACAGCGCGTTCTTGTCGCCCGTCAGATAGCGGTCCAAGGGGTTGTCCTTCTGGATGAGCTCGGCCCGCTCGAAGGCGGCGATCGCGTACCACGCGTCGTTGATGAGCGGCCGCTCGGTGCCGAAGGCCTCCCTGAAGCGCTTGATATATTCCGGGGTCTGGCGCAGCCTGGCCTCCATGACGTCGTTCGAGCCGTTGCCGGCGACCGCGCCGGTGTTCGCCGCCTCGGCCTGGGCCTCGAGGCTTCCGGCATCGCCTTGCCAGAAGAGCTTCGCGAGGTAGGCGGTATTCACCACAGTCTGGGAGTTGCGCCAGTGGACGGTACCCGGATAGCCGCGGGAGATCGGATCGGCCAAACCCCAGCCCTGCCTCGGTACGTGGCAGTCACCGCAGGAGAGGCTCGCATCGCCGGTGATCTTGGGATCGAAGAACAGGAGCCTGCCGAGCTCGGCCTTCGCCTTGGTCGTCTTGTTGTCGGAGGGCTCCGGCACCGGCGGCAGCGGCGCCAGCCGCGGCGGATCCCCCGCGGCCAGCACGTTCGCCGCGCCCGCGGCCAAAAATCCGCACATCAGAAGCACCGGCAGATACAGTGCTACATTGCTCGGTCTCATCGTTCGACCTCCATGCTTAGTTGTGCGCGCCCAGAAAGTTCTTGATCGGTGCGTACTCTTTGGGAATGTCCGCCACCGGCTGGACTGTCACCGGGGCGGTGCTGCTCAGGCTTTCGAGGAAGGCGATCAGATCCTTCTTTTCCTCCGCGCTGAGCCCCAGTGGCTTCAGTTCCGCCGCCAGCGGATCGTCGCGGCCGCCGCCTCGGTCGTAGAAATCGACCACTTCCGCCAGCGTGCTGAAGACGCCGTTATGCATGTACGGCGCGGTGTACTTGAGTTCCCTCAAGGTCGGCGTGATGAACTTACCGACGTCGGCGTAGTTCTTGCTCGCGAGGAAATAGCCCACGTCGCGCCGCCAGATTTCGGTCCTGGGCACACCGTGATTGGACATCGCTGCACGGTAAGTCAGGTGCCGCACGGGGTCCTTGAAGACTTCCATGTTCTCCGGCACGCCCGTGTTGTGCGGCTCGGCGTCGGAGAAGTACGGCCCGTTATGGCACGCGATGCAGCCCGCCTTGCCTTCGAAGAGCCCCCGTCCGCGCTTCGCCTCGTCGGACATCTTGCCAGTGTCGAACGGCGCATCCCTGGAGACGAGGGTGTCCATGAAGGCCACCAGGGCGCTACGCGCCTTGCCAGAGCTGCACTCGCCCTTGAAACTCTCCTGGCACATCTTCACGTACACCGGGTCCTGCTTCATGCGCTCGTGCATGAGACGCATGTCCATGTTCATCACCAGGGTCTCGGTGAGCATGTCCCGCACCACGTCGTTCAGGTCCGCGCCCATGTGCCCGGCCCAGCCCCAGCCGGCATTCGCGAAGCCCGCCTTGTAAGTGGTATTGATGAGCGTGGGCGAGTTGCGGAAATGGCTCGTGCCGGGATAGGCGTCCGACAGCGCCTGCGGCTTGCCCTTGTTATCCACCTGCCTCGTGAATCCCTGCTTCGGATCGTGGCAGCTCGCGCAGCTGATCGCGCCATCGCCCGAGATGCGCGGATCGAAAAACAGCCGCCGGCCCATCTCCACCTGCCCTGGATTGGGCGCCTTCTTGGCCGGCAGCGGACCGATCGCCGGGAAGCCCTGGGCACAGGAAAGTCCGGACATGCCCATGAGGGCCGCCGCTGCCGCGCCCGTAACGGCCAACCACAGCAACGAAGCGGATCTTGTCGATGTGCTCATACGTAACGCCTCCTTGGACGTTCGCCGAATCATTTGGCCGAGAAAGTGAAGCTGGCCTGCGCCTTGCCGCCTGGGGGCACGGTGACCTTCGCTTCCTTGAGTCCGAACCTGGGATGCCAGGCGAGGACCGTGTAGTCCCCGGGCGGCACATCGTCGAGCGTGTACGAACCGTCTTCGTTGACGACCACGGCGTAGGGGTGCTCGGGGGCCATCATGAAACCGAACATGAAGTTGTGCGCTTCGCAGTTGAGGGATACGTAATGCGAGCGCTGCGTCCTCAGCTCCTTGACGATCTCGCCCGGGTCGGGCTGGGCGAAGTTGAAGATGGTGCGCCTGACAATCCGGTTCTTCTCCACGCCGATCATTTCGCGCGCGTTGATGTTGTGCAGCACCGTCGCCGGATCGCTGTGCTTGATCGTGAGCGGGCCGCTCTTCATTACCTGCGCCCAGGGACGGAACCGGCAGCCCTTCTGGTCGACCACATACTTGGCGGCCTTGGGCGCGGGCCACTTCTTGCCGGCGTCGATCTTGTCGATGAACACGAAAGCGCCGCGCAATGCGCCGTCCTTGACATCGACCCAGACCACTTCGCGATAACCGGTCTTGTCCTCGTCGCAGACCTCGGGATTCTTGGTGATCGTGATCTTTTCCACCGCGTCCGCGGGGAGTACTCCCTGGAAAGTCACTTTGCCGCTGATGCTGCCGCCCTTCGCCACGGCCTGCTCGGTATATGCCGCGCCGGCAACGGGGGCCACCGCAGTCAATGTCAACGCTAAAAAAGTTCCTACCGTTCGCTTGCGGGCTGTCACCAATTCCGTCTCCCTTTTCTTTCATTCGTGGCAATAACTCGGGAAAATCCTTCTATCGGTTAAGCATCAAACGTGCCAGCGCTGCACCGCAGATTGCCGCGAAGACAAGATTCGTCAGATCATTGCGATATCGAAGCGTTTCGACGACAGGCGCGAATGCGGCCTGGAATCGCTGGAATGATCCGTTTCCGCCCGCGCTGGAGCGCGAGCCGTTTCGTTCCCGAGATCCATCGAGGGCGCCGACCAGGAGCAGCCCCGTCATGCCCCAGTCATGCCCCGGAGGCGGGGAATCACTCGTTCGGCCTGGGCCCGCTGAAAAGGGTGCGTTGGGCGGCGGCTTGGTCCACCGCCTCGACGAGCTTTTCCTTATCGACAGGCTTGATGAGATATTCCAGCGCGCCCTGCTTCAGAAACTGCACCGCGAGGTTCACGTCCGGATAGCCGGTCAGCACGATGACCGGCGTGGAGGGGTACTCGCGCCGGAAATAGGCGACGGCCTCGACACCGCTGATCTTGGGCATGCGCACGTCGCAGATGATCACATCGACGGTCAAGGCATTGGCCTCCAGAAGCCGGATGCCCTGCTCGCCGTCGGCGGCAGCGAGAACCTGGTAGCGCGTGCCGCTGAGCTGCAGCCGGATCACCTCGTGGACTTCCGGTTCATCATCAATCACAAGTACGTGGTGCTGCATGGGGTCTCACCTGTCGGGTAATGGCTGGCTGGCCGGAAAGCGGAACGTGAACGTCGTTCCCTGTCCCTCCTCGCTCTGCACGGCGACCGAGCCGCCGTATTTCTTCACGATCTGCTGGACGATGTACAGACCGAGCCCCTCGCCCTCGTCCGGGCCCTTGGTCGTGAAGAACGGATCGAAGATCTTGCGCTGCTGCTCCTTCGGGATCCCCGGCCCGGCGTCGCGGATGCTGACGCGGATGCCGCCCTCGTCCATGTCACTCGCCACTTCGAGTATCCCGCGGCCCTGCATCGCCTGGATCGCGTTCCGGATAACGTTGAAGAAGGCCTGCCGGATCTCGTCCGGCTTGGCCGCGACGCCGCCCACCGCCCCCAGGCGCTTGCGGAATTCCACGTGGTCGCTGAGCAGCGAATGCCGGGCGAGAGCGATCGCTTCAGAAAGCTGATGGTTCACGTTCACCAGCACCCAGTCCCGCTGGCTTCCCGGGCGCACGTAACCTGAGAGATCCTCGACGATGGTCGCTATCTGCTTGGAGCGCCTGATGATATCGTCGCTGTATTGCCGGCGCCGGGCGGGATCCGTTTCGTCGCGGATCGCCTCCGCCTTGCCCAGAATCGCGTACAACGGGTTGTTGATCTCGTGCCCGATCCCGCTCGCCAGGGTGCCGATCGCGGCCATCTTCTCCGCTTGGATGAGGCTCTCGACGACCCGGTCTTTCTCGGCCTGCGTGTCCTGAAGCGCCCGCGTGCGCTGCTCGACCTGCTCTTCGAGATGACCGATCAGCTTGCGAAGCTGAACCCGCATGTCGTCGAACTTCTCGGCGAGGTCCTCGATCTCGTCATGCGTGCGGATGTCGAGGGGCCGGTTCAAGTCGCCGCCTGCGATGTGCGCGGCCTCCTCACCAAGCCTGCGAATCGGCTCGACGATGCGCCGGCTCGCGTAATAACCTAGGATCGCGAGCAGGCTGAGCGCAAAGAGACCGGCCAGCGTCATGCCGGCGAGCAGGCTGCGCGCCGGGGCGAAGATCTCGCGCGAGTCCTGCCACACGAACATGTGCCAGGAGACGCCCGTCTCCAGCACGTCGTTCACGGTGCGCAGTGGCGCGTGGCCGATGATCGAGAACTTGCGCCCGCCGTGCCCGTCGTTATAGGCGGTGGACCATCCCGGCTCGCCGTGCACCACGCCCTCCAGCTCGCGCCAGTCGGAGATGCGGCTGCCGGTTGCGAGCAGCGGACAACTGACGATCGCGCCGCGATTGTCGATGAGCATCACATGGCCGGTGGCCCCGAAACGGATTGGATAGATGAGGGGGTCGAGCAAGTTCTTCACGTCGTATTCGCGGTCTAGCCAACCGAGCAGGTCCCCACCCGCGGGGTCGCCGATCGGTGTCGAAACGCGGAATAGATAGCGCTGCGCTTGGCCTCCGAGACGCAGGCCCGAAAGGGTGGACTTGGCCGGCGCCCCCGAGCGAGCCCCCGCTTCGGCCCCCTGACCGAGGCGATCGGTGCTCAGGCCGGTCACCGTCGAGGCCCGCAGCGTCCATCGCTCGACGCCGGTCTCGTGCGCCGCGGGCCAGTGAAAGGAGGGCGCGGCGGCCCCATGAGGCGCCGTGCCCGAAAGCTCTGCTCACACCGCGCGGTCGCCCGCAGCCTGTTCTGCGAGTCGGCGATCATAGGCGACGATGCGCTGGATCTCGGCCTCGACCCTCGAAGCGCTATCCTCCGCGAGCGCCTTGAAGCTCTCACCGACCACAGTCTGCAGTTCGCTCGTCGCCTCGAAGTACGCCACCGACAGGCCGACGACGATCGGCACCGAACCCGCACCGAGGATCGCCAAGACGAGCTTGCCACGTAGCCCCGGCCGGGATCTGCGCTTGACTTGGCTCGTTTCCATCACCGCCTAGCTTAATCCCGATGGATCCGCCTTAGCCACCGCTGCGTCCAACTCGTTGAGGTCCACCGGTTTGGCGATGTAGTCGTCCGCCCCTCGTTCCATGGCTTCGAGTCGGGAGTCCCGGTCGTGGAAACGCGGTAATCATTATGACAGGCGTATTGGGGAATTCGCGCTTCAAATCGCGCAGCCCCTCCAGACCGCCCTTTCCGGGTATGCGGATATCGAGGATTACCAACTGCGGTGCAGCGGCTCGCGCAGCGGCGAGGCCGTCTTCGAAGGTGTGGGCAACGCGCACCTCGTGGCCCTCGCCGCCGAGATGGAGGGCCATCGTGCGGCAGCTCGCGATGTCGTCGTCGACGACGAGGATGCGGCTCACCGGCGCCTCGGTCAAGCGGTTGCGGCGCCCAGGGCGGGACTGCTCTGCGCGTCGACCGTCGCGCTTGGCCGCTTGCCGAGCGCCGTGGCGATGCTGCCGGCGGCCGCCCGCCCGCAAGCGATGCGGTCGCGTACCGACACGCCCCCGCGGTAATTCGCCACGAGATGCAGGCCCGGCAGCGGAGAAAGACGCGCATCGATCGCCGCAAGCCGTCCGAGATAGTCCCCGTGATAGAGCGGCAACGCGTAGCGGTGCCGGTGGATTCGCGCGATCGCCGGCGTTCCCCCGATGTTCAACAGTGGCTTCAGTGTTGCGAGCACGGTCGAGATCGCGCGCTCCTCGTCCCAGTCGAACGCCTGCGGCCGGCGCGCACCGCCGAGATACGAGGTGAGAAGCGCGTATCCCTCCGGTGCGCGGCCGGGAAAGAGCGAGCTCATCCACAAGTTGCCGTTGAGGGGCAGGCCCTCGCGGCGCGGCACGAGAAATCCCGCGCCGTCGAGCGGATGCTCGATCGCCGGGCGAGGCAGTCCCAGGTGCACGACGACGAGCGGCGCATACTCGATACCGCGAAGCAGCCCGGCCAGTTCCCTGTCGACCGGCACGAGCAGCTGCGCGGCTGCGGATGCCGGAACGCCCAGCACCACGTGCCGGGCCGACACCGCGCATTCGCCTTGCGCACCGCAACCCGTCACGCGCCACGTGCTTGCACGCGGCTCCAAGCCGGTTGCAGCCCTCCCGGCGCGTAGGCGGACTCCGGGTGTCGCGGCGAGTACCCGGATCAGCGTCGCCATGCCGCCCTCGAACGAGAAAGTCTCGGTGGGATGCGCCGTACGGCGCCCGAGGAGCTTGTGAACGAGCACCCCCGCCGCGATGCTCCCGTAACGCTGCTCCAGCGCCTTCAGGCGCGGCAGCGTGGCGCGCGCCTCCGCCCGATCCGGGTCCGAAGCCAGCGGCCCTGCGATGAACGGCTCCATCGCTTTTTCGAGCAGCTCGCGCCCAAGCCGCCTGCTGACGAATTCGCTCACCGTCTCGCCGGCATGCCCGCCTCTCGGAACGAAGGGTTCCAGGAGCACGCGCAGCCTGCCGCGCGCGCTCCATAGCGGCGAGCCGAGCATTGCGCCCATCGCTGTCGGCACTGCAACGAGGCGCCCCTGCTCCACGAGGTAGCGGCGGGCCGCGCCGGCCGAACGCGGTGCTTTCGCTGCGTCCAGACCGCTCTCGGCGAGTAACTGCGTCACCTCGGGGCGGAAATTCATCATCAGCGCGGCCGCCCGCTCGCTCACGTAGCCTCCAGCCGCATCGGTGCGGATCTTTCCGCCGGGGCGGGCGTCGCGCTCCCACAGCTCTACGGTGATCCCTTCGCGCTGTAACCACCAGGCCGTTGCCAAGCCAGAGATGCCGCCGCCAACCACCAGAACATCCACGTCCGCGGCGTCACCGGGCACGCGCTGCGTGCGCGCCGTCCCGATCATGGCCCCGCTCCCGGCTCGAGGGGCTCGCGCTCCTCGAGATGCGGCGCGCTGCTTCGCGCAGGAAAACGCTCGGGCGGCGTGGGGCCGCCCCCTCCAAACCGCCTAGCAGCGAGCTGCGAAAGGTGATCGGGGAGCACGGTGTCTTGGCCCAGGCCGGCGACATACGCTTCGGCGCGCTTCCTGACCAAGCCGCGCAGAAATGCCGGCACACGCTGCAAGCACTTCTCGGCTTCTGGACTCCAGTTCAGGTCGTGTAGCGCGCGCGCGCCCAGCGGCGCGATGAGCGTTCCGCCCCGCGGCGCATAGGCGCACATGGAATCGGCATCCATGATGTCACCGCCTTGAGCGAGGGGACGCGCACGGCAGCCACCGCACAACGCCCGGAACTCGCAGACCCCGCACTTGCCGCGCAGCTCGGGCGAGCGCAGGCGCTGGAAGTCCGCGCCGTGGTCCCAGATCTCCAGGAACGGCCGGCTGCGCACGTTACCCTGTTCGCCTTCGACGTAGGGACACGCCGTGACCCCGCCCTCTGGCGTGATGCGGCAGTAATGGACCCCGGCGATGCACCCGTCGCCCTCCCTGCCGCTGATGCGATTCAGGGCCGAATCGGGATTGCGCTGAAAGGCGACGCGTTTGAAGTGCGGCGCGCAACGCGGCCGGATGATGATTTCCGGGCAGCGTTCCTGCGCTTCGATCAGTTCCTTCAGCACCTGCTCGTAGCGCAGCGGCGAGAGGTCGATCACCGATTCGCCGCGGCCCGTGCACACGAGAAAGAACACGTTGAGCGCTCTCGAACCCGCCGCGCGGGCGAACCCGATCATCGCCGGCAACTCGTGCGCATTTCCTTCGCTGACGGAGAAATGAATCTGAAACGAGAGGCCCGCGCGGCGCGCCGCGTCGATGCCGGCCATCGTCCTGCGCCAGGCGCCAGGCGAGCCGCGAAAGCGGTCGTGATAGCCGGCGTCGAGCGAATCCACGCTGATTCCGAGCCCCAGCGCGCCGGCCTGCTTGAGCGAGCGCGCGCGCCGCTCGCTGAGCAACGTGGCGTTAGTGCCGACGACCATGGCCAGACCGCGCTCGGCGCCGCAGGCGATGATCTGTTCGAGATCGCGCCGCAATAGCGGCTCGCCGCCGGTGAGGACGACCATGGTCTCCGCACTGCGGCTCGCGAGCTCTTCGATCACGTTACGGACTTCGGCGGTTGTGAGCTCGTCGCGCGCGCCGCTGCGCAACGCGTCGGCATCCAGGTAGCAATGGGCGCAAGCGAGGTTGCAGCGCCGCGTCAGGTTGATGGCGAGGAGATGGAGCGGCTGGAACGAGTCGGCGGACACGTGCGAACGACCGCTTTCTTACTCTGCGCCAGAGGAATACTGGCCGGGGTTGCTCTCGGAGTGAAAGCCGCCGTGGCTCGCCCATGCCCGGCTCGCGCGCTCCAGCACCTCGGCAGTGACCGTATCGGCGCGCATCTCGCGGGCGCAGCGCTCCACCTCCATGATGACCATCCCGCGCACGAAGACCGGTATGCGCTCGACCCGCGCCAGCATCTCCGCGGTCCAGGCGAGTTGGATAGTCTGCTTCTCGGAGCCCGAGCCCCATTCCGCATATTTCTCCTCGATCAGCTCAGGAGTGATCTCGCGCACGCCTCGGCGGCGCGCGAAGGCCTCGATGCGCTCCCGCGTGAGATCGCGCATGAAGCCGTCCGGGACCCGGTGCATGCGCGCCTCCGCCGCCGCTGACCATGTCATCGGCTCGGGGGGCTGCGCCGGCGTCGGCGAGCGGCTCCTGCCGCGAGGAACGCGGTCCGCGCCCTGCTCGGCCCCGGTCTCCTCACGCCCGAGGACCGCCTGGGCGATTTCGAGCGTTACTTCACCCATGAATGCGCGCACGTGCTCGGCACCGACCAGCCGTTCGCCCTGCTGGCGGGCCTTCTTTTCCGCCCGCAGGGTCAGGTTTCTGCGTATCGATTCATCGCTCACGGAAGCAACCAGTTCGGCGGCGTCGGCGCTCCAGGCGGGCGCCGCCTCGTGCTCCGGTGCGCGATCGCGCCGCCCCGCGTCGTGCGTGGCGCCGACGTTCTGCATCACCCGCGCGGCATGCGGACACATGCGCATTGTCGCTTCATCGGCAAGGCGCGCGGTGATCACGGTATGCCCGCGTTCCTGGGCATATCGCAAGATCGCCATGCGCGCCATCTCGCGCGCAAACGCGGGCACCCGTTCCATCCGTTCCTCCGCCTCGCGCGTCCAGGAGGTTGTCACTGCGGCCAGTCGGTCGACCGAAGGCTGGTATTGACGCTGGCTCAGCAGCACCGCGCACGGCGCGTTGCGCAGCAGGTTCTCCGCGTTGCCACCGATGTCGAGTTCAGGGTCGGCATGGATGCCCAGTTTGCCGATGACGAGCAGCGAGGGCTTGACTTGGCGCAGGTAGCGCTCGATGGCGTCATGAGGCTTACCGTCCAGCAATTCGGTCTCCAGCTCGGTGGCGTACTCAGCGGCAATGGAACGGGCGACCCTAAGATGCCCCTCGTAGATCTTTGCCAAGCCGGAGTCGATGATCTCCTCGTGAAGCCTCTCCTGCTCCTGGAAGCGAAAGACCTTGCCCGCCTGCTCTGAGAGGACTCCGGCGATACGGTTGAAGGCGACGTAGTGGTAATACGGATCGAATGCGGCAACCACCTTGACCGGCCCCTGCCAGCGGCTCGCCAGCGACAAGGCCGTGAGCAGGCCGCCGTAGGCATGGCGCGAGCCGTCAACTCCGACCACGATCGGGCCCTCGGCGAGGGCGCGCTGAGGATCGCGGATGACCAGCGCGTCGATGGCCGAGCGGCGCACGACCCTGTGGGTTACGCTGCCCAGACGGCTGCCCTCGACGGCCCCGAGCCCGAGTGCCCCGAGAACCAGCAGGTCGTAGCTTCCGCTGTTGGCCGCTGTCACGAGCTCGCGGTAGTTCTTCCCCTCCGCGGCGGACGGCGAAAAGCGCACTCCCTGCGCTTGGCAGACCCGCGCCACCTGATCGAGATAGGAACCGGCGACGATCGAGAGCCCCCGGGCGATCAGGTCGTCGTGCACGTCGCGCTGGCGCTCGAGCTCGCGCTCTTCGCGAAACTGCTCGGGCAGCCCGCCTTCCATCTGGCGAAAGCGCAAGTCGTGCATTTTCGCGGCGTAGACGTGGATCCCCGTCACCCGGGCCCGCCACAGAGCGGCAAGCGTGGCAGCCTCGAGCGCGCCCCGATTGGCATGGTCGGAGGCATCCGCAGCCAGCAGGATCGAGCCATACGCCGGCAGAGGCTGGGGCAAGGCGTCGCTCGGTTCAGCTATTGCACGCATGGACGACCCCCAATTGTCTGAGAAGGTGGCGCTGGGGCCGGCCGCTCTGGGGCGGCACTGCCCCACTTCGGAAGCACTGCTGGCGCAAGCTTCTGCACGGCATATGTTCTATTCCGATAGCCGTGCCGCAATATCTATGCCATACGGGAAGCCGCATCTGAATTCCCTTTAGCTGCTGAAAAGAAAAGTAATTGCGTCAGGTTGACAGTAGAGTATCGGCGCGGGGAGTGAAGGGATGATGTTCCGACTCCAAGACAATCAGCAAGACAATGGAAGAGATCGTTCCGCCTCGCTGCCGCGCCTCGTCAGCGCCTTGTGTCCGATCCGTTGCATCGTTCCTGGACGCCGCTGAGGCGCGGCAGTGCGAGGTTTGCTGGTGATCGGCAGCGCCGCCCCCACTTCCGCTTGAGCGCCGTTGGGTGATCGTCCACCGAGCGCTTCGCTATCCGCTGATTGTCGGCCTCACGCTCCTCACCGTCGCCGTCTTTCACTATTTCACGGACCGGCACGCCGAGCACGAACGCGGCGAACATCAGGTGAAGCTCGGCGACGATCCACACCGCGACGCGATCGCCCATGAGTGGCAGCGCGCGATAATCGGCCGCACGTAGGACGGATGCCCGTCACTGCGCGACGAAATGCGTGCCCGCGAGCAGCAGGGAGATCTTGAGAACCCCTTTTCCAGGTTCCCTTCAGCGCGGCGATGCCCGCCGCGGGCGACAAGAGATTCTGCTGTTGGGGCGAGCGGCCGCTCCACCATGATCCAAGCGAAGCGGTGCATCGCAGAATTCATGCCCGGGCGCGCACGGTGCGTGGCGGCCGGATCGGCCCCGGGTCGGCGGTCAGAAATTAACCGGCGCGGCTAGAAAATAACCTGCGGCGCGGCTCAGCGCCCGGCCCCCGGCTCGCCGCGCTCGATGAACTCCTGCCAGCCGTATTCGTTGACCTTGTTGCGAAGCGTGAGGCGGGTGATGCCCAGCAGCTTCGCGGCCTGCGTCTTGTTGCCGCCGCAGGCCTCCAGCACGCGCCGGATGTGGCGGCGCTCGATTTCCTCCAAGGGGACGAGCCCCGGCTCCGCCCCGCCGCGGTCGGAAGCCCGGCTCGATATCTCGCGCGGCAGGTGCAGCGCGAGGATCGGCGCCCCGCCCGAGAGAATGAGCGCGCGTTCCATGACGTTGCGCAGCTCCCTTGCGTTGCCGGGCCATGAGTAACTCTCCAGCAGTGGTTGCACGGCACCATCGAGCCGCGGTTCGGCAAGGCCCATCGTTCTCGCCGCCTCGGCGAGAAAATGGCGCGCCAGCGCGAGGATGTCCGCGCGGCGCTCTCTCAGCGGCGGCACGTCGATCGAGCCGACGTTGAGCCGGTAGTACAGGTCCTCGCGGAACGTCCCCGTGCGCACCATCGCTTCCAGATCACGGTTAGTCGCGGCGACGAAGCGCACGTCGACGCGCACCTCCTTTTGCCCGCCGACGCGGCGGAAGGTCTGCGTCTCCAGCGCGCGCAGCAGCTTCGGCTGCAGCGCGAGCGCGAGGTCGCCGATTTCGTCGAGGAACAGCGTTCCGCCGTTCGCGAGCTCCAGCAGCCCCGGCTTCATCGTCTTCGCGTCGGTGAAAGCGCCCTTTTCGTGACCGAACATCTCGGATTCGAGCAGCCCTTCGGCGAGCGCCGAGCAGTTGAGCGTCACCCACGGGCCGGCGGCGCGCGGACTGAGCGCGTGGATCGCCTGGGCGATGCGCTCCTTGCCGGTACCGGACTCGCCGCGGATCAGCACCGGCACGCGGCCGGCGGCGGCGATCTTGCGCGTCACTTCCAGCGCCGCGGCGAACGCGGTGCTCGAACCGACCATGCCTTCGACCGGGGCGGCGCGGGCCGCGCTGACACTCAGGCGTGCGACTTCCCTTCGCAGCCGGCGCGTCTCAAGCGCGCGCTTGACAAGCTCTCTCAGGTCATCGAGCTCGAAAGGCTTGTTGAGGTAGTCGTAGGCGCCAGCCTTGACGCTCGCGATGGCCGTGCGAACCTCGGGGTATGCCGTCATCACCACGACGAGCGCCTGCTCGTCGCTCTCGCGCATTTGCTTCAGCACCTCGAGCCCGCTCAGGTCGGGCAGCCGCAAGTCGAGCAGCACCAAGTCGTAATCGCGCGCGCGGAACAGCTCGAGCGCCGCGGCGCCGGTATCGGCCTGATCGATCTCGTGGCCGAGCTTGCCGAGCACCTCCCCCAGCGTCACGCGGATGGTCGAGTCGTCCTCGACGACCAGAATGCGCTCAGGCATGCGTCAGTTCCGGGCAGTGTTTCGCGCGGGCACCGTGTTCACCGCGCTCGGATGGTGGCACGCGCCGCGGCTGCGCCACCGGCCACGCGATCTCGAAGCGCGTGCCCCGCCCCGGTTCGCTTTCTACATGGATATCGGCACCGTGCTGCAGCGCGATCTTCTTCACCACGGCAAGCCCCAGGCCCGACCCGTCCGGCCGCGTCGTATAGAAAGGATCAAAGATGCGCGGCAGCACTTCGGGCGCGATGCCCGGGCCGTTGTCCCGCACGCAAAAGCGCATGCGCGGCAGCGCGGCGCCCAAATCCCCGGGACGCGCGCACATTCCGATCTCGATCCGCCCGCCTCCGGGCATCGCCTGGATCGCGTTGATCAGGAGATTGAGCAGTACCTGCTTGAGTTGGCCGGGATCTGCGAACAGCTCCGGCACCTGTTCCCGGCACGCGGCGTAATCGATTGTCACGCGGCGCGTGCGCGCCTCCTTGCGTGTCCAGAGAAGCACATCGTCCAGCACGTGTTCCACGGGGCATGGAACCGGATGCGTCGCCTGCGGCGCGGCGAAACCGCGGAACGTCTGCAGGAAGCCCGAGAGCCGGTTGATCTCGCCCTCGATTCGCCCCAGGTACTCGCGCGCACGCTCCGGTACGCCTTCCTCCTCCTTCAGCATTTGTGTGACGGCCTTCATCCCCGCCAGCGGGTTGCCAATCTCGTGCGCCACGCCCATCGCCAGCTCGCCGAGCGTGCTTATCTTCTCCATCTGGAACATCTGCCGGTCGAGTTCACGGCGTGCCTCCTGCTCGCGCTCGAGCTGTACTGTCCGCGCCTTCACCTCCTCCTCGAGGCGCCCCTTCTGCGCCTCGAGCGAACAGTACGACTGCTCCAACCGCCCTGCCATTTCGTTAAACCGTCTTCCAAGATCCGCGATCTCGTCACGGCCTCGGATCTCGACGCGATGCGAGAAGTTGCCGCGCGCGATCTCCTCGGTCTCGCGGCTGAGCGATGACAGCGGCCGCAGCAGATGGCGCGACAGGGCGTAGCCACCGACCGCCGTAGCCGCGAGGTACAGCGCGAGCACGCCGTAGAGCAGATACAGATTGAACACTGCTTCGAATAGCTTCTTGCGCGGAAACGCCGAGGCGATCGCCCACTCCATAGAGCTGTCGCTGCGCTCGGCTAGCGTGCGGCCGATCTGAATCGGTGCGTACGCGACGATCAGCTCGCCGAGTACTTTGGTGCCATTCGCACCCCGCAGGATGTTCGCCAGCAGCGGTCGCGTGAAGCTCGCCGCCAGCGCCTCGACCGACTGCATGCGCAGCGCCGACGGCTCGACCGGTGAGTCCGCCAAGCGCGACACGAAGAAACCGCCGCGATCGAACAGGTAAGCGCTGCCGCCGCGCAAGCCGGCCATCTCCTGGATCTGGCCGAGCATGAACTCGGCGTGCAAGTTGATGATGAGAAGGCCGCGCTTTTGGCCCGTGCGGTCCGCGATCGGTGTCGCGAAGCGGATCACCGGACGCTCGGGTTCCTCGATCTTGCCATGCTCCACGTTCAGGTCGAGCGGCGAGACGTATACTTGGCCGGGCTCGTGCTCCAGCCCCTCGTGCACGTAGTAGCGGTCGGATTTGTCCTGCAAAGCCTCGGGCGGAACGACGTACGGCCGCTCCCCGCGCTGATCGACCCGCACGATCTCCATGCCGTCGGTGCCGAGAAATCGCACCTGGTACACGTATGGATAGGCGCGAACAAAACCGGTGAACAGTCGCTCGACGCGCTCGCCCGCCACGGCCGGCGCGAGCTGGATGGTGCCGCCAATCGAGTTGGCGAGGTCGTTTACCACAGGGGTGTTCGACAGCAGGAGGAGCTCGCCGGTCACCTGATCGAAGAACTGCCCTAAACTCGCCGCCCGGCTCGAGACTTCGTGTTCGAGGTGAAGCAGCGTTTCGTTCTTGAGCGCCTCCAGCGCGTAATGAATGCCGACCAACCCAGCTACCGTCACCGGCACCGCGGCGGCGATAAGAAACGCAATATAGATTTTGAAGGACAGTCCCTTGAGTCGGGGAAATCGCATCGACGCCCTTCACCGGTTGAACATATGCGGCCACCTCCACCGCAAGCATTGATGCCGCTGCCGGAACGCACCGGACGGCCGTATACACCACCCAGTCTACGGAACAATTTCGGCGAAAACTTGATCAATATCAAACTTCACGCAGGTATTAAGGCAGAAGCGCCCGGCCCCGACACGTTATCGGTCCGGCGAAATAGCCGAGCTAGTTTGAGCGAACCGCGCCTGGGCACCGGCGCAATCGCCGGACAGGTCGGTTATCAGTCGGAAGCGGCTTTCAGCAAGGCCTTTAAGACAGCCGTTCGCATGGGACCGGGTGCCGATCGCCGCCGCCATCCCTCACGAAACTAGAAAGCCAATGCGTGCGGCGTAGCGCGCTCGTGATTCGATCATTTTCCGGTTTGCGTCGTCTATGGCCGCCTGGGGGTCGATCGTGACGCGGGGCACCCGCTTGAAATCGGTCATAGTGTTCACAGCAGGACTGTCCAGCGCGACAGGCACCGGCAAAGTCTGGGCAGGGCGCCGAAAACAAGCCCTGGCTGCAAGCGCGGAAATGGGAAGCGGAGTGAAATACTTCATCATAAAGCCGGTCCTTGCATTGCTCGAAACATCCATGGTGGCGAACAAAAGATCCCCCACCAAATAAGACCGGAGAAGCGGTCCAGGACTTACTGCGGCATCGGGCTGCGACTACTACGGAAGACGCAAAATATGGAAATGACGAATTACCCGATGGGCCCGGGCGCGTGCTTGCCGATTTTCCAGCCGTGCGCCGCGATGTGTTTTTCGGCCACTTCTACCGGCTCTTCCTCGAGCGGCGTCGCCATAGTGTCATTGAAGCGGTTCATGAATCCGAAATAGGCGACCAGCGCCACTATTTCCACGATTTCACTTTCCGTCCAGTGCTTCTTCATACGATCGAACAACTCGTCGGTAACGTCGTTCGGCTGCGATGCAGCAGCGATGGAGAACTCGATTGCCACGCGCTCTGCTTCGGTAAAGAGCGGACTCGTCTTATATTCCCAGACAGCAGCGAGCTTCTCGTCCTTGATTCCAGACCGGAGAGACCCTCCGGCATTGTGGGCCATTCAGTAATGGCATCCGTGAGTGCGCGCAACAACATAGGCCAGCAGGCGCTTGAAGCCCACGCTCACTTCCCCTTGCGGATCGAAGACGGCGCTGCTGAGCGCGCGGACGGCCCGCACGATCTTTGGCTTGCGCTGCAGAATAAGCTGGCTGTTCGGAATGAAGTGCCCGGAAGCCTTGTATTGCTGGAAAACGTCGTTTAGCTCGGGAACCGAGCCGACTGGCAGTGGGGCGAGTCGCGCCATGGGGTCTTCCTTTCTGGGTTGATTCGTACAAGATATTTCGTGCAACGCCCGATTTGACTTATACCATCTTCATCTCGCCTAAAACAACTTTCGGATCTTGGTTCGCTGCGTGCGCGCGAGGATCCCCGCGTCTGGCAGCAAGACAGCGCATGCGGCGCACGATCAAGCTCCGGCGTGATCAGGGGCTACCCTGCGGCTTGATTCCAGCTGTCTTGATCACCTTCGCCCACTTGTTGAGTTCCGAATGAATATAAACCGCGAACTCCTCCGGCTTGCTGCCCACCGGATCGAGACCCTCGATCACGAATCGCTCCTTCGTGTCTGCCGCGCGGACCGCGCGAACGGTTTCCTGATACAAGCGATCGACTATGGGCCGCGGGGTGCCGGCAGGGGCGAGCAGCCCGAACCATTGCGTCGCCTCGTAACCGGGCAAAGCGGCCTCGTCGATGGTAGGCACGTCTGGAAGTGCCGGAATGCGGGTCTTGGTGGTCACACCGAGGGCGCGCAGCTTTCCAGCCCTGAGGTGGACAAGCGCACTAGGCGGCGTCGTGAACATCAGCGAGACCTCGCCTGAGATCAGCGCGATCACGCCCGGGCCGCCGCCCTTGTAGGCTACGATCAGAAGGTCGACGCCCGCCATGATCTTTAACAACTCGGCCGACATGTGCGGGCTCCCGCCCCGTCCGGGCGATGCCGCCACGAGACTTCCCGGCTTCTTCTTGGCAAGCGTGATCAGTTCCTTCACGCTGCGCACCGGCAGGGACGGATGCACGACGAGCACATTGCCCGCCTCCGCGATTAGCGAAACCGGCGCCAGATCCCGCTGCGTGTTGAACGGCATCTTTGCGTACATGCTCGGGTTGATCGCAAGCGCGGCGGGCGAAATGAGTAACGTGTAACCATCCGGCGCGGCTTTTGCGACGAAGTCTGCGCCGATCATGCTGCTCGCGCCGGGACGATTTTCCACCACGACCTGCTGGCCGAGCGCTTTGCTCAACTTCTGCGCAAGCAAGCGGCCGAGAAAGTCGCTGGTGCCGCCAGGCGAAGTGGGCGCCACTAACCTTACCGGGCGCACCGGATAATCTTGTGCAAGCGAATTCGCGGCAAAGACGAGTAGCGCAGCAACGGCCGCGTTGAATATGACGTGACGCATCATTTCCTCCTCGTATAGAGTTGTTGCGAAGACGACCGGGGGGCGCTCCGATTCAGTAGACTCTGGCTGCGCCGTCCAGTCAATACGGCCTGTCGGCTGGACCTGGGCAACCTCGATTGTCCCTATTTATTCTAGGTCTGCACCGTCGCCTTCTTTTTCCCGCCAAGCGCGCGGTTCTTCTCGGCAAGCGCCTTGATGAGCCCGTCGATGTCGCTCCTCTCGATTTCGGCGCTGAATGCGCTGCGATAATTCTCCACCAGGCTGATGCCGGCGAGCTTGACGTCGTACACCTTCCAGCCGCTCTCGGTCTTCTCCATGGCGTAATCGACCGATATCGGCTCGCCGCGTGACTGCCTCACCACCGATTTCACGATGACGTCGGTATCTCTCGGGGTAAGTTTCAGCGGCCGGTAGTCGATGGTCTGGTCGCGATACAGCGTGAGCGAGGCGGTGTAGGTGCGAACCA
>MERG01000016.1 GCA_001771985.1 Betaproteobacteria bacterium RIFCSPLOWO2_12_FULL_62_13 | reverse complement strand
CGTCCGCGCTTGACCCAGAACGTCGCGAACCGGGTCATGCCGGTGATGCGGCCGGCCGGCCGGTCCGAAAAGTTGAGGTACCAGAGGTTCCCGATGTAAAGCCCGGTGTCCAGTGCCGCGAGAACCTCGCCCGGCTCGAGCCCGCCGGGCGCCATGTCGAGCGCTTCCGGCCTCTCGCTTGCGTTCGCCGCGTTCGTCGCGAGGCCGTATTCCTTCGCCGAGCGCGGAGAGACCAGCGCGTTGCCGAGCGCGCCCCGTGCGACCAGGGTCACGCTCGCCGGTTTCACGAATCCGTCGTCCTGAAACCCCGGCGCCACACCATCCCGCGTGTTCTCGGTGAGCGTAACTGTCGGCGCGAGCATTTCGCCGTGCTCCATGCGAAGCAGCGGGCTCTGCCTCGTTGCGCGCGCTTTCGCCGAGAACCCGTCCCAGCACAGCAGTCCGCTGAGCTCTTCGAGCGCGCGCGGGGCGAGGTAGGCGCGGTATTCGCCGGGTTCGATCGTCCGCGGCGGGATCGAGAGCAGCGCAAGCTCATCCGCCGCAGCCTCGAGTTTCTTGTTGAACGTCGCGGGCTCCCAGTCGAATCCCGCGTAACCGGTCTTCACCGCCTTGTCGGCTTGCGCGTAGACGCTCCAATCGAGGTTGAAGCTGTCGATTTCGTGCCAGTTGCGCTGGCCGAGCGAGTTGGCGAATCCGCGATAGATCGTCCCCGCGGCATAGAATCCGACGAAATCGCGCCCGGTCGCGGCGCTCACCACTTGTTCCACCACCGCTTCGGCGGGGGCAAGGGCGCCGTGCCGCTCGCTCGAAGTCGAATGTGGGTTTTCGGCAATTGCGAGCCACGGATCTTCGGGAAGCTGCATGAGCACATTGCGCAGCCGCGCGAGGGTCGCGCGCGCGAGCTCTAAATCGTCGTCCCGGCCGGCGATCGCAATCGCCGCCGCTGCCTGGCGCCGCGCGTTGACGAGGCGAACCGAAAGGAACCACTGTTCGACGCTCCCCGCCTGCCGGACCCGGCCCTCATTGAAGCGCACGAAGTCCGAGCGCTCGGCGGAAAGGTGGCAGAGAAGCACCTCGTTCGCGCGCAGCTCGCGGGCGAGCCGGCCGGCGAGATCGAAGAATTTCTCTCTCACGCACCTTCCCCGCCGAACACATCCACCTTGGAGAACAGGCACGCGGGTGCCGCGTGACCGACCTCGATCGCCTGGTTGGGTTCGCCTTTTCCGCAGTAGAGCGCGCCGTGGACTTCGAAAGTGTCCGCGTTGCCGACCATCCTGAGGCTCCGCCAGAACGTGGCGGACACCCCCCGATAGTTCGGGTTCTTCACCACGCCCTTGACCCTTCCGTCCTCGATCAGCTCGCCCCACTCGCAGCCGAACTGGAACTTGTTGCGCGAGTCGTCGATCGACCAGGAGACGTTGGTGCGCATCAACACGCCGCGCGCGATGGAGCCGATCATTTCCGCAGCCGAACTCGCGCCGGGCTCGACATTGAGATTCGCCATGCGATCGATCGGCGGACGGTTCCAGCCGCACGCGCGCGAGCTCGCCACGCCATGCATCCCTGCGCGCAACTGCGAGAGATGCCCGCCGAGCGGGCGCATGAGGATACCGTCACGGATCAGCCAGACTTTTTCCGCCGGCGTGCCGTCGTCATCGAAGGCATAGGTTGCGAGTTCCTGCGGGATCGAGGGATCGCAGGTGACGTTGAGCAGTTCCGAGCCGTACTGGTAGCGGCCGATCATGTCGAGCGTAACGAAGCTCGTGCCGGCGTAATTGCGCTCGTCGCCCAGGATGCGGTCGAGTTCCAGGGGATGCCCTATCGATTCGTGAGTCTGCAGCATCATCTGGTCGGGCATGAGCAGCAGGTCCATCGTGCCCGAAGGGCAGTTCGGCGCAAGCAGCAACTGCAGGGCCTCGTCCGCGAGACGGGCGCCGCACCCGGCGAAACCCGCGCGTTCGATCTGCTCGATACCGCCTTGCTGCGCGTGCAGGAGGCTGCGCGTCTGAGTGTCGACGCCCTGGTTCGCGGTTACATGCGCCTGAGGGACCGTATACCGGAACTGCTGCCCGACCTCGTCGCCGGTATTCGTGAGATAAATCTGCTCGAGCTCGCGCAGTTCGAGTCCGGTATAACGCTCGACGATGCGATCGTCGATTTTTGCGCGCCGGCATTCGTCCACGAGCAGGTCATACAACTCACTTCGCGAAAGCGCCGTGGCGGCACCTGGTCTGGCGCGCAGCCTGCCTTGGGGAGCGGGCATGCACCGCGGATCGAACCGGTACACGCTAATTGCGCGCGTCGCCTCCGCCCACGCCGCGGCGCAATCGAGTGCCGCCTGCAGCCCGGCAGCCGTGAGGTCGCTCGTCGCGCAATAACCGCAGCCGCCCTCGGTGATCGCGGTGAGCATCGCTCCGCGGTCGATCGAAAGGCGCGGCGGCTCGATCGTGTCCTGCCGCACTGCGAGTAGTTCGCGCGTTTCTTCGCGGAAGCGCAGCGACCAGAACGGCGCCGATGACCGGAGTGCCCGGAATCGACTACGGAGTGTGTCGAGCATGCAGACTTGTTCCCCCTGATACGATACCGCGAATCGCGCATAAGGGCTGCGCGGCGATGACCACCAACTCGTTCACCGATCGCCGGCCGGTCCCGTCTCGTAAAGCCGTATGCTGAGCATCGTTATGTCGTCATTCGGAGACGCGCTAAGCCTTTGAGCCCAAGAGAAATTGCCTACAGGCGCCGGCGGCAGGTCGCTGATCGGCGACGGTTTCGAGCGTGGAGACGAAACCCGGCGCTCTACAACCAACTGTTTTTATGTATAAATTTTATTTGGCACGCGAATTGCAACGCTTTTTCGGGAGGGGGGAACAATCGAAGCCAGATCGTGGACGGCAATAGGCGTCCAGCGACGCTCGCCGGAATGATCGACAAGGAGAGATAGGGAGACCGCATGAAATCGATCCTCGACCCTTCGTTCCGATACACGTCCAGCGCTCAAACCGATCTCAAGAAAACCTTCGCCAGGATCCGCGGCGCGCAAGGTGCAGGGGATCGAGCGGGGAGCGAAACCAATGCTGAAGCCGCCTCAAACGTATTGCCCATCCAGAAATACGTGGGCAGCGGAATTGAACCGGTCTCTCAGGACCGGCACTGAAGGCCCCTGAGACAAGCAGCGGATCGTGCATCTGATTTGCCAGAACCTCATCTTGATGCTCGAACGTGGAACGAGGCGCTGACCCGTTGTCCGCGACCTCCTGAAATCCCGCAACCTCGCGCGCTACCTCCTCGCGAAACCCCGGCTCCTTGGAGCCTCGAGCAAGGAGCGGGAAGGAAGCACGGTCCGGGCGGGCGCGCGGGCGGAGTTTCCGGGGATGAAGCCATTCATGCCCACTACATTCCCCGCTATCACGCCGTTCATGCCAGTCACGTGGCCGGCGATCGTGCCCGGCGTCAGTTGCGGCTGAACGATCCTTCGGGGTCGATGGCGGAAAGGAACGAATACGACGGCCGGACCGTACGGGTAATAACTGCTGTAGTCGTAGGCGGCCCGCACCTCGGCTGCTGCTGCATACTGCCTTGCCTGGCGCTCGGCTTCGAGCTCGCGCTCCAGGCCGGCAACTCTCTCGGCGGAAACCCGCGCGCTTCTTTGACGGAAGGCGTCGACCGCCTGCATGAAGGCCTTGTCCGGGGTATAAACGGAAAGCCCGTCCTCGACGAGCGCGAGCTTTCTTGCGGTTTTGGGATCGGCGGGCGGCTGGTTGGAGTAATTGGTTACACCGCGTTCATCAACCCACTTGTATACCTGCGCGAAAGCAGGAGCCGTGGCGAGGATCGCGACGAGCACGATCGGCAGTGTAATGAGCGTGCGCGGTTGCATATGTAGCAAGCTCTTTCGCTTCCATACTATCAAAATCACGCGCGTGTAGTCGTAACAAAATGTTACCGGGCGGTCAGGGACGAATTGCCGTTTCCAATCATCCGCCTGGGGCAACAAACGGCCAGGTTCTGGATTTTGGGCGGGGTCGACGCCATGGCCGTTCATCGGCGGCCATAAAGATGGTGACCGGTGACCAGTGACTTGTCCTTCCAACGTCCTCTGTCATCTGATCACAGCGCTGTCCCATCCGGTTCTTCCAGTTTCAACCCCGATGAGTCCAGGAGTTCCTGGCTCACCAGGATCGGCGCCTTGAAATGAATGGCCAGGGCGATGGCGTCGGAGGACCGGCTGTCGAAGACCTTGGTGGTTTTCTGCAGCACCACCGTCAGAGCCCCGTAAAAAATGCGGTCCTTTAGCGTGACCACGACCTGCGAGACTTTTCCGTCGAACGCTTCGAGGATGTTGTGCATCAGATCGTGCGAGAGGGGACGCGCGGGCTTTTGCCCGCTCAGCGCGCCATGGATGGATCGGGCGACAACCGAGTCCACGAAGATTGGTATCGCCCTGTTGTGGACCTTGAGCAGCACCACCGGCCCAAGTTCGGATACCCGCACTTCGACATTCTGGACCCGCACCTGCGCCGGTTTCGCCGCACCTTCCTCCGCGCCTTCCGCTCCGTCGGCTGCAACCGACGGAGCGGGGACCGGGAGAACGAGGCCAGCCAGCCCACACACGATGAGAAATCTGCCGATTCGACCCATAGCGTTCTCCCGCCAAAAAATCCGTGAGGAAGTATTTCCCGGCCCGCGCTGCCTGAACGACCCCATGAGCCAAGCCCGACAATCGCGGCGCGCACGATGCAGCTATGTTTCGGATTCAGTTACTGAGGCTGGCGCTCCTGATCACGACGTCCGGTCGACTCGTGCGTGGTGACGCTTGCTGCTTCACGCTCACCGTTATTGGGGGCGGATACGGAGCGCCGGTCGTTGCAGTTTAACCCGCAACAAAAGAGGTCGTCCATTTGGTGGTATGCTGTCGTGGCGCTCAATTCCGACTCTACGTGTTGCAGTCGATTATGCGATTCAGGACTCATGTGACGTGCCTCGTGCCGATTTGCCTGCTGTGCCAATTGGCAGCCGACGGCTTCGCGCAAACCCATTCGACAGGCTCAGGGCAGGATTATCCGGTCAAGGTTGTGCGCTACGTGGTGCCTGGTTCGGCCGGCGCCGGCACTGACGTGCTGGGCCGCATCGTGGCGGGCAGGCTCAGCCAGGTTTTCGGCCAGCAGGTCATCGTCGAGAACCGCGCCGGCGCCGGCGGCAATATTGGCGCCGAAATCGCAGCAAAGGCGCCGGCCGATGGCTACACGGTGCTTCAAATCAGCCTGACGCACGCGCTCAACGTCAGCCTTTACCGCAATCTGTCGTATGACCTTCTGCGCGATTTCGCGCCCGTAATGCAGCTCGCTTCGACGCCGTCGATAGTCGTCGTTCATCCGTCGCTGCCCGTGAAATCGATCGGCGATCTTGTCAGGCTCGCGACGGCGAGGCCGGGTGCGATCAACTACGCTTCGGCGGGCACCGGCACGCCCACGTTCCTGTCGGCGGAATTGTTCAAGGGCCAGGCCGGCGTCAATCTGGTGCACGTGCCGTACAAGGGTGGCGGTGAAGCCATGACCTCGGTCATTTCCGGTGAAACGTCAGTTTACTTCCCGCCTATCACGACCGCGCTGCCGCTTGTCCGGCAAGGCCGTCTGCGCGCGCTCGCCGTGACGACGCCGGTGCGCCTGCCTTTTCTGCCGCAGTATCCGACGGTCGCCGAGGTCGGCTACCCTCGGTATCAGGCCGGCAACTGGTACGGCCTGATGGTGCCGGCAAGAACGCCGAAGGAGAGGATCGTCACGATCCGTGAGGCGGCGGTTGCGGCGCTGAACGAGTCCACCGTGAGCAAGCGTCTGATAGATCTGGGTTACGTTTCCATCGGCAGCGGGCCTGAGGAGTTCGCGGCCCACATCAAGGCCGAGATCGCGATGCTCGCGAAAGTCGTGAGAGATCTTCGCCTGACCGCCAATTGACGCCGACAGACAGAACGTTCAGGCTGATTACGGTGATCATCGGGAGCCGGTGCCTGACGGCGGCATCGAGCTCCATTGCGTTTCTCCCGAACGAGCCATCGCCGTGCAGACAGATTACTTATCTGTATCCGACAAACAGACACCAGTAGACATCGAAGGATCATGGACCATTTTCCAAATCACACCAAACGCCAACTCGCCGCTGGTCAACTTGCCCTCGGCATGGGTCTGCGCCAGGCGCGCACGGTTGACATTGCCGCCATCGGCAAGACCTGCGGTTTTGACTGGCTGTTCATCGACATGGAACATAGCTCGCTCGACGTTGATACCGCCGCCCAGATTGCGATGGCGGCGCTCCCGGTCGGCATCACGCCGATCGTACGAGTGCCTGGAAAAGAGCACCACCACGCCTCGCGCCTGCTCGACTCCGGCGCGCAAGGCATAGTCGTGCCCCACGTGGACACCGCTGAGGAAGCTCGGGAAGCGGTGTCGCACTGCAAATACCCGCCCATTGGCCATCGTTCGGTGATGGGAGCCCAACCGCAGTTCGCGTTCAAGAGCGTCCCGGTGAGCGATTCAACGGGGCTCGCCAACGAAGGGACGCTGGTGGTCGTGATGCTGGAGACGCCCAAGGCGCTGGAAAACGTGGATCCAATCGCTGCCATGCCTGGTTTGGACGTGCTCTTGATCGGGACCAATGATTTGTGCTCGGAGATGGGTATTCCGGGCCAGTTCGCCGACCCCAAGGTCGAGGAAGCGTATCGCCGGGTGATCGCGGCTTGCCGCAAGCACGGCAGGATTCCCGGCATGGGTGGCGTATACGAGCCAAAGCTCATGGAGAAGTACATCGGGCTCGGCATGCGCTTTATTCTCAGCGGAAGCGATCTCAGTTTTCTGCTGGCCGGAGGACGTGAGCGTGCAAACTTCCTCCGCAACCTCAAGATGTCGGCGTCGTAAACCATCGAAAGTGCGGTTCCGGGGATTTCGGCCGCAGCATTTATCCTAGAATTTTCTTCCTACTTGAAGGGCGACGCCATGCAAATCGAGAAAGTCGGCTTGATGACCCCCGGAGACATGGGGCAAGCGGTAGCGATGCAGATCAAAGCGCGGGGCTTCACTGTCTGCACCGCGCTCGACCAGCGCAGCGAGCGCAGCCGTGCGCTCGCGCGAGAGGCGGGATTGACCGACCTCGGCACGATTGCGCGACTCGTTGCCGAATGCGACGTCGTGCTCTCGGTCATGAATCCGGGCGCCGCGCTCGATTTCGCACGCGAAGCGGCGGATGCGCTGCGCGCGAGCGGCCGCCATACGCTGATCGTCGACTGCAATGCGATCGCGCCCGATACCGTGCATGAAATCGCCGGCATGGTCGAACGGGCGGGCGGGCGTTTCCTGGATGGCGGCATCATCGGCCCCGCGCCTCGCGGCAAGGCGAAGACCAATCTGTATGTATCGGGCCCCGGCGCCGCCGATCTCGAAGCGCTGGCCGGGCCGCAGCTCGTCGTGCACGTGGTGAGCGAACGCATTGCCGATGCGAGCGCGCTCAAGATGTGCTATGGCGCGCTTAACAAGGGCACGCAGGCGCTGTGGCTGGAGGTGCTGATCGCAGCGCAACGCCTGGGCGTTGCCGGCATGCTGGAGGAGCAGTTGCGCCAGTCCCGCGCCGATCTTTATGAGTGGGCGCTCGGCCAGTTTCCGATCCTGCCGCCCAAGGCGTATCGCTGGGTGCCGGAAATGCTCGAGATCTCCAAGACGCTCGGCGCTGCCGGCATCACTCCGAAAGTGTTTCAGGGGGCGGCGGACATCTATCGTTTCGTTGCCGGCACGGCGCTCGGGAAGGAAACGCCGGAGAACCGGGACAAGGCGCGGGGCGGCAAGGAGGTTTTGCGATTGCTGGCGCAAGAGCGCAGGCAATCGTAACGGGCGCGAAAATCGAGGGGAAGGGAGAATCCTACGGCGCGCTGCGCTTCGGAGGCCGCTTGTGGAACATCTTCACCGGCTTCTTGCCGCGCGGGCCGCGGCTGGATTTGGAATAAACGGCGGGCGCTGTGGCGTTCCGCCGAACGCCCTGCTCCGGGGCACCCTCCCGATTCCCCGGAGCGAGCATGATCTCGAGTTCGTTGAGTTCATCCCACTCGGCCTCGGTCCGCTGTCGTTCCGGGATCGCCAGAAGCGCTTGCAGGCGAAGACGGGGGGGAATCCGTTGCGGTTTGTCCATAGCCCAATTATCTCACCGTTCGACGGCGGCTGCGTGGCCAATTTGTTTCACGATCGCGGCGCGAGTCTTAAGATTCCCGCAGTACGCGCTCGCCGTGCTGAACTGGGCTATGCCGCGCTGGGCGGCACGCCGGAAGATTATGGCCGTATCATCGGCGCCGAGGTGGAAAAATGGGAGAAGATCGTTCGCGAGGCGGGTATCAAGGTGCAATAGAAGCCGCTCTCCCGCGCTGCCGAAAGCGCGCGAGGAGACGGAACCCGGCTTCCGGCACTATCCGTCCGCTGCGTTGCCGGAGATCGAGCAAGGAGGGGCGCTTCTGCGGGTGCTCGCCGGGACCGCGTATGGCGGCGCATCGCCGGTGCCCCGGGGAGACGGAGTTCATTCGTTCATTCCTCTTCCCGAGGCGTGACGCGAAGCCGCCGCGCCGGCGGTGATGCAGTGCAGTGTATTGTCCATCCTGCGGCGCGCCGGCGCACCACGCAAGCATGGACAAATTAATCGAGATCGCCAAGGCCGGCGGC
This sequence comes from Betaproteobacteria bacterium RIFCSPLOWO2_12_FULL_62_13, assembly GCA_001771985.1. Taxonomy (GTDB): domain Bacteria; phylum Pseudomonadota; class Gammaproteobacteria; order Burkholderiales; family SG8-41; genus DSOT01. The sequence goes on along the minus strand of MERG01000016.1, from coordinate 1,039 downwards.
GCCGAGCTGCACTCGCTGTTCGAGCAGAACCGCAGGTGAAACGGCGGGCGTATCATTGCGGAGGTTAGACCTCAGCTTCGCTCTGACTGGACAGCTATACGTCATCGCCGTATAATGAACCGATGATGTTCGAATTCATCGAGACGCCTTTCTTCACAAAGGCGCTCGTTCATTACCTCGATGATGACGAATACGCGAGGCTCCGGCACCACTTGAACCAACATCCCGAAGCCGGCGCGATCGCTCCCGGTTCGGGCGGTATACGAAAGCTACGATGGGCCGCGGAAGGCCGCGGCAAACGTGGCGGGTTGCGCATCATTTACTACCTGCGAAGCGTGCGCGGCGAGATCTGGATGCTTACGCTTTACGGAAAGAACGTGCGAGAGAGCGTCCCGGCGCATCTCCTCAAGCAAATGAAGGAGGCTATCGACGATGAGTAAAATGACTGGAAAGCAATTGGCGAAATGGGAAAAGAGCCGGAACATCGGCCGGGAAATCATTGACGGCATTCGCGACATCAAGGCCGGCCGCGTCGGCCGTCGCTTTACAGTCGAATCCTACCCGATTGTTCGCGCCCGCGAAAAATCCGGCTTGTCTCAATCCCAGTTCGCTGCGCTTCTCGGGGTATCGGTCCGCACGCTCCAGGAGTGGGAGCAAGGGCGGCGCGAGCCCAGCGCAGCCGCAAAGACCCTGATCAAGGTCGCGGAACTGAATCCGGGTGTATTGCGAAAGATCGCGGCCTGATCAATATTCAATCGTGGCATGACCTGCCGCTGACGGAATTTCACCGATTGGCCAGTTCCAGCAGCGCGGCGGTGAGCACGCGCGCGCCGGCGGCGAGATCCTCGGGCTTGGCGTTTTCGGCCTCGTTGTGGCTGATTCCCCTCTCGCACGGCACGAAAATCATGCCGGTCGGACACACCCGCGCCATATACATCGCATCGTGGCTCGCGCCCGAAGGCATGCGCCGATGCGCGAGCTTCTGCGCCTGCGCCGCGCGCTCCACGCAGTCCACCACCGCGGGATCGAACGCGCTCGG
>MERG01000015.1 GCA_001771985.1 Betaproteobacteria bacterium RIFCSPLOWO2_12_FULL_62_13 | reverse complement strand
AAACTCACCCATTTCGACGCGGGCGGCAGGGCGCACATGGTCGACGTCGGCGCCAAAGACGAAACGCACCGCATCGCGCGTGCGCACGGCCGGATCGTGATGCAGCAAACCACGCTCGCCATGATAGTCGCCGGCAGCACCACGAAGGGCGACGTGCTGGGCGTGGCGCGCATCGCCGCAATCCAGGGCGCCAAGCACACCTCTGAACTGATCCCGCTCGCTCATCCGCTTGGCCTGACCCGCGTCGGCGTCGATTTCAAGATCGACCGCAAACGCAACACGATCGAATGCACTGCGACCGCGGAAACCCGTGGCCGCACCGGCGTCGAAATGGAGGCGTTGACTGCAGTGGCAACAGGCCTGCTCACCATCTACGACATGTGCAAGGCGGTCGATCGCGGCATGCGCCTCGAGGACATTTGCCTGCTCGAAAAAAAAGGCGGCAAATCAGGTCATTGGATCAGAAGCTAGCGCGCCGCAATCGGTCGCTGCCGTTTCCGGCGGTACCGAAGCGAATTGACGCGCCTTGCAGCCGCCCGCAATTAGCATTATTTATCGCCCGTTAATAAAATTGAATGCCCCGGCATGATAAAGATGTGGACAACGGGTGCGTTTTCTGGATAGCATCCACGGTCGCTGGTTTTTGCGCTATGCGCGCTGCGGATGGCTAAGCGGCGCTCAAGCGACAGCGCGACAATCGCGTAAGCAAAGGAGGGTCGATGAATCAACTGCGCAGAACTTTTCTCAAGCTTTCGGGCGCGGCATTGGCAGTCGGCGCCGGCCTGCTCAAAAGCGGCGCGGCACTGGCCGCGGTCTGGAACAAAGCCGCATTCGAATCGAAAGCGGTCGCCGACGCGCTGAAGAATCTCGGCGCACCCAATCTGATCGAGAGTAAAGACATCACCATCACCGCCCCGGACATCGCCGAAAACGGCGCCGTGGTACCCATAGCGGTAACCAGCAAGATACCGAATACCCAGAGCATTTCGATCATTGCCGAGAAAAATCCGTTCCCCTTGAGTTCCACTTTCGATATCGCGAACGGCGCCGAGGGCTACGTTTCGACCCGGCTCAAAATGGGCCAAACCTCGAACGTGCGCGCGGTGGTCAAGGCTGACGGCAAGTTTTACACCGCCGTCAAGGAAGTCAAAATCACCATCGGCGGTTGCGGCTGATCCGGTTTCCGCGCGATACGATACCGTTGCGACCCCGGAATTCGAGAAAAGGAACAGAGTATGTCTGAACCGATGAAAATCCGCGCCACGCTGCAGGTTGATACGGCTGACGTGCGCATCCTGATGCTGCACCCGATGGAAACGGGACAGCGCAAAGACGCCAAGGGCGCCATCGTGCCGATGCATTTCATTCAGAACGTGGTGGTCACGCACAACGGCAAGAACGTGCTCGACGCGCAATGGAGTCAGGCCATATCGCGCAATCCGTTTCTTGGCCTGCGCGTGAAAGGCGCCAGGGCCGGCGACAAAATCAGCGTTACCTGGACCGACAACAAAGGCGACAAGCGCACCGACGAAGTCGCCGTGGCGGCGCAATCGTAAGCACGGCGGCCGGCCGCGCCGCCGGCTAAAAACAGTACTGGAGGAGGTCATCATGTCTGGAATTCGCAGCAGCATTGCCGCGATTGCACTGGCTTGGGTAAGCGCGCTCGCGTTCGCGCAAGGCAGCGCAGGCGATCCGCTTGCGGTGGGCCGCCAAATGCTCGCCGAGGACAATCCGGGAGAGTTGTGGATAGACAAGGGCAAGCAGCTGTTTTACGCGAAGCGCGGCCCCAATAGCGTGTCATTGGAGCAGTGCGACTTCGGGATGGGCCCTGGAAAACTCGAAGGTGCCGCGGCCCAGTTGCCGCGCCACTTCCCCGACACCGGCAAGGTGCAGGACCTGGAGTCGCGGCTGCTGACCTGCATGGTCCGGTTGCAGGGCTTCAAACGCGAAGACCTCATCAAAAGGGCGATCAGTCCCGGCGGCAGCAGCGGCTCCGATGTCGAGGCCTTGGCGCTTTACATCACGTCCCGCTCAAACGGGATGAAAGTCAATGTCTCGCTCAGTCATCAGCAAGAGTACGACACGTACAAGGCTGGCGAGTATCTCTTCTTCCGGCGCAGCGGTCAGACGGATTTCGGTTGTGTGCAGTGCCACGGAGAGGCGAACAAGCGCATACGCCTGCAGGACCTGATACACATGACCGATAAAAAAGGGGCGCAAGAAGTTGCCTCGACCTGGCCCGCGTACCGCGGCGCGCATTACGTGGTCCGCACCATGCAGTGGCGGCTCGCCGACTGTTTCTGGCAGATGCGGCTGCCCGATATGGCGTACGGGTCGGATTTGTCAGTCGCGTTGACCATGTATCTCAACACTCAAGGCAACGGGGCCGTGATCAAGGTACCCGGATTCAAGCGCTAAGGAAGAGAGGAACGTATGAGAAAAGCATGGTTGACGTGGACGATGCTCGGCGCCTCGGCGCTTATTTCCGTAGGCTGTGCAACTTATCCCGATCAGGCAACCACCCGCCAGATCGCGGAAAAAATGGTGAGTGAAGGATTCACCGCCAGCCCGGAGCACGCGAAGCGGCTCGTACAGGACAAGTCGCAGCAGATATGCAGCAAGATCGGGGGTGCTGAGCTTACGCAGGCTGAAGCGGACGAAGTGCTCAAGCTGGCGCGCGCTTCCATCAAGTATCCGGCATCCGGGAAGCTCGTGGGTGATTGGAAGGCGGGCGACAAGCTCGCGCATGACGGCGCCGGCGACCGTATCAGCCGCGGAAGGCTTGAGAAGCGCAAGGAAAACGGCGGGCTCTGCCAGAACTGCCATGCGCTTGCAGCTGGAGAGATCAACGTGGGCAATGTCGGACCGAGCCTGACCGGCTTCGGCGCGCAGCGCGGCAATTCGGAGGCGATTGTCAAATACACCTACGACAAGATCTACAACGCGTGGCACAGTGTTCCCTGCTCCAACATGCCGCGCCTCGGCGCTACCGGCCACCTCACGCCGGAGCAGGTCGCCCACATGGTCGCGTATCTGCTCGCCCCGCAGTCTCCGATCAACCGCAAGTAACCGCGCGGGACAGGCCGCGAATCAGGCTTGGAGCAATCCAGGCCTGTTCTTTTTGGAGATCACCGATGGCGATGTCACGCCGCGAGTTCCTGCATACGCTGGCGGTCGCAACGGCCGCCGGCTTCCCGTTTGCCGAAAGCGCGCGCGCCGCAGCCGCGATCGGCAGTTTTTACGACCTGCACCGGTTCGGCAATAATGTAACGCTGATGCATTTCACCGACTGTCACGCTCAGCTCCTGCCGAGTTATTTTCGCGAACCCAGCGTCAACCTTGGCGTCGGCGATATGACGGGCAGGCCGCCGCACTTGGTCGGCAACGCTTTGCTCAAGCATTACCGGATCAGTCCCAAATCGCGGCTTGCTTACGCCTATACCCACCTCGATTACGCGCACGCCGCCCGCACCTTCGGCAAGATCGGCGGTTTCGCGCATCTCGCGACACTGGTGAAAAAAGTGCGCGGGCAGCGTCCGGGCGCGCTGCTGCTCGACGGCGGTGATACCTGGCAGGGATCGGCGACCGCGCTGTGGACCAAGGGTGAAGACATGGTGCAGGCAGCCAAGCTGCTCGGGGTCGACCTCATGACCGGCCACTGGGAGTTCACCCTCGGTGCCGAGCGCGTGAAGGAACTCGTCGACGAGCAACTCAAGGGCAGGATCGAATTCCTCGCCCAGAACATGAAAACCGTCGATTTTGGAGATCCGGTGTTCCCATCGTGGGTGATGCGCGAGATCAATGGCGTGCCTGTTGCAATCATCGGCCAGGCATTTCCGTACACGCCGATCGCCAACCCGCGCTATCTGGTGCCGGACTGGACGTTCGGCATCCAGGAAGAAAACCTGCAAAAGACTGTCGACGAGGCGCGCGCCAAAGGCGCGCACGCCGTGGTGCTGCTGTCGCACAACGGCATGGACGTCGACCTCAAGCTGGCGGGCCGCGTGACCGGCATCGATGTCATCCTCGGCGGCCATACTCACGACGCGGTGCCGGATCCGATGCCGATCAAAAATCGCGGCGGTCTGACGCTGGTGACCAACGCCGGCTGCAACGGCAAGTTTCTCGCGGTGCTCGATCTCGACATCAGAGGGAAGCATGTCGCCAGCTACCAGTACCGGCTGCTGCCGGTATTTTCCAACCTGCTCGAACCCGACCGCGAAATGGCGCAACTGATCCGCGAGGTGCGCGCGCCCTACGAGAAGCAACTCGCGGAAAAGCTCGCGGTCAGCGAAGGCCTGCTCTACCGGCGCGGCAACTTCAACGGCACGATCGACCAGATGATTCTCGATGCGCTGATGGAGGTAAAAAGCGCCGAAATCGCGTTTTCCCCCGGCTTCCGCTGGGGCACGACCATACTGCCAAACCAGCCGATCACGATGGAACACCTGATGGACCAGACCGCGATTACTTATCCCTACACAACGCTCACCGAAATGACCGGCGAGACGATCAAGAATGTCCTCGAGGACATCTGCGACAATCTGTTCAATCCCGACCCCTACAAGCAGCAGGGCGGCGATATGGCGCGGATCGGCGGCATGACCTACACGTGCAATCCGACTGCAACGAAGGACCACCGGATTTCCGACATGATGCTCGGCGGCAAGCCGATCGAGGCCGGGAAAAAATACCAAGTCGCGAGCTGGGCGCCGGTCGCCGAGGGCGCCTCCGGCCAGCCGGTATGGGAAATCATGGCCGCCTATTTGCGCAGCAAGAAAGTCATACGTCCGCCCAAGCTCAACCTGCCCCGCCTGACCGGCGTCAGCGGCAACCCGGGAGTGGCGTGATCACGGCAGCCGCAGCAACCGAATAGCTTCGTCATCGACAAACCGGGTGATATTGATCTGCCCGTGAAATCCGAATGTGGGCGCGGTGGGCTCGATATGCTCAAAGGAGAAGCGGTCAGCAATCGCATCCGGGGCGAATGCAATGCCATACTGCTGTTCCAGATACTGGCGGTGAGTCAGACAAATCGCCGCGTCTTCCGGGTGTGCCGCTATGACGCGGGAATCCTGCAGGGACTGCAGCAAGGCCTTTGAGCGCAGCGAGAAGCCGCCGTTACCCACCGCCCGATCAGCCGGAATGTTCAACGCCTCATGCGGCCAGCGTGCACCGATGTAATCGTACAGCAGGAACTGATCGGACCAGGCATCCGCATTCACGACATAACCGTCCCATTGGATAAGCAGCACGTAATCGGTGTCGATGTACGGCAGCAAACGCTTCATGACGAACCGCGCGTAATCGTCCAGTGATTGTATGGGATCAATAATCACGGTTTCTATCGGTCCCAGGTCGAACTTGCGGTCCGTAAAAAACATCGCCCGCGGGAAC
>MERG01000014.1:14795-21509 GCA_001771985.1 Betaproteobacteria bacterium RIFCSPLOWO2_12_FULL_62_13 | reverse complement strand
GCGGCCTGGCGCCGCACCGCCTGCGACACGCCGTGCGCGCTGAAAATCACAATCGAGCCCGGTGGCACCTCGTCGAGATCCTCGACGAACACTGCGCCTTTGGCCTTGAGGTCCTCGACCACGAACTTGTTGTGCACGACTTCGTGGCGCACGTAGATCGGCGCACCATGAATCGCGATCGCGCGCTCGACGATCTCGATCGCGCGATCGACGCCGGCGCAGAAACCGCGGGGATTGGCGAGCAGGACTTGCATATCTTCACTCACTTGAGGCAAAAAATTATACACCTTCACCGCAAAGGCGCTAAGGCGCAAAGGGAATGTAAAAAGGAACGAGAAAGCCGGCACCAGATCTTGCCCGACGTACTTTCTGCATGCCTGCGGAAAACGGGAATCGCTTGATGTCATTCCCGCGGCGACGGGAATCCCATTTGCGATTCACCAAGAGGAACCGTCGTATGGGTTCCCGCCTTCGCGGGAACGACATGTTTTACTTTTCTTGGAACTCTTCGCGTTCCTTGGCGCTCTTGGCGTCCTTGGCGGTTAATGCTTTTGCTCCCGCGGCCGGAGGCCGTCCCAGATCAGCAGCGCCGCGCCGCAGGTGATCGCCGTGTCGGCGACGTTGAACGCCGGCCAGTGCCAGCCGAAGGCGTGGAAATCCAGAAAGTCGATCACCGCGCCGAACAGGATGCGGTCGATCACGTTGCCGAGGGCGCCCGCCAGCACCAGCGACAACGCCCAGCAAAACAGGGGCTGCTGCGGATACCTGCGCAGCAGATATACGATCCACACCGACGCCGCGAGTCCGAGGGCGATGAAGAAGCCTCTCTGCCAGCCCGAGGCGTCGGAGAGGAAACTGAATGCCGCTCCCGGGTTGTAGACCAGCACCAGATTGAGGAACGGCGTTACTTCGACGACCTTGTTGGCGGTGAAACTTCCGGCGACCGCGAACTTGGTGAGCTGATCGGTGAGCAGGATAAAGCCACTCAGCACAAGCCATCTCAGGAAATTCCCATCAACCATGGTTAGCGGGATGTCCAATAAAAATAAATCGACAGCAAACGCAAAAACGTCATTCCGGCGTAAGCCGGAATCCAGGATTCACTTGATTCCTTTGCCAGCGAATTTCTGGACACCGGCTTTCGCCGGTGTGACGAATCATTTTTCAACAGCCTGTTCTTCGCTAAGCATGCACCCGCGGCTCACCGGCCCCATACAGGTTCGAAACACAGCGTCCGCACAACTGCGGATGCCCGGCGTCGGCGCCGACGTCGGCGCGGTAATGCCAGCAGCGCTCGCACTTGGAGTGCGGGCTGGCATGCACCTTGATGCTGACATCGGCGAGTGCGGTCGGGACCGCGTCACCGGGTTCATGTTCGACCAGCCGCGCCTGTGAGGTGATAAAGACGAAGCGCAGGTCGTCGGCGAACGAACGCAGAAATTCGTGGCTGTCGCCATTCGCGTAGAGCTCGACCTCGCCCGCGAGCGAAGAGCCGATCCGCCCGTCCACCCGCAGTTGCTCGAGTTGTTTCTGCACATCGGACCTCAAAGCGCGCAGCTTCTTCCAGCGCGTTCGCAATTGCTCCGCGTCGCGCGGCAGCGGGAATTCGTACCAGGTCTGCTCGAACACGCTCGCCGCTTGCCCGTTCAACGTTTCCCAGACTTCCTGCGCGGTAAACGACAGGATGGGCGCGAGCAGCCGCGCGAGACTCTGGGTGATGTGATAGAGCGCGTTCTGCGCCGAGCGCCGTACACGGGACGCCGCGGGAGCGGTGTAAAGCCGGTCCTTCAGGATATCGAGATAAAATCCGCCGAGGTCCTCCGAACAGAACGTCTGCAGCTTCTGCGCCACCAGGTGAAACTCGTAATTGCCGTAGTGGCCGGACGATCCCGGATTGCTGTCACCGAGCGCGGACGGCGTCAGCGCCTGCTGCAGATCCCAGGTCATCACCCATGCGTAGCGGTCGATCTCGAGCCACTCGTCGACCGGCAAGCCGTACCGGGTCGCGTCAAAATCGGCAAGATTGGCGAGCAGGAACCTCAGCGTGTTGCGGATGCGGCGGTAGGATTCGACAACGCGCTTGAGGATCTCCTTCGAGATTGAGAGTTCGCCGGAATAATCGGTTGCGGCCACCCACAGTCTGAGAATGTCGGCGCCGAGCTGGTCCATGACTTCCTGCGGCGCAACCACGTTACCCTTGGATTTCGACATCTTGCGGCCTTCGCCGTCCACGACGAAGCCGTGCGTGAGCAACCCCTTGTACGGGGGCACGCCGTTCATCATGCAGGAGACGAGGAGAGAGCTGTGGAACCAGCCGCGGTGCTGGTCGGAGCCCTCGAGATACAGGTCCGCGGGAAAGCCCGTTTCCCGGGAATGCGATCCGGCGCCGGTCTCGCGGCCACGCGGCCCGCCCATGACCGTCTGGTGCGTGGAACCGGAGTCGAACCACACATCGAGCGTGTCACGGCTTTTCTCGTACTGCGCGGCTTCGGGTCCCAGCAACTCCTCCGCCTCGAGCGACTGCCAGGCTTCGATGCCGCCCGCCTCGACGCGTTTTGCCACTTCCTCCAGCAACTCCAACGTGCGCGGGTGCAACTCACCGGTTTCCCGATGCACGAAGAACGGCATCGGAACGCCCCATTGCCGCTGCCGCGACAACGTCCAGTCAGGCCGGTGGGCGATCATGCTGCGCAATCTCGCCTGTCCCCAGGAGGGGAAGAACTGCGTATTCTCAACGCCCCGCAGCGCCGTCGTGCGCAAAGCCTCGTCCGGTTTGACGCCGTTAAAGCCCGGCACCTCGTCCATTGCCGCAAACCACTGGGTGGTCGCGCGCAGAATCACCGGCGTCTTGTGCCGCCAGCAGTGCATGTAGCTGTGGACGAAGTCGGACTTCGCGAACAAGACGCCCTGCTCCGCCATGTGGGCGACGATCTTCGCATTGGCGGCCCAGATCGAAAGCCCGCCGAAGAGCGGGAGCGTAGACACGAATTTTCCGTCGCCCGTCACCGGGGCAAGAATTTCCGCGTCCTTCATCCCATAGCGGCGGCAGGACTCGAAGTCCTCGACGCCGTATGCCGGCGCGGAGTGCACGATTCCGGTGCCGGTGTCGAGCGTCACGTAGTCACCGAGGTAAACCGGAGCGGCGCGATCATAGAATGGATGCTTGAAGCGAATCCTCTCGAGATCCTTGCCAAAGCAGCTTCGATCAATACCGCCGTGCGCATCGCGCCGCTTAAGCCGATAACGAGCCAGACATTCTTCCTTCAGGTCATTCGCCAGGATAAGCGAGCCGCGTTCCGTTTCGACCAGGGAGTACAGGAACTCAGGGTGCACATTCAGAGCCTGATTTCCCGGGAGCGTCCAGGGAGTCGTCGTCCAGATCACCGCATATACAGGTTCCCGCGGGAGATCGTCCAGCGCAAAGGCTCGTTGCAGTTTTCCGCGATCTTCATCGAAGATCGCAAAACCGACATCGACGGCGATGTCGGTTCGGTCCTCGTACTCCACTTCCGCCTCGGCGAGCGCCGAGCCGCAGTCGAAGCACCAGTTGACGGGCTTCAGGCCCCGGTACATATAGCCTTGCGCCAGCAGGGTGCCGAGCGCCCGGATCTCGTCGGCCTCGTTCTTGCAGGCCATCGTGAGATAAGGATTGTCCCAATCGCCCAGCACGCCCAGCCGCCGGAAGTCCTTCTTCTGCCGTTCGATCTGCTCGGTTGCGTAGGCGCGGCACAGACGCTGCGTTTCCTTCGCGGGAAGGTTCCTGCCGTGCTTCTTCTCGATCTGCACCTCGATCGGCATGCCGTGGCAGTCCCAGCCCGGCACGTACGGCGCGTCGAATCCCGACAGCGTCTTGCTCTTGACGATGATGTCCTTGAGGATCTTGTTGACGGCGTGGCCGATGTGGATGTCTCCGTTCGCATACGGCGGCCCGTCATGCAGGATGAACCGCGGGCGTCCCTCGCCCGCTTTGCGGATGCGCTGGTACAACTTGCGTTCCTGCCAGCGCTTGAGCATCAGCGGCTCGCGCTTGGCGAGATCGCCGCGCATCGGAAACGGCGTGTCGGGAAGGTTGAGCGTTTTCTTGTAATCAGTCATGATTAAAAAGGGAATCGAAACCGCAGATGAACGCAGATTGACGCCGATAACATCAGAAGCGAATGGCCACAGAGATTGTTCTCATCCGCGTTCATCGGCGTTTATCGGCGGTTCCCCTGAATTTTTCCTTGGCGGTCTTGGCGTCTTGGCGGTTGAAAAAGGCTCTGGCGCTTTCGACGTCGAGCGCGATCTGGCGCGTGAGGGTCGCGAGATCGGCGTACTTTTCCTCGTCGCGGAACTTGTGCAGGAAATCGGCGCGTACATGCCGCCCGTAGAGTGGCTCGTCGAAATCGAATAGATGCACTTCCAGCACCGGTTGCCCCTGCTGCCTCACGGTGGGCCGCACGCCCAGACTTGCCACGCCCCGCCTGGGAAGGTCGCCGACACCGGCGAGCTCGACCGCAAAAATGCCGCTAAGCGGCGGACGGTTGTGCTTCATCTGTACGTTGGCGGTCGGAAAGCCGAGCTTGCGCCCCAGCCCGTCGCCGCGCACAACGCGCCCGCTGATGCTGTAGGCGCGGCCAAGCAGGCGCACGGCACGCGAGAGATCACCCTTCGCCAGGGCCGTGCGCACCGCCGTGCTCGAGACGCGCTCGCCATCGAGCGTGACGCTCGACATCGCTTCGACCTCGAAATCGAACCGCGAGGCCGCCTGTTTCAACGTCACGAAATCGCCGGCGCGCCGCGCGCCGAAACGAAAATCATCGCCCACCAGGACCCAGCGCGCGCCCAGGCCCTTGACCAGCACGCGCTCGATAAAATCCTGGGCAGTGATGCGCGCGAACTCGAAATTGAAGCGACACACCTGCGCGCGCTCGACGCCGCGCGCCGCGAACAGCTCCAGTTTCTCTCTGAGCGAGGTAAGCCGTGTCGGCGCCTGGTCCGGCGCGAAAAACTCGCGCGGGTGCGGCTCGAACGTCATGACGCAGGATGCCAGCCCGCGGCTCTGCGCCGTGCGTTCGAGTTTCGCGAGCATCGCCTGATGACCGAGGTGAACGCCGTCGAAATTGCCAATGGTCAACGCGACTGGAGAGTCTGCGGCAACCGGAATGCCGCGCGTAATGCGCATACGACCAAGCCGGGAAGCTACTTAAAAGCTTGAATTGTAGCGTGTTTTGGAAGAGCAGGTCCAGTCGCTGTCGCTGTCGCCGCGATGGGCTAGTGCCGTGAGTCATTAACTCGATGCAGAAGTCTTGGAGCCGCTCGCGTCGAGAATGTGTAGGTCAGGTTGCCGCATCGGCGGCTACCTGACGCGAATTGGATGTCGGGAAACGCTGCGCGTACCCTGACCTACGTCCAAGATTGTGCAATGAATTAACGAGTCAGGACACTAGGCGGCGGCCGCACGCCGTCCATCTGCCTCGAGGGCCGACGTTTGTGCGCCGGCGACTACGCGGCCCAGCATGATTACAGCGGGGCCGGTGATGCCAAACTCCGCTGCACGTGCGAGTTCAGCCAACGGCATCGTAAAGCGCCGCGCCTCTGGAAGCGACGCGTTTTCCACGATCACCACCGGCGTCTCATGCGGCACGCCCTCCGCGATCAGCGTCGCGGCGATCTCAGCGGCCTGGCCGGCGCCCATGTAGATTACCGCGGTATCCGCAGCCGCAACGCTTTTCGCCCAGTTGTTCTGCGCTTCACCCGCGCCGGTACGGGCGGTGACGAAAGCGACAGTGCGAGCAATGCCGCGTTGCGTAAGGGAAACGCCAAGCTCGGCCCCGGCCGCGAGCGCGGCGGTGACGCCGGGCACGACTTCGTATTCGATTCCGGCCGCCTGGAGCGCCGCGATTTCCTCCTGCGCACGCCCGAAGAGCAGCGGGTCGCCGCCCTTGAGCCGCACCACTGTGCGGTATTTGCGCGCGGCATCGACCAGACGCTTGTTGATGAATTGCTGCGCCGTCGAATGCCGGCCGCAACGCTTGCCGACGGCAATCTTCTCGGCGCGGGAAGCGAAGGCCATCACCTCCGGGTGCACCAGCGCGTCGTGAAACACGACATCGGCGTGCCTCAGGACCTCCACAGCGCGCAGCGTGATGAGATCCGGCGCGCCCGGCCCGGCGCCCACTAGGTAAACCTTGCCAGGAATTTGTCGGATCGTCATCGGACAAATTCCTTAATGCAGGATGCTCCTGCAAGAAATAGCCGTACAGGGCATGAAATCAACCTACTCACCGTTTCCAGTGGTGGGCGAGTAGAAATGTCTGAGCATAGATTCACTTTCCCATTCCCCATTTCCCGTTTTCTTGCGTGCAGCCGCATTCATCTACGATTTTAAGGCGTACCGTTCTCCAGCGGTTTTCCTTAAGGAATTTGTCGGACGAAAGTCAGACAAATTCCTCTTAGGACCACTCCATGCCGTCCGGCGAAGCAAGGAAACGGCGGCGAAAGAGTGGCAGCGGCCGCTCGACGGATGCCTGATACGCTTCAGTGAAATCCTCGAAAGCGGCGAGCGCCTCCTGCGGGTCCTGATCATCACGCAGGGCATACGCATCGAAACCGCAGAGCGCCATGAACAGCAGATGGTCGCGCAGCACGTCGCCGATCGCGCGCAGCTCGCCCTTGTATCCGCAGCGCTCGCGCAACAGTCTCGCAATCGAGTAGCCGCGGCCGTCGGTAAAC
>MERG01000014.1:0-14788 GCA_001771985.1 Betaproteobacteria bacterium RIFCSPLOWO2_12_FULL_62_13 | reverse complement strand
GGCCAAGCCGCGCCGGGCGTGCGACCAGTTGCGCGCGCTGTGCTTGCCATAAGCCGAGCGGCACGATCACGTCACCGGTAGTTGACACCTCAGTGGCACTGGCCTCAAGCAGTTGCCACCTGTCGGCGACGATACGACGCTCTATGATCAACGTTGCCATAAACGTACTCCTTGAAAGGTTCGATGGCGACGCGGTGCACGACGTCGATGAAACGCTCGTGCTCGCTGTCGCGATACTCGATATAACACTCGATCAGGCGCTCGATCACATCGGGCACGTCGTCCCGCGCGAACGAAGGTCCAATCACCTTGCCGAGCGCCGCACCCACGCCCGTGCCGAGGTCGCCCTGATTGCCGCCAACCTCGATTTGGTACCACTCCTCGCCATTCTTGTCCACGCCGAGGATGCCGATGTGTCCGACGTGGTGGTGGCCGCAGGCATTCATACAGCCGGAGATGTTGAGATCGAGCTCACCGATGTCGTACAGATAGTCGAGATCGTCGAAACGCCGCTGGATCGCCTCCGCAACCGGAATCGACACGGCGTTGGCAAGCGAGCAGAAATCGCCGCCCGGGCAGCAGATGATGTTGGTGAGCAGCCCGACATTCGGCGTCGCGAGCCCCAGCCCTCGCGCCTCCTGCCACAACGCACGCAGATCGGACAGGCGCACGTCGGCGAGGATCAGGTTCTGTTCGTGGGAGACGCGAAGTTCGCCGAACGAATAGCGGTCCGCGAGATCCGCGATCCGGTCCATCTGCTCCGCCGTGACATCGCCCGGCGGCGCCCCCGTTTTCTTGAGCGATAGCGTCACCGCCGCGTAGCCCGGCACCTTGTGGGGATGGACGTTGCGCCGGTGCCAGTTGGCGAACGCGCGGTCGGCGGCGAGCGCCGCTTCAACGCCGAGGTCGGTGGCGGGCAGCCGCGCGTAGCTCGGGCGCGTGAAGCGGGTTTCGATCCGCGCGATCTCCTCGGGAATCAGCGTCGCCGGGCCGTCCTTAAGATGCGCCCACTCGGCTTCGACCTCGCCGCGGAAGCGCTCGGGCCCGCGTTCCTTCACGAGGAATTTGATGCGCGCCTTGTGGATGTTGTCGCGGCGGCCGTAGCGGTTATATACGCGCAGGATGGCATCGAGATAGGTCAACAAGTGCGGCCACGGGAGGAACTCGCGGATGACATGACCGATTATCGGGGTGCGGCCGAGTCCGCCGCCGACCAAAACGCGGAACCCCGCCTCGCCGTTCGCGTCCCGCACCGCGTGCAGGCCGATGTCGTGGACCTGGGTCGCGGCGCGGTCCGCCTGCGAGCCGTTCACGGCAATCTTGAACTTGCGCGGCAGGTAGCTGAATTCCGGGTTGAAGGTCGACCACTGCCGGATCACTTCGCACCAGACCAAGGAATCGACGATCTCGTCCCTGGCGACGCCGGCAAAATGGTCGGTGGTGATGTTGCGCACGCAGTTGCCGCTGGTCTGAATCGCGTGCATCTGTACTGTCGCGAGCTCGGCCAGGATCTCGGGCACGTCCTCGAGCTTCGGCCAGTTGAACTGAATGTTCTGGCGCGTCGAGAAATGGCCATAGCCGCGGTCGTAGGTGCGCGCGATGTGCGCCAGCACCCTCAACTGGCGCGAGGCAAGCAGCCCGTACGGGATGGCAATCCGCAGCATCGGCGCATGCTTCTGTATGTAGAGGCCGTTGCGCAGGCGCAACTGCCGGAAATCGTCCTCGGAGAGCTTGCCCGCGAGGAAGCGCCGCGTCTGGTCGCGGAACTGGCGTACGCGTTCGTCCACCAGCCGCTGATCGATTTCGTCGTAGATATACACCGCATTCCTGCTGAGTCAACGGGTCGAACTGCATGGTAGCAACGCTTGGTTATATTTCAAAAGAATATCGTGTTAGAATTTAATAACCGCAGCTTATTTGGCTTTAAGCGCATGAAATTACAGCAATTACGCTACTTGTGCGAAGTCGCAAAGCGGGGGCTGAACCTCTCTGACGCGGCTGCGGCGTTATATACCTCCCAGCCCGGGATCAGCAAACAGATCCGTCTACTGGAAGAAGAGCTCGGAGTGGAAATCCTGGTGCGCAACGGCAAGCGCGTAGTCGACGTAACCGAGCCGGGCCGCATCATCCTCAACATCGCCGAGCGCATCCTCAGGGACACCGAAAACCTCAAACAGGTCGGGCGTGAATTCGGCGCTGAGGACAGCGGCGCGCTCGCCATCGCAACGACCCACACCCAGGCGCGTTATGCCTTGCCGCCGGTGATCCAGCGCTTCATCCAGCGCTACCCGAAGGTGCGGCTCAGCCTGCGTGAAGGCAGTCCGCAGCAGATTTCGGAACTGATGCTCGCAGGAGAAGCCGACATCGCGATCATCACGGAAGCCTACGAGCAATTCGAGGACCTGGTGACGTTGCCCTGCTATCAATGGAACCGCTGCGTGATCACGCCGCTCAAGCACCCCCTGCTCAAGGAACGGCAGCTCACGCTGGACCTGATCGCCCGCTATCCCATTATCACTTACGATTTCGCCTTCAGCGGCGACTCGCCGATCAAGCGCGCGTTCGACACGCGCGGCATCAAGCCCAACGTGGCGCTCACCGCAATCGACGCGGATGTGATCAAGGCGTACGTCGAGCTAGGCCTGGGCATCGGCATTCTCGCCAAGATGGCGTTTGATCCCGCGCGTGATTTCGGTTTGCGGCTGATCGATGCGAGCCACCTCTTCGAGCCCAGCACCACGCGTATCGGCATCCGCCGCCATGCCTACCTGCGCGGTTATGTCTACGACTTCATTGAGATGTTCGCGCCGCATCTGACGCGCCGCATCGTCGAAGCGACCATGCGCGGTGAGGGATCGCAGTACGAGCTCTAGGAGTTTGTCGAGCCCCGGATCGGAGTCCGGGGCAAGCTTGAGGCCCGACAAACTCCTCAAGGATAATTCGATGCACGCTTCAGGCTCACGGATCACTTTTCATGTGTTCCATCTGCGTTAATCGGCGTTTATCTGCGGTCAAGAACTTATTCGGATTTAGAGACCGGCCCGAACCTAACGGCCGGGGAACAGTTCCGCGACGCGATCCGTGACTTCGCGCGCATTCCAGTTGAGCTCGCCGATCACGCTATAGCGCACCTTGCCATCCGGCCCGACCAGGAAACTCGCCGGGAGCACGCGCACCTTCCACGCTCGCGTGAGTTTGCCTTCGCGATCGAGCAGAACCGGGAAGCTGAGCGGGACAAGCGACAGAAACTTTCTGATGCGCGCCTCGGGTTCGTCAACGTTGACCCCAAGCACGGCGAACGGCCGGCCCGCGAATTTCTCCTTGAGCATTTCGATCGCCGGCATCTCGTTCCGGCACGGCTCGCACCAGGTCGCCCAGAAATTCACCAGAACCACCTTGCCGCGGTAATCGGCGAGACGATGATTCCGGCCCGAGAGATCCTTCAGCTTAAACGCGGGCGGCGATGCGCTGATCCACGGCTTAAGTTCCGCTGCAAGCGTGGCCGTGGCCGGCACGAGTAGACAGAATGCCGTTGCGCATAGAATGAAGGCGCTTCCGACTTTTCCGTGGGTGTCATTCCCGAGGCATCGGGAATCCATAGGGCGCCCACTTGACGAGTCCATCATGAAACCCCTGTCGATGCGAATTCCTGGAACGTTCACCGCGGGAAATGTAGACAAGAGAGACCTTGTTCAACGCCGCATGGATTCCCGTTGGCACGGGAATGACAGCTTGCGCCGAGGATATGGGTTTGGCTCGGACGGGCAAGTCCAGCAGAGACGACACCCATGGAAAACCCACAGGAACCACAATGAAATCCATGCCGACACAAGAACGCGCCGCGGCGGGCATCGAGCTCCGCCGCGGCGAGTGTTGATTACGCGCTTTTCAGCTCGCGCGAGGTGATGATGTACTTGAAGGCATCAGGATCGAGCGGGTCGAGGCGGCCTTCCGCTGTTTCGCCGTTCGGGTACATCAAGTACGGTATCTTGGGTCCCTTCGAGCCCGGCAGCTCGACATCGTGCGCGTAGTTGTAGGCGAGCCAGTTCATTTCCCAATAGCCAAACAGCATTTCCCGAGCTTTCTTCACCTTCTGGTCGGTGAGCGCGAGATTGCCTGGCGGCTCCTCCAGCACCACTTTTCGGACGTCGGCCGGATCCACCGGAATCCACCCGTAGCCTTCGGCGTAGAATTCGGCGCGGCAATGCTGTGCCTTGCTGATCACCTCGGTATTCGCACCGAGACTGAAATAGCCATGCTGCGAGCTTGCGACGCGCACGCCGTAAACATCGCGCGCGGGGACCCCGGCGGAACGCGCGAGTCCGACGAACAGCGTATTGAGGTCGCCGCACTTGCCGCCCAGGTTGCGGGTTTCGAGCATCACCTGGATGTCGCCCCAGCCGCAGCCGCGCACCTTCGGATCACGGAAGGTGTTCTCCACCACCCACTCGTAGATCGCGCGCGCCTTGTCGATATTATTGCGCTGCCCCTTCGTGATGTCCCGCGCAGTGTCCCGCACGATGCCGTCGGTCGGGATCAACTCGGTCGGCTCAAGATTCAGCTTGAGTATTGCCGGGTCTTCTCTGACTCCGGGAGCCGGTTTTGAAAAATCGACCACGCGGTCGCGCGTCGCAAGACGGCTGACCAGCTTGAGCGTCGGCCTGTGCAGGGCTTTCGGAAACGTGGCGGATATGATGCCTGCGCCATACTTCTTGTCCTGCAAATAGCGCGCCGTTCCGCCTTCAGCGGTCCAGCGGTTGCCCAGACTCTTCTGGTAACTGGTATCCGCTGTAAGCGGCACAGGAAGCCAGACGCGCGTCACGCCCGCCGGCTTGAGGACCTCCACCTGCGTGGTCACTTCGAACACGCGCCACGGACCGCTGGCGGCAGGATCGGCGAAACCAAGCCGCGGCAGGCTCGAAACGACGGCGGCAGCGGGTGCGGCAGCGCTCGTCCTGAGAAACATTCGTCTATTCATGAAAGCTCTCCTTCATAGCTGCACAACAATCCACCAACCCGAAGCCGCGGGCTTGAGGACCCAAAGAGACGTGCATGTGCCGCAAAAAGCGGCCGGGAATGATGCCTGAGAAAACTGCCTGAAAAGAGCGGGCCAGCCGAGAACCGGTCAAACTCTCATAGGAAGGCGTGCGGACGGGGATGAGGTCGGAGCCGAGTTTACGCCGAGAGTCATCCGGGTTGCGCGCGCGTGACGGCGCCGCGCATCCACCGCCCACATGCGCGTAATCGACGCTCACCGATAGCGCGAGCGAACTGCGCGACGTAAGGCGCGAAACAATAAACATTCGGTTCACCCTCAACACGTGGCGCCGACCACCCGCGTAAGCGTTGTTTTTGTCCTGAATACGCAGGTTCGGTCGCGCCGGACGCACGCGTCATTGCCGCCTAATTGCAAATTTACCGCTTATCGGGACCGCAAGACAAGCAGTGATAACACTTAATTGGACATAGTTATTTAACCGTGCCTGGCGAAGTCCCGCACCCTCAAGCCGAGTAACCACAGGGCGGCAAAATAACTCGCCGCCCCGGTTATTACAACCCACGCAAGCCGGGCCGCGCGCTGCGCCGCCCCCGCCGTTAGCCATTCGCCGGACGCGCCCATCGTCAGCCACAGCACGCTCCCCATCGCATACACCGCAACCGCCACCTTGAGCAGAAACGTCGGCCATCCGGCCTGCGGCGTGTAGATTCCGCGCCGGCGCAGCGCGCGATACAAGAGAGCCGAATTAAGGCACGCGCCGAGCCCGATCGCGAGCGCAAGGCCCGCGTGCTTCAATGGCCAGATGAAGATGAAGTTCATGACCATGGTAGCGCCCAGCGTGATGATCGCAATCTTGACCGGGGTCTTGATGTCCTGCCGCGCGTAAAAACCCGGCGCCAACACCTTCACCAGGATGAGGCCGGTGAGCCCGACGCTGTAGGCGATCACCGCGCGGCGCGTGGCGAGCACGTCGCCCGCGGAAAATGCGCCGTAATGGAAGAGCGTCGCTGTAAGTGGGACGGCGAGGAGCGCCAACGCCACCGCTGCCGGCAGCGCCAGCAGCAGTGTCAGCCGCAGGCCCCAGTCGAGCAGTTGCGAGTACTCCTCGGCCGAGCGGTTGGCATGGTGCCTGGACAGGCTCGGCAACAGGATCGTGCCGAGCGCGACGCCGAGCAGCCCGGTCGGAAACTCCATCAGGCGATCGGCATAGTACAGCCACGATACGCTGCCGGTGACCAGAAACGAAGCAAAGATCATGTTGATAAGCAGGCTCACCTGTGCGATCGACACGCCGAACACCGCCGGGCCCATCTGCCGCACGATGCGCCATACGCCCGCGTCCCGGAGGTCGAGCTTGAAGCGCGGCAGGAGCTTGAGGCGCAGCAGAAACGGCACCTGGAACGCGAGTTGCAGAACGCCGCCCGTGAATACCGCCCATGCCAGCGCCAGTACCGGCGGATCGAAATAGGGCGCCACCCACAGCGCAAACACGATGAATGACAGGTTGAGCAGGACCGGCGTGAAGGCCGGCACTGAAAAGCGGCTGTAGGTGTTGAGGATGCCGCCCGCGAGTGCAGTAAGCGATATGAACAGAATATACGGAAACGTCACCCGCAAAAGGCTCACGGTGAGGTCGAATTTTTCAGGTGTCGCCGTGAAGCCCGGCGCGGTCACGTAGATGATGAGCGGCGCCGCCACCACGCCGATCAGCGTCACCGCGAAGAGCGCCAGCCCGAGGAGCGCGGCGACGTGGTCGACGAGGAGCCGGGTGTCCTCCCCGCCGCGCCGGTTCTTGTACTCGGCAAGGATCGGCACGAAGGCCTGCGAGAACGCCCCCTCCGCGAACAACCGGCGCAGCAAATTTGGGATCTTGAACGCGACAAAAAAGGCGTCGGTGGCGAGTCCCGCCCCGAACACGCGCGCGATCACCACGTCGCGGATGAAGCCGAAGATGCGCGAGATGAGCGTCATGCTGCTCACCGCCGCCACGGCTCTAAGGAGATTCATCTGTTGCAAAAACCCTGAAACATCCGTATCATAACGCCCTTTTTCCGATCCCAATCCGGGAGTTTACATGGCCAACATCGCATCAGCCAGAAAACGGGCGCGCCAAAGCGAGAAACGCCGCCAGCACAACGCAAGCCTGCGCTCCGAACTGCGCAGCGCAGTGAAGAACGTGAAGAAGGCGATCGAAGCCGGAGACAAGAACGCCGCGAACGGCGTGTTTCAGGGCGCCGCGAGCGTGATCGATTCCGTCGCAGACAAGTACATCATTCACAAGAACAAGGCGGCCCGCCACAAGAGCCGTCTTGCCGCAGCGATCAAAGCGATGGCGTGAGCGGCAAAGGCCGCAGGCGTCGGCAGCCTGCTTGCGCAGCCCGGCGGGCGCTCTCGGCCTGCGGCAATTGTGCCGGGCGCTTCTTTTTGCGGCCGCCCGCAGTTTCAGCTCGTCATCGCGGGCGAACCCGATCAGAAATTGCTTGCCTAGCGGACACTTATAAGCTGAAAATACATGCATTGGTCCACGGCGGCGCAGGCCGCCGTGTGCTTTTTGGAGCCTGAACTTTATGTCGCATGTAATGAACACCTACGCCAGATTGCCCGTCGCGTTCGAGCGCGGCGAGGGGGCCTGGCTGTGGGATACCAACGGCAAGCGCTACCTTGATGCGCTTGCCGGCATCGCCGTGTGCGGCGTCGGCCACTGCCATCCCAGGCTCACCGCGGCGCTGCGTGAACAGGTCGGCAAGCTCGTGCATACCTCCAACCTGTACGGCATCACGCTGCAGGAGCAGCTTGCGGACCGGCTGGCGGCGATTTCCGGTATGGACAGCGCGTTCTTCTGCAATTCGGGCTGCGAAGCAAACGAGGCCGCGATCAAGCTCGCGCGCTACTACGGACACCAGAAGAGTATCGAGGCACCGGCGATCGTGGTGTTGGAGAAGGCTTTCCACGGCCGCACCATTGCCACGCTCTCCGCAACCGGCAGCCGCAAGGTGCAGGCCGGTTTCGAGCCGCTGGCCACGGGGTTCGCGCGCGTGCCATTCGACGACCTGGACGCGGTCAGGCGCGTCGCGGAAAGCAACCGGAGCGTTGTCGCAGTGCTGGTGGAACTCATCCAGGGCGAGGGCGGCATCAACGTCTGCCACGCCGATTACCTGAACGGCCTGCGGGAAATTTGCGACGCGCACGGCTGGCTTCTTATGGTCGATGAAGTGCAGAGCGGCACCGGCCGCACCGGCGCCTGGTTCGCATTCCAGCATTCGGACGTCAAACCCGATGTCGTGACGCTCGCCAAGGGACTGGGCAATGGCGTGCCGATCGGCGCCTGCCTTGCCGCAGGGGCGGCAGCGAAGCTGTTCAAACCCGGCAGCCACGGCTCGACCTTCGGCGGCAACCCGCTTGTCTGCGTCGCCGCGCTCGCGACGCTCGCGATCATCGAAGAGGAAGGGTTGATGAACAACGCCATGGCATTGGGCGACTTCCTGCGTTCGAGTTTCCGTGCCCGGCTCGCCGGCAATCCCGGCGTCAAGGATATCCGCGGCCAGGGTCTGATGATCGGCATTGAACTCGCGCATCCGTGCAACGACCTGGTCCAGCAGGCGCTCGATGCCGGGCTTCTGATCAACGTCACGGCAGATACCGTGATCCGGCTGCTGCCGCCGCTCAACTTGACGCGCAAGCAGGCCGAGATGCTGGCCGACACCCTCACGCCGCTGATCCTCGAATTTTTGTCCGGGCAGGCGGCGCCGCAACCCGCCGCGCAGACGGCTTAGGAGTTTGTCGGACTTGGATCGGACAAACTCCTAATGCACTCGCCGGTCCTCCTGTTGCAGTCGATGCCCATGCAAGTGCGCCACTACCTTCAGTTCAAGGACTTCACCCGCGACGAGTACGAGTATCTATTCGAGCGCACGCGCTGGATCAAGGACATGTTCAAGCGCTATGTCCTGCATCAGCCGCTCCGCGATCGCACGCTCGCGATGGTGTTTGAAAAGCATTCCACTCGCACGCGCGTCTCGTTCGAGGCCGGCATGCATCAGCTCGGCGGCGCGGTGATAACGCTGATGACGCGCGACACCCAAATGGGCCGCGGCGAGCCGATCGAGGATGTCGCACGGGTGCTCACGCGGATGGTCGACATCGTCATGATTCGCACCTTCGAGCAGACGATCATCGAGCGCTTTGCGAAGTATTCGAGGGTGCCGGTAATCAATGGGCTCACGAACGAATACCACCCGTGCCAGATCATGGGCGACATCTACACTTTCATCGAACAGCGCGGCAGCATCGTCGGCAAAACGATCGCGTGGATCGGCGACTCGAACAACGTCTGCAACACCTGGCTGCAAGCGGCGGAAGTCTTCGACTTCAACGTGCACGTGTCCACTCCGCCCGGCTACGAGGTCGAACCCGAGCGCGCCGGGCTTTACGGCACCGACCACTACGAGGAATTCTCTGATCCGATGAAGGCGGTGAAAGGGGCCGACCTTATCACGACCGATGTGTGGACCAGCATGGGCATGGAGTCGGAAGACGCCGAGCGCAAGCGTGACTTCGAGGACTGGCGGGTGGACGAGGACATGATGCGCATGGCCAAGCCGGACGCGTTGTTCATGCACTGCCTGCCCGCGCACCGGGGGGAAGAAGTGGCCGCCGAGGTAATTGACGGCCCGCAAAGCGCGGTATGGGATGAAGCCGAAAATCGGCTTCATACACAAAAAGCTTTAATGGAATATCTGCTCCTAGGTCGCATCAAGACCCAGGGCGAACTGTGGTCCACCTGATCCTTGAACCGCAAAGGCGCCGTCCCTCATCCCCGACCCTTCTCCCGGAGGGAGAAGGGAGGCTCGAGCTTCCTCTCTCCCTCTGGGAGAGAGGTCAGGAGTGAGGGTTAGACGCCAAGTTTTCGCAAAGGAAAATCGGGATTCTTTATAGTGTCTTCACTTTGCGTTTTCTTTGCGCCTTTGCGCCTCTGCGGTAGAGCTTTTTGACGAGAATGGTATGAGTAGAATAAGAAAGGTGGTGCTTGCCTACTCGGGCGGGCTCGACACATCGGTCATCCTGAAATGGCTGCAGGATGTCTACGGCTGTGAAGTCGTGACTTTCACCGCCGATATCGGCCAGGGCGAGGAACTCGCGCCCGCGCGCAGGAAAGCGAAAATGTTCGGCGTCAAGCAGATTTTCATCGAAGACCTGCGTGAGGAGTTCGTGCGCGACTTCGTATTCCCGATGTTCCGCGCCAATGCCGTATATGAGGGTGAATATCTCCTCGGCACTTCGGTCGCCCGGCCGCTGATCGCCAAACGCCTGGTGGAACTCGCGAAGAAGACCGGGGCGGACGCGATCTCGCACGGCGCCACGGGCAAGGGCAACGACCAGGTGCGCTTCGAGCTGGGCGCCTACGCGCTAATGCCCGACGTCAAGATCATCGCGCCGTGGCGCGAATGGGACCTGCTGTCGCGCGAAAAGCTGCTCGCCTACGCCGGGCGGCACGGCATTCCGGTCGACTACAAGAAGAAGGGCGGCGCACCCTACTCGATGGATGCGAACCTGCTGCACATCTCCTACGAGGGCGGGATCCTGGAGGATCCGGACTACGAACCGGAAGAATCCATGTGGCGCATCACGGTATCACCCAGGAAGGCGCCCAACCGGCCGGAATACGTCGAACTCGCCTACCGAAACGGCGACATCGTCGCCATCAACGGCAGGAAAATGACGCCGGCCCGGGCGCTCGCAAGGCTCAACCAGCTCGGCGGCAGGCACGGCATCGGCCGGCTCGATCTCGTCGAAAACCGCTACGTCGGCATGAAGTCCCGCGGCTGCTACGAGACGCCCGGCGGCACCATCATGCTGAAAGCGCATCGCGCGATGGAATCGATCACGCTCGACCGCGAGGTGCTGGCGCTGAAGGACGATCTGATGCCGCGCTACGCGCGCCTGATCTACAACGGCTACTGGTTCAGCCCCGAGCGCCGGCTGCTGCAGGCGCTGATCGACGAATCGCAGAAGACGGTCAACGGCGTGGTGCGCGTCAAGCTCTACAAAGGGACAGTGATGACAGTGGGGCGCGCCTCGCGGGCGGATTCGCTGTTCGACCCCGCCATCGCCACTTTCGAGGACGACAAAGGCGCCTATAATCAGGCCGACGCCGCGGGTTTCATCCGGCTCAACGCCCTGCGAATGCGCATCGCCGCCAAGTTGAAAAACAGGAAATAACCGCCAAGACGCAAAGGCCGCCAAGAAGAGCATAAATGAAGTTCGAAACGTCAGAACACGTAGTAGCAGACGATTCCCTGTCTATACTTTGAAAATCGCGCCTTGTTGTCCTTCACGATTTCCTTGACATCCATGTTTTTCTTGGCGGCCTTGGCGTCTTGGCGGTTAACTTGAGCTTTTAACATGACCACCATAGCGGTAGTGAAGAAAAACGGCTACGCGGCGATCGCGGCGGACACCATGACCAAGTGGGGGACGGGCAAGGAAACGGCCGCCTATATCGTCAACCACTCCAAGATCCTCAGGATCGGCGATACCTATCTGGGCGTCACCGGCAACGCGACCTTCAAGACCATATTGCGCGATTACTTCGCGCGCCCCAAGGTCTATGCGCGCTTCCACTCGCCGGTGGAGATTTTCAAGACCTGGCAGAAGCTGCATGCCGTGCTCAAGCACGATTACTATCTGCTCCCCGGGGGCGGCGATGACGAGATGCTCGAGTCATCGCGCTTTGACGCGCTGATCGTCAATGCGTCGGGGATTTTTGGCGTTGTGGCGCACCGCACGGTGCAGGAGTTTTCCAGGTTCTACGCCTTCGGCAGCGGCGGCGATCTCGCCATGGGCGCGATGTACGTGACTTATGATCGAACGCGAAAGCCGGCAGAGGACGTTGCGCGGCTGGCGATCGAGGCGGCGGCGGAATTCGACGACAGCACCGGGCTCCCGGTCACCTCATATGCGGTAAAATTACGCCGCAGCTAGCAGCCTGTCGGACTTGGCGCCTCGACAGGCTGCTAGATCACGGAGCTGGCTTGGCAGTCCACTTCACAGGGGAGACCGTACATGCCTTCGTTCGATATTGTTTCGGAAGTCAATCAAGTCGAAGTGCGCAATGCGGTAGACCAGTGCAACAAGGAGGTTTCCACCCGCTTCGACTTCAAGGGTTCTGACGCGCGAGTCGAGATCATCGAGAAGGACAAGATTCTGGCGGTTTATGCGGACGACGAATTCAAGCTCGGCCAAGTGCGCGATGTCCTTACCGGCAAGCTCGCCAAGCGCGGCGTCGATATCCGCTGCCTGCAGCTCGGCAAGATCGAGAAAGTGAGCGGCAACAAGGTCAAACAGGATCTGACCGTACGTGTCGGCGTCGAGCAAGAGCTCGGCAAGAAGATCGTCAAGCTGATCAAGGACAGCAAGCTCAAGGTCCAGGCGAGCATCCAGGGCGATGCGGTGCGCGTCGCGGGGGCGAAGAAGGATGCCCTGCAGGACATCATCGCGCTCATCAGAAAGTCAATCGCCGACTTCCCGCTGCAGTTCAAGAATTTCCGGGACTAAAACCGTGAGTCGTGAAATCGGGAGATCGTGAGATCGGAAAGATCGAAATACGGCGCTGTCGCTCTTACGCCCTCCCGCCCTCACGCTCTCCCGCTCTCACTTCAGGCCCGCTGTCCAGCGATCATATAGACGGTCGGCGACCGCGTTGAGGGCGCGGACCTTGTCCTCGACGGCGTCCGTCATCTCCGCCGGCGTCTGTACGGACGGCATGCGCGCGGCGAGGGACTGCACCTCCTTCTTCCAGTCGTCGCACCAGGTGCGGATCAGTTCCGGAGTCATCTCCACATGGCATTGCATGCCGAGATGCTTGCCCAGCACAAACATCTGGTTCTCGCAGTACGGGCTCGACGCCACGCGCACGGCTCCCGGCGGAATCGAAAACGATTCGCCGTGCCAGTGAAAGGAGTCGAAGGATTCAAGGGAAGCGCCGAACCAGCGTTCGGCCTCCGTATTTCCGAGAACATCCACCCTGCCCCAGCCGATTTCCTTTACGGGGTTGCGGGTCACGCTTCCCCCCATGGCCCTGGCCATCAATTGCCCGCCCAGACAGTGTCCGACCAGGGGAACGTCGGCTCCGACCGCCGCGTTAATCAGGGCGAGCACCGGCGGGATCCATGGCAGGCCGTCATTGACGCTCATCGGCCCGCCCATGAACGCCATGCCGCTGAACGCGCGTGGGTCTCCCGGCACCGGCTCGCCTTCGTCGATCTTGACGAGTCGCCACGGAATTCCGCGACGCGAAAGATATGTGGCAAAATAACCCGGGCCCTCGGCCGGCACGTGGCGGAAAATCGCAATCGGCTTCATCTTCGCTCAGGCAAGGCGCAAATGCGTAATATTAGTTCACTCCTCGCGTTTTTCCTATTCGGCGCGCACGCGGCCGGTGCGGCCGACATCAACGCGATCGGGCTCACCGCCGGCAAGGCGGTACTCGTGATCGACGGCGGCAAGCCGCGCACGCTCAGGGCCGGCGAGACGACCCCGGAAAAGATCAAGCTCATCAGCGCTACCAGCGAATCGGCGGTGATCGAGGTCGCTGGCAAGCGCCAGACCCTCACCTTGGGACAGAGCATATCCATTGGCGGCAGCGTGTCCGGCGCACAGCGCGCAACCCTCACCGCCGATGCCAGGGGCCATTTCTTCACCACTGCGGCGGTCAACGGCGTATCGTTGCGGTTCATCGTCGACACCGGCGCTTCGGTGGTCACCATCGGCGCCGCCGACGCCAAGCGCGCCGGAATCCTCTACCTGTCCGGCCAGAAGAGCGTACTGCAGACCGCGAACGGCGTCGCGCCCGCGTATCGCGTCAAGCTCGACACGGTCCGGCTTGGCGAGATCATCCTTAACAACGTCGACGGCGTGGTAGTCGAAGGCAACGCGCTGGGCGGCGTTGGTCTCCTGGGCTTGAGCTTCCTCAACCGCACCGAGATGCGGCGCGACGGCGATACGATGACGCTGACAAGGCGCTACTGAGAAAAGCGTGACCCGTGACTCGTGACCCGTAACCCGTGACTCGTGACTGGTGCCTTGCGACGGGTGATGAGGTGACGGGTGATGAGTGATGGGTGACGGGTATTATCCCATTACCCATTTCCCATTGCCCATTTCCCATTTCCCATTACCCGCCTCGGCGGTCCGAGTGACCAAGATCTTTCCCCGGCGCGATGCGGTCTCGCACGAGTTGCTTCAGTGCTCGTAGGGTGTGCTCTGCGATGCGGAGCGCACCGCGTCGATGTTGTTGGTGGTGCGCAAGCGCACCCTACGCGTGCTGAGCAGGATTCGGAATCCGGAGGCCATCACTCAGCGAGAATTCGCGGGTTCAGTGCTCTCAAGCGCAACCGAATCCGAATCCTGAATTTAACAAAGATACTTAAAAAAAAACGGTGATTCACAGGTTTTTGTGAATCACCGGTTTTTTCCGAGTGAGGTAGGTCGGGGTACGCGCAGCGTTCCCCGACATCGATTCGCCATCAGGTAGCCTACTCGGCAACCCGACCTACGCTTGTGAAAGGGGTGACCCGTGAACCGTGACGGGTGATGAGTGATGGGTGACGGGTGACGGGTGACCTCGGATCCGTGACTCGTGACTCGTAATTCGCAATTTACCAATCACCAATCACCATTCACCGTTCACCGATTTTCTTGTCCGAATGGCCGAGATCTTTCCCCGGCGCGACGCGGTCTCGCACGAGTTGCTTCAGTTCCGCCAGGTCCGGAAAGCGTCCCCGTTCCTTG
>MERG01000013.1:1144-12306 GCA_001771985.1 Betaproteobacteria bacterium RIFCSPLOWO2_12_FULL_62_13 | reverse complement strand
CCAGAGGAGATCAAAAAGGCCGAGGATGCCTCACGCGGCGCCTTACGGTTTTTCGACGTCGTGCCCGAAATCGCCGGTAAAGGCCTTGGTGTGGACATCATGAATCCCCATTACGGCGATTACTACCAAGCCAAGAGAACCACGGCATATCCAAACGGAACGACGCCGCACGATGCGGGCAGCCCGGTTCCGGTGTTCTTCCTCGTGGTGCCGCAGGGATCGAAGTTCATTTTTGTCGTAGATTGCCCGCGAGAGCACCGTCTGCCGGAAGCGCTACGAATTAGGTGGCGCGACATGATCCGTGCCGCGTTCACTCACGCCTTCGACTGGCTTGGTTTCGGCGCGAAGACGGCAGTCGGTTACGGCGCGATGGCAACGCACGAGCCGGTAAGCGCAGCACAGGCAGGAGTAGCACGAGGTCAGAAATTCGACGTTGACGGAAAACCTGCCGCGGCTTCCGTGTCGTCACAGGCGCAGGAAGCAGTATGGGACAAGGCGACGTTGTCGCTTAACCCGGGTACGGGGGAGATCAAGGCCAGTTTTCAGGGCAAATCTACCGCCGGGCTCAGAGGGAAGGAGGCCGATGCCCTGCGGGATGCGCTGGGAGATCGTGCTGCCAGGCTGAAAAGGGACAAGCAACTCAAGAACGTAGCCGTGCGCGTAAGATTTGAGGGCAACATGACCTTGCTGCTTGATCTCGCGGCGCCCGAAGCATGACCGGCGCGTTGGCGGAATTGGAGGGCTTCGTGCAGGCCACAGCGGAGGAACCGCTGTGTTTGCCTGCAGGCACGCTTCTCCCCATCGCCCGCTACCGCTTCACCTTTCGCATGCAGGAGGACCTGCGGCTGCCGGAATACGCGGGTTCGCTGCTTCGCGGGCAGTTCGGCGCGGCGCTGAGGCGCACGGCGTGCTTGACGGGTGCGGCCACGTGCAAGGGCTGTCTACTGCTTGCGACCTGTCCCTATCCGGAGATCTTCGAAACGCCGCCACCGGCCGAGCACCGGCTGCAGCGCTTCAGCCAAGTGCCCAATCCCTACGTGATCGAGCCGCCTCGCTTCGGCACGCGCGCCGTCCCGGCGGGCCAGAGTCTGGTATTTGAGATGGTACTGGTCGGCCGCGCGCTCGGCAGGCTTGCACTCATCGTTCACGCATTTCAGCGTGCGCTTGGGCACGGGCTTGGGCGCGAGCGCGCACGTGGTGCGCTCGAGAGCCTTGCGGTACAGAACGGTGAGGGCTGGATTGATATCTGGGATGCCGCGCGCGGCCGCATCGAAGAGCACGACGCGCAGCTCGCGATTCCCGATCTTGCGCCCGCGCAAAGTGCGATGCTGACCATCGCGACCCCGCTTCGGCTCCAACACCAGGGCCACCCGCTGTCACTGGCGCGCTTGACCCCGCGAGTGTTGATCACGAACCTCCTGCGCCGCGCAACACTGCTGCTGGAACTCCATAACGGCAATCCGCCGCTTGTCGATGATGCGCGCGCGACTGCCCTGGCGCGGCATGCGGAGACGCTTGCCGACGAGCGGCGCCTGCGCTGGCAGGACTGGTCGCGCTACTCCTCGCGCCAGAAGCAGGAGATGACGCTCGGGGGCGCCGTTGGCGAATGGACGCTGCGCGGCGACTTGGCGCCGGTGCTGCCGCTGCTGTGGCTCGGGCAATGGCTGCACGCGGGCAAGAATGCCACGATGGGCATGGGCGGCTATACGCTGAGTCTCGATTGAACGCCGTGACCGCCATCGCGAGACTGTTCATGAAGACAAAGCTTATCGTGCGCAAGCCTCTTCCAGCCGGAACGATTTGGTTCGTCTCGCGGCATCGCGGCACCGTCGAATGAGCGCCGCCGTGCCGCGCTTCGAGGTCGTTTCCGGCTGGGATGGGATTTGGCGAAGTGGCGGCCCAAAGCCGCGTTGCGCGCTGCGCTGGCCGGTAGCGTTTACTGGCTGGACGAACTCGAAGCCGATCCGCAGCAACTTCGCAAGCTTGGCGAGCGCGGGCTCGGGACCGACAAGCAGTACTATTCGGAACCGCGCGGTGCCGAAGGCTTCAACCGCCTGGCGTTGGCAGTCTGGAAGTGAACGATGCGCTCAATCCCACAAGGTCCTGATCGGATAGCGCCGGATCGCCGGGTCCGGTGTCACGAGAATCATGCCTTCCTCGATCGCCTGGCAGATCAGCAGGCGGTCGAAGGGGTCGGCGTGTATGGCGGGCAGCCGCTCCAGGGGGCGCAGCGTTTCCGCCCGAATCGGCAGGACTTCGAGCGTATGCCGTTCACAGTTCCACAGCAGGAAGTCGAGGGCCGTTTTGTCGGCGGTTTTGAAATCCAGATGTCCTTTACCGTGCTTGAGGAGGCTTTCCCAGAGCGAGGCGGTGCTGACAGCGCAGCGCGTATCGGCATCCTCCAAGAGCTTCCTGAGCTTGTCGGGCAAGCTTTCCGGCAGGCCGAGCAGCCACAGAAACACGCAGGTGTCGAGCAGCAGGCTCATCAGCGTGCCTTGCCACCTGACCGGGGCGCATGCTCTTGTTTAGTTTTTTCAGTCCGCCTCCCTTGGCGCTTCGTCCCCTCGCGAGGCTTCATGAAATCCGGGTGTAGTGGGTCGGAGGGCAAGATCTCGTACCACTGCGCCAATTCCTCTTCCGTCATGGGTTCGAAGAACGAGGGATTTATTCCGATGGACCCTTTCGCCAGCCCGATGGGACGGCGCTTGCGCGCCTGCGCCTTCTCCGGTTCGATCGGCACGAGCTTGGCGACGGGTCTGTTGCGCCGGGCGATGACTACCGTCTCTCCCGTTTCCACCTTGGCGAGATATTCAGATAAATGCGCCTTGGCCTCGTGCACGTTGACCACTTTCATAAATTCTTGACCTTGAACATGACCAGGTTTTGGAGATTGTAGACCATGTTCGAAAAGCGCGCAGCCCCGTTCCTCCACGCTGTCAGCCCGGTGCGTACATGATTATCCTGATGGCCTTGGCCGCTGTAGAACAATGACCAACGCATTCGCGGAGACTACGAGTGTGGAACAAGCTGGGGCGAATCGTTCCGTGCCGCTGCCGGCTGGCACGCGGCTGCCCGTTGCGCGCTACCGCTTTGCCTTCCGCATGCAGGACGACCTGCGGCTGCCGGAGTACGCGGGTTCGCTCCTGCGCGGGCAGTTCGGCGCGGCGCTGAGGCGCACGGCGTGCTTGACGGGTGCGGCCACGTGCAAGGGCTGTCTACTGCTTGCGACCTGTCCGTATCCGGAGATCTTCGAGACACCTCCACCCTTGGAGCACCGCTTGCAGCGCTTCAGCCAGGTGCCTAATCCGTACGTGATCGAGCCGCCTCGCTTCGGCACGCGCGCGGTCCCGGCGGGGGAGAACTTGGTATTCGACATGGTGCTCGTCGGCCGCGCGCTCGGGCGGCTCGCGCTCATTGTGCACGCGCTTCAGCGTGCGCTCGGTCATGGCTTGGGCCGCGGCCGTGCACGGGGCGCGCTCGAAAGCTTCGCGGTGCAGAACGGCGAAGGCTGGACCGAAATTTGGGATCCCGCGCGCGGCCGCATCGAGGAGCACGACGCACAGCTCGTTGTTCCCAATCTCGCGGCGGCGCACAGTGCGACGCTGCGCATCGAGACCCCGCTTCGGCTCCAGCACCAGGGCCATCCGCTGCCGCTGGCACGCCTGACGCCACGCGTGCTTGTCACCAATCTCCTGCGCCGCGCCACGCTGCTGCTGGAGCTGCATAATGGCAATCCGCCGCTCGTCGACGACGCGCGCGCGACTGCCTTGGCGCGGCATGCTGAGACGCTTGCCGGCGAGCGGCGGCTGCGCTGGCAGGACTGGTCGCGTTACTCCTCGCGCCAGAAGCAGGAAATGACGCTCGGCGGCGCGATCGGGGAGTGGACGCTGCGCGGGGATCTCGCGCCGGTGCTGCCGCTGCTGTGGCTCGGGCAATGGCTGCACGCGGGAAAGAACGCGACGATGGGCATGGGTGGCTATACGCTGAGTCTGGATTGAAAGCGGCTGCCGGCGGACATGCGTCGGGTGAACGCGAAAGCTGCACGAGCTTCGGGAGATGGCCAGCGGGGATCGCCCGTCAACTCGTTCGCATCAACTGCTCGTACATCTGCCGCGGCGAAACGATCGGCATGCCTTTGACGGACTCCATTCCCAGCAACGCCTTATCGCCGGTGACGAAGAATTCAGCGCTGGCGGACAGTGCCGCCGCGAGCAGCGGGATGTCGGTTGGATCGGGGCAGTCAATGACCGGCACCGAGGCGGATGCACTCACGGTGGTACAAGCCAGGAGGACTTCCCGGGCCGCGGCTCGATCCGGCCCCGGCACGCCGAATTTTTCCTCCAGCACGCGCTCCAGCTCATCGAGGAGCGGGATGCTCACGAGCAGGTCGTGCTCCTCCAGTACCAGACGAACCAGATCGAGACAAAGACCGCGGGTACCGAACGCGCTCGCGAGGACGTTGGTGTCGAGGAACAACCTCACGAGATGTCGCGGAACACGTCTTCGTCAGTCAGATAGCCCGCTTTCTCCGCATGAGGAACGATTCGGCGGCGCGCCTCTTCGAATTTCTCGACCAGCAGGCGCCGGCGCAGCATCTCTCGCGCCAGATCGCTTTTGGTCCGTTTTCGCCGTTTGGCGAGGCGAGCCAATTCCCGATCCAGTTTGTCGTCGAGCCGTATCGTGAGCGTTGCCATGATTGAATCCTTCATCGGCCGCACGTAAGACATTGTAACACGGCGATAACGGCAGCCCTTTTCATGAGAAGGCAGACAGCGCGATGAAGCAGGATACCCGTCTCATCAGTTTTCTCGGAACGGGCGACTACCAGCTCACCCGTTACTGCTGGCCCGGTTTGGACGAGGAAGGGGTCACGACGCCGCACGTGGCGTTTGCCCTTGCTCGGATGCTGCAGCCCGATGAAGTGTTTATCGTCTGCACGCGGGCGGCCGAGGAGAGGCATGCCGCGCAGATCAGGGAGGAATTTGCCCGTGCCGGACTGGGGGCGCCGCGGTTTGCGGGGCTGCACGAGGGGAAGACGCCGGCGGAGCTGTGGGAGAACTTCTCGTGCCTGAAGGCGCTGATCGATCAGGCAGACGCGCAGCGAATCATCCTCGACATCACGCATGGCTATCGCTCGCAACCCTTCTTTGCCGGCGCCATCGTCTCTTTCGTTCGGGCAATCGGGAAGAACGATGCGGAAACGAGAGTGGTCTACGGGGCATTCGATGCAAGAACCGCCGACAATTGCACCCCGATCTGGGACCTCACGCCTTTCACCGACCTGGTGGACTGGACGCACGCGATCCGGCAGTTCCTCGACACCGGGGACGCACGAGCCATCGCGCAGCGCGCGGAACCCATCGGGAGGAACCTTTCGCAGCAATGGGCGCGGGCGGGCAAGGAAGGCGAGCAGCCCCGGCTACGCCAGTTTTCCAAGGCATTGGCCGACTTCAGCGACGCGCTGGTGACCGTGCGCGCGGGCGAGCTGCTGCTCGGGAAAGACCGCATGCCGTCAGCATCGAAAAGACTGGCCGATGCTGCCGCAGCGGTACGGGGGGAACTCACGGTTGCTGCCCCGCCGCTGGCCGAAGTGCTTGCCGAGATCGAGGCTATGGTGCGTCCCCTGGTCCTCGAGCAGGATCACCTTGCTGGTGCGGAGGGCAAGCGGGGCATGGCGGCGCTGGCGGGGCTTTACTGGCGGCTCGGACGCTACGCCGAAGCGGGTATCGCGCTGCGCGAAGGATGGGTGAACCTGTACGCCAATCGTGAGGCGACCCGTGCCGGCTTCGAAGACTATGATCGTGGATTGCGTGAGCGGGCGGAAAGAACGTGGACGGGCGAGTCCCAGCAGCACCGCGCGATCGCGGGCGTCCGTGACGACATCGAGCACGGCGGTTTCAGAAAACGCCCGCTTCCCGCACGGGCCATTCGCGAGCAGCTCGAGCGGTTCATCGCAGAATTCGAGCAGACGGAACCTGTCGCGGCCCGCCCCGTCTCCCCGGGCACGACTTGGTTCGTGTCGCGGCATCCCGGTGCGGTCGAGTGGGCCGCGCGAAGGGGTTTGATCGTCGATCGGCAGATCGCGCACCTGGAAGTCGGCGAGGTGAAGCCGGGCGATACCGTGATTGGCACACTGCCGGTGAATCTTGCGGCGGAGGTCTGCTGGCGCGGGGCGCGCTATCTCAATCTTTCGCTCGATCTGCCGGAATCCGCGCGCGGGCGCGAACTCACGGCCGATGAGCTTGAACGCTTCGGCGCGAGGCTGGAACCCTTTTTCGTGGAGCACGAATTGTGCGTGAGTGGCAGCGATCAGCTTGTAGACGCGGCAGACAACGGGCGGGTCGGGGAATGACACGCTACGACAAACTCATCGACCGCGTCTTGCGTGGGGCCTCTGATGCTAATATTGACTTCGGAGGCGAATGACCATGGACCGTTACGAGATCATCATCTACTGGAGCGATGACGATCAAGCCTTCGTGGCCGACGTGCCGGAACTGCCCGGCTGCGTGGCGCACGGCTCGACACACGAAGAAGCTCTGGGCAACGCCAAGGAAGCGATGCGACTGTGGATCGAGTCCGCCCGCGCTGACGGGCAGCCGGTGCCCGCGCCCAAGGGCCAGCGGCTGATTTTTGCCTGAGAGGTTGAGAGACTCAACATGGGACAATCTGGTCATCCGGTGCGCCGCGGAGGTCGCCAGCAACTTTTCCGCGTCCGCCCTCCACGCGGGGATCAGGGACCGGGCTTCCGCGAGGCGATTTCTCCGTGGTAACCACCGAAAAAATCGAAGCGGCAGTCAAGCTTCTTTCGGAAGCCGCCCACCCCGCACGCATCATCCTTTTCGGCTCGTATGCGCGCGAGGAAGCCCGGGATGATTCGGATCTCGACCTCCTCGTGATCGAGCCACGGGTCGAAGACCGCGCGAAGGAAATGGTGCGCCTGCGGCGGCTGCTGAGGCCGCTGCGCCTTCCCGCCGACGTTCTGGTCTATTCCTCGGAAGAGGTCGCCCGCTGGGGCGATCAGCCCGGTTCCGCGCTCTATTGGGCGCTGCGCGAAGGGAAGGTCGTCCATGGCTGAGACCAGCGTCGCCCGGCTGATGCTCGCCGCGGCGCGTCGCGACGAGCAGGCGTTTCGCGCGCTCGCCGCGCTGCCGGCCATGAACGACGCGGTGATCGGTTTTCATGCTCACCAATGCGTCGAAAAGGCATTGAAGGCGGTGCTCGCATGCGCCGGCATCGCGTTCCGGCGCACCCACGACGTCGCGGAGTTGCTCGATCTGCTGAGCGACGCCGGCCACGCTCCGCCGCCAAATGCGGACCGTCTGGACGAGCTCAATCCGTAAAGGATGAGCCATCAGCGCGCGACCAGCGGTAGCTGCTCGAACCCTTCCCCGAGAAAATCGTCATCGAGGGCTGCCACAGTCTTGAGGTCAAGACGGCGCATGAGTGCGAACGAGGTGCAGTCGGTGAAGCTGTATTGCTTGTCACGGCGCTTCCGGAAAGGCTGCCATGCAGCCGCTGCATCAGCGCCGGCCGCTTTTGCCGTACAGGAAGCGGTCGTGGTCGCGGCCCCGAGCCGTGCGATCTTCCCCGACCGCGCGGATATCGGCGAGACGGGGCGTGCGGGCGCGGCTTTTTCCGAGGTGCGCGTCAAGTATCCGGCGCAGCAGCCCGGACAGGCTGCGGCCTTCGCGTTGGGCACGCGCCTTCAGGGCCTCGTACTGCCAGTCGTCGAGTAGTATCTGGATGCGTTGCATGTATCACATCATATACCACAGCGCCGGGAGCTCAAGCCCGATGACCGGTGTGCTTGCGTTGGCGTGGCAGGACGATACGTAATGCCGATTCGCCGCTACGATGTTCACGTGTGCCTGGTCTCCGAGCAGGCGACGCCCAATTTCATTCCGGTGCTCGACCAGCGGT
The DNA here is from genome assembly GCA_001771985.1 of Betaproteobacteria bacterium RIFCSPLOWO2_12_FULL_62_13. Taxonomy (GTDB): domain Bacteria; phylum Pseudomonadota; class Gammaproteobacteria; order Burkholderiales; family SG8-41; genus DSOT01. The sequence continues at coordinate 4,383 of MERG01000013.1, read as the reverse complement.
TTCGTCCGGGCGAGGTGATCCTGGTTGTCAGCCCACAGATGCGGGAGCGGGCACGTTGGCTCAAAGCGGTCCTCGCGCACCGCGGCGTTGCGCGCGTGACCGAGCATGTAATTGAGGATGCGTGGGACATTCCACGTATTCACGAAGCACTGCTGAATCTCGCTGCCATCAGGGAAGGCAGCGACCTCGCTCTTAATGTCACCGGCGGCACCAAACCGATGGCCATCGCTGCGCAGGAAGTGTTCCACGCCGCGAAGCTGCCGATATTCTATGTGCACCCGGCACGCAATGAGGTTGTGCCGCTCTTTTCCGACGAGCCGCCTTTTCGCATCGAGGAGCGTGTGCAGCTCGCGGACTACCTCGCGATTCACGGTTTCCGTGAGTTGAGCCGCGACCGGGGGGAACATTCGGAGAGCTACATTCTGTATGCGGAGGAATTCGTGAAGGAAGTGCGGCGCTTCGCTGGGCCGCTTCGCACGCTCAATTGGCTCGCTGGCCGGGCCAAGCGTACTCTGCGCGTCGAGCTTGCACGCCATTCGGATGATCCTCGTCTCGGTGAACTCCTGGACAAGCTTGAACGCTACGGTATCGCGCGCGTTGAAAGACGGGAACTGATTTTTCCTGACGAGGCAGCGCGCTTTTTCGTGAACGGCGGATGGCTAGAACTGCATATCGCGCGAGTGCTCGATGAGTGCGCGGCGGAGATGGGGGTGCAAGACTGCGCGCGAAGCCTGGAAGTCGAATCTGGCGGCGGCGCGCGCAACGAGCTTGACGTCGCGTTTCTCGCACACAACCGGCTCTTTCTGATCGAGTGCAAGACAAAGCGACTCGATGGGATGGAGATTGAAGGTCCGGGAACGGAAAGTCTCTATAAGCTTGATTCCCTTACTGCGCTCGGTGGCCTCAACACGCGCGGCATGCTCGTGAGCTACCAGCCAATCGAGCAACGAGACCGCCAGCGTGCGGCTGATCTTGGCATCCGCATCGTCGAGTCGGAAGAGTTGCGCAATCTGGCCGAGCACCTCCGCAAGTGGGTGAACGCGCCCTGAGCAGCGCGCCTCCGGGACTCTCGTATTGGTGGACATCGTGCGCGATTGAATCGATCGCGCGGACCGGATGCGCGCTTCACGGTTTCTTGTCAACTTGTCCACAAAAGACTAGGATGACAACGCTCGAATCTTGGAATGAGGCCATGAAATCCATACAGGTCGGCGAACTGAAGGCGCGCTTCTCCGAAGTGCTCGGCGCGGTCAAGAGCGGCGAAACGGTCGTGATTAGCTATGGGCGCAAGCGCGAGAAGGTCGCCGCGATCGTGCCCTATCCGCCGGCCGGTGGGCGTGCCAAGCGCAAGCTCGGGGTGCTCGCAGGGCGCGCACGCGCGCGTTTCGCCAAGGACTTTGCCCTCACCGATGAAGAGTTTCTGAAGGCGTGAGTTTTCTGCTCGATACCCATGCCTTCATCTGGTCCGTGGTGGATCCGCGGCGGTTGGGTGAGAGGTCCCGGGCCGCCCTTGCGGACTCGTCCAACGAGGTGCTGGTCAGTGCCGTCACTTTCTGGGAAATCGCGCTCAAGACCGGAATCGGCAAGCTGACGCTGAAAGGCTGCACGCCGGAGAGTTTGTTCCGAGCGGCGCGGGATCAGGCATTTGAACTGTTGCCCCTCTCACCCGAGGATGCATGCGCGTTTCATCGCCTTCCAAAGACTACGCATAAGGACCCGTTTGATCGCATGCTGATCTGGCAAGCGATTCGGGGCCGGCATACGCTGATCACCCGCGACGCCAACATCCGTCTCAGCTACCGGCGGTACCGGCTCGTTACGCTCTGGTAACGCTGGCAAGCTTGCCGTCCCTGAAATCAGCTCGTCCTCCCGCTATAGTGACGTTCATGTGACGGCGTGCGGGAAATTCCAGACCCGCCGGCCCGCCCAACGGAAGGGGAACGGAAGGTTTATGGAAACGCGCTCACTCTATCTCGCCGCTTACGACGTCGCCCACCCGCGCCGGCTGCGCGCGGCGCTGGAACTCGTGAAGGGCTACTCGACCGGCGGGCAGAAGTCGGTGCACGAGTGCTTCCTCACCGAGGGCGAGAAGGCGCACCTGCTGCATGACATGGCCCTCGTGCTGGAGGAGAACGAGGATAGCTTCCTGCTGCTGCGGCTCGATCCGCGGGCGCGCGTGTTGACGCTCGGCAAGGCGCTTGAGCCCGTGGATTCACCGTACTTCTACCTGGCCTGATCATGGCGACGCTCGTCATCGACCGCTCCAACATCGAAGTCAAATCGGATGGCGCAGCGCTTGCGGTCTACGAGGCCGGCGAGCGCCGCGGCAGCGTGCCGCTGAAACTCCTCGACCGCGTGGTATTGCAGGGCACGATCCGGCTCGACACGGGCGTGCTGACGCGCCTTGCAGAAGCGGGGGTTCCGACGGTGCTCCTCGGCGGACGCAGCAGCCGGCGCATGGCGACGCTGCTCGGCCCCGCCCACCGCGACGCCTCGGTGCGGCTCGCCCAGTTCCAGAGCGCGCTCGACCCGGCCTGGTGCGCCGCGTGGTCGCGGCGGCTCATTTTCGGCAAGACGCGCGGCCAGTTGAAACTCCTCCGGGCTGCGCTCGCCGGGCGGCCGGATGCGAGGAAGCCGCTGTTCGATGCGATCGAGACCATCGAGGCGGCGTTGCAATCGATCGCGGATGCGCCAAATCTCCCGGCGGCGAGCGTGCGGGGGATCGAAGGCGCGTGCGCGGCGGCGCATTTTCGCGGGCTTGCGGCGCTTTTTGCCGAGAGCCTGGGTTTCAACGGCCGCAACCGCCGCCCGCCACGGGATCCAGTCAACGCCGCGCTCTCGCTCACCTACACGCTGCTTCACTTCGACGCGGTGCGGGCCAGCTACGCCGCCGGGCTCGATCCCCTGGTCGGCTTCTATCACCGTCCGGCGCACGGCCGCGAGTCGCTGGCCTGCGACTTCATCGAGCCGCTGCGCCCGCGCGCCGACGCATGGGTGTGGTCGATGTTCCGGGACCGCACGCTGCGCGCGGAAAATTTCACACTCGACAAGGGCGCGTGCCTGCTCGGCAAAGCGGGGCGGGAGGCGTTCTACGCGGGTTACGAGAGCTTCGCGATTTTGCCGCGGCGCTGGTTGCGGCGGCAGTGCGCCAGTCTTGCCGGCGCGCTGCGGGAGAAGGGCGAACCGCTGCTCGATGAAACGGATCAGGAAGGGATGGAGATCTGATGGCGCCAGCCACC
>MERG01000013.1:0-1126 GCA_001771985.1 Betaproteobacteria bacterium RIFCSPLOWO2_12_FULL_62_13 | reverse complement strand
ACCCGTTGTATCGAGTCTCGCGCGTGATCGCAAGTAACCGCGTTGATTGGAGTGCGGCGGCGCTTGAGGCCTGCCTGGAATCGGGAATTCCGATCGTCATCGTGGCCGGGAGCGGCGCGCCGCTCGGGTCGGTCCAGCCGGCGTGTGTTTCCGCGTCGCGGCTTTCTGAAGATATCGACGAGTTGCTCGACCGGCCTGATTGGCGCGAGATCTACGGCAACTGGCTGCGCGCGGCGCGCATGCGGGTGCTCGCCGAGTGGCGAACGGACCGGGAGAGGGGCGGCAATTCGCTCGCGCCCGGCGAATTCAAGGAGATGGTGAGAAGGTATGTATATAGCTCCCCTGACGCGAGTCCGTTCGCGGAGACGATGGGTCTTTGGCGGGGGGCGCTATGTGCGCTTGCGGCGGAAGAACTGCGCCGTTCCGAACTCCAGCCGGTGTACTGGGGCGCGGGCGGGACCGCCCTGAATCTGCTCGACGACATGGCGCGGGTGCTGGAACTGAGGCTGCGGCTGGAAGTCGATTCCGGGATGGAGCGCGGCCTGACCGGAGAGGCGGTCGCGTTAAGGGTGTTCCACGCGATATCGGACAAGCTCGACGTGCAGTGCGGCCGCATTCTTCTGTCCCTTGCCCGGCGGGTGAAACAGGTGCTTGCGGAATGGCGCTGAACGAGCCGAGAAACTGGCTGATCGCCTATGACATCGCCGATCCCAGGCGGCTCTGTCGCGTCCATCGCTTCTTGTCGACCCAGGCCGTGCCTGTCCAATATTCGGTATTCGCTACTCGCTCAACGCCCATGAAGACGGGCCTGATCAGGGCCGGCCTTGCCGAGATCATTGACGCAGGCAAGGACGACGTGCGCATCTATCCTGTACCTGAGCCTGCGGATCTTACGGTTTTCGGGAAGAAGGCGCTCCCGGAGGGACTGAGCGTCATCGATGGCCGCTCCGCGCTGCCTCTTGCGCCGTTCGCCTTGAAGGATCTCAACGCCGAGACTACTATTACCCGTAGCGACCGGAAGGGGAGTTGAGTCCTCGTGGCGACATTGCGATCGGAATGCTGGAAAAGTTTGGCAGCCCCCATTGCAGCCCCTTGTGGATTCGTTGATTTCCGGCGCGAACAGTTT
>MERG01000012.1 GCA_001771985.1 Betaproteobacteria bacterium RIFCSPLOWO2_12_FULL_62_13 | reverse complement strand
GGGGCCTTTGCCGGAATCGCCGGCGGATTCCGGGGCTACATCCACTCGGAATTCCCGGTGCCCGATTTCTTCGGCGTCGCGGTGTTTGTCACCACTTATCACATCCTGTCGTCCTGGGTGTCGCTGCTGGTCCGCACCCGCGCCTCCCAAGCGGTAAGAAAACTTCTCGCCTTGGCGCCCGCCACCGCCCGCGTAGCGCGGAACAGCGAGGAACGTGTGCTGCCGATCGAGCAGGTGGCCCGCGGCGATCTCGTGCGGGTGCGCCCGGGGGAATCCATCCCGGCCGACGGCATCGTGATCGAGGGCGATTCGGGGGTGGACGAGCATCTCGTTACCGGCGAATCGATTCCCGCCGAGAAGCGGCAGGGTGACACCGTGATCGGCGGCTCGATCAACCAGTACGGCACGCTGCTGGTGCGCGTCACCAAGATTGGCGAGGAGAGTTTTCTCAGCCAGGTGGCGCGCCAGGTCGAGGAGGCGCGCGCGCTCAAGCCCGGAATCCTTGTGCTGGTCGACCGGATCTTGCAGATCTACGTGCCCGCGGTGGTGCTCTTCGCCGCGGCGGCGCTCCTCATCTGGACGCTCGGCGCGTGGTGGGCGACCGGCGCTTCGGACTGGACGCGCGCGATCTTTGCTGCGCTCGCCGTGTTCGTGATGGGCTACCCGTGCGCCCTAGGGATGGCAACGCCCTTGGCGATGATCCGGGGCGGCGGGATGGCTGCCGAGCGCGGCATCCTGATGCGCTCCGCAGAAGCGTTTCAGGTGCTGAAGGACGTCCGCAGGATCGTGCTCGACAAGACGGGCACGCTGACGGTGGGCAAGCCGGCGGTGGTCGAAGTGATCGCAATGACTCCGAAGGATACGGAGCAACCGCTGCGGCTTGCGGCAGCGGTGGAAAGCGTTTCGGAGCACCCGCTCGCGCGCGCCGTGGTCGCGGCGGCCGAGGCCAGAGCGCTTGCGCTTCCCGACGCTCTGGATTTCGTCGCGACGCCCGGCCGAGGCGTGCAGGCGACGGTCGAGGGACGCCGCGTGACCGTGGGAAGTCCTGCTTATCTCGAAGCCGAAGGCGTTTCGCTGGAGCGCGCGAGCAAAGCGGATTCGTCGTGCCACCGGTAGACGGGTTCATGGACGGACAGCGGATCCGTTTCATTCACACTGAAGCGTCGGATCCGGAAGTATCGAAGCTCCTGACCGAAATGAAGGGCTCGCCCGTTCTCATCGTGCCATCGCTTGCGAAGGCGCCCAGGGAGTTGCTGGCGAACGTTTATGTCTTTACCAACGGCGTGGCGGGTGAGGGTCCCTTCAAGTTTCAGCCCGACGTGTTCGACAATCCGCCCGGGCACGCGGGTTACACACCCTTGCGCGCGCTCGTCCTCGTATCCTGGAAACAGCCGCAGCGCGCGCGCGAGTTGAGGAGCGCCGAGGAAGTGAAACAGGCACTTACGCAGGGGGAACTCGAGATGAAGCAGCCGGGGGTCGTCATCAATATGCCGATGATCACTTGGCCGGGGGGTCACCGGTGAGCCGGGAATGAGGGGACGCTATTTACTTTTACATGGAGGGTTCAATTATGACGAGTATGTGCCGAAGAACGATTCTGGCGGTGGTTCTGGCGCTGATGTCGGCAAGCGCGTTCGCGGCTCAGGCTTACAAGCTGCGTGTGGACGGGCTTGCCTGCCCCTTCTGTGCGTATGGCATAGAAAAGCAGATCAAAGCCGTCAAGGGCGTCGAAAAAATCGACGTCGACATCAAGACTGGTAATGTCATTGTCACGGTGGCTGAAGGCACGGCTTTCGACGAAGCCACAGCGAAGAAAGCGGTGACGGACGCGGGCTTTACCCTGCGAGGCCTCGAGAAGATGCCGGCACAGGGGACCGGCAAATGACGACGACACCCGATACGGCCCGGATCAAGCTTGCGTCGCTGGCCGGTCTCCTGCTCGCAGCTCCATTCTCGGTGTGGGCTGCGCCGATCACTTTCAACACCGCCCTGCCGGTCCAAAAAGACGGCTGGGTGTTGCGCGAACAGTTTGTGTTGAATAGAAACGCCGACGACCCGGACCCTGCCGCCGACCGCAACATGCGGGTGTCAGGCCTCGTTTCGGTTCTGGGCTACGGGGTCACGCGCGAGTTCGTGCTCTTCGGCGTGCTGCCTTATCTCGATAAAAGGCTCGACATGAACATGGAGGGGCAGCGAGTCACGCGCAGCGATGAAGGCTTCGGAGATCTCACCTTGATCGGCCGTTATACCGCGTATACGAGTGATGCTCCGGGACGCACTTTTCGAATCGCTCCGTTTCTGGGAGTCAAAGCGCCGACAGGCCGCGACGATGCCCGGGATGGCCTAGGGCGTCTGCCGCCCACAGTGCAACTTGGCACAGGTTCGTGGGACTTCCTGGGCGGGGTCGTCGCTACTTACCAGACGCTCGACTGGCAGGTCGATGCCCAGCTCGCCTACAAGGTCAATCGCGAGGCGAACGGTTTTCGGTTCGGCAACGTCAGCGGGCTCGACGTTTCCTTGCAGTATCGCCTGTGGCCGCAACAACTCGGCAGCGGGGTTCCCGCCTTTCTTTACGGCGTGCTCGAAGCGAATTTCGTTCACGCCGAGAAAAACCGGGTGGGCGGCATCAGGGACCCGAACTCCGGCGGCACGACTTTGTTTTTCTCCCCCGGACTGCAGTACGTCACCAAGAAATGGATACTGGAAGCCGGCGTGCAGATCCCGGTCGCGCAGGACCTCAACGGGACGGCGCTCAAGAACGACTACATCTTGAATGCCGGCTTCCGCATTAACTTCTGAGCGCCGCTTCGGCATGAAGGCAAAGACCGTTCTCAAGATCGCGCGCAACCTTGCCATCATAGCCGTGACTCTCGTTGCCGGCGCGTGGCTTGCTTTCGTGCCATCGGCGAAAGAGTCGCCCTATCAGTTCGTGACCGCATGGGGAGAAAAAGGTAAGGGCCCGGGACGGTTTAATGATCCGATCGGAATCGCAGTTGCCGATGGCGAAGTATTCGTCTCCGACTCGCGCAATGGCCGCATCCAGGTATTCGACTTCGATGGGCGTTTCAAGCGCGCATTCGGCGCGCCCGGCGCTGAACCGGGAAAACTTGACCGACCGATGAACCTTGCCATCCGTGGCGGCGAGCTCTACGTCGCGGAGTATTTCAACGACCGTGTGCAGGTTTTCGGGCTCGATGGCACCCCCAAGCGCATCGTTGGCAAAGCCGGTAGCGGACCGGGCGAATTCAAGGCGCCGGGGGGCGTGGCGGTGACCGCAAATGGCGATCTGTTTGTTGCCGACTTCTACAATCACCGCGTGCAGCAGCTCAAAGCCGACGGCCGCTTCGTGCGGCAGTGGGGCGTGACCGGCGAGATCGGCGTGCGGGCCGGAAGATTCAACTATCCGACCGATGTCGCGCTTGCTCGCGACGGCAGTCTTTACGTCGCGGACGGCTACAACGACCGTATCCAGGTCTTCGGACCGGAAGGCGGATTCCGCCGCAAGTGGGGCGGGCCGTTTGCGATGAATATCTTCGGGCCGTTCAACGGCTGGTTCGCGACGGTGACGCGGGTGTCCCTTGATAAGTTGGGGAACGTGTTCGTCGCCGACTTTTACAATCACCGGATCCAGAAATTCAGCGCGGAGGGCAAATTCCTGACGAGCTTTGGCGAACGAGGGGAGGGACCGGGGCAGTTTAATTACGTGATTGCGGTCGCCGTGGCTGAGGACGGCAGCGTGTTTGCCGTGGATTACGGCAACAACCGCATCCAGAAATGGCGGCCCGCTAAATGAGCGCAATCGGACGGGGGTTCATTAACCCATTCAGGAACAAGGCCAGGGCCGTGGTGGTCGTGGCGCTGCTGTCGCTCGTAACGGCGTTGCTGGCGCTGATGGTGCAGGCGACTCTGGCGAGCCGCCAGCAGATTGCCAGCATGGAGGGGCGCGTGCGCACGCTCATCGAATTGCGCGAAGCGGGCGCGTTCGGCACCGGCGGCTTCGGTGGCGACAAGCCGATTGGTGAGGAGCATTTTTCTACCGATACGCTGGAAGCGGTCGCCCGTATCGCCAATGCCCGCCACCTCGCCCGCGTGGATGAATACGTGTACAAACCCCAAGTCGATCCGTCGAAGAAAAACGCCTATGCCATGGTGATCGGGCTCCATCCCGGCGCGGCGCTGCGCGCAATCGGCGAGGTCGATTACGAAAACGCCCGGATCGTGACCGGGCGGAATTTGAAAGCTGGCGACGAGGACGCGAACGTCGCAATTGTCGGGCGGCTATATGCCGAACAACGGTTGGGGATTGTCACTGCCTCTGATCTCGCGCGGGCCGAAAAGCACATCGTGCTCAACGCACGCGAGCTCAAGGTGATCGGGATCTACACCACCACGAATGATTTTGGCGACAACCACGTGTTCATCCCGATCAACGCCTTTCGCGCGATCTTCAGTCCCGGCAAGAAACTTTCGAAGATCTTTGTCACGGTGGATTCGGTCACCAACGTCGAGCGGGTGGTGGCGGATCTGAAGAAGATTCCCGAAGCCGATGTCGTGACTGCGCCGGAAGCGGTCTCGACCGCCCGCTCCACCCTGGGAACCCTCGCTGTGGCGAGCGCCTATGCTTCAGTGCTGCTTTTCGCGATCGGGGCCGTGCTCGTAGTATTCGTCATGATCCTCAGCACGCGGGAGCGGATTCGCGAAATCGGTACGCTCAAAGCGATCGGCGCCTCGAACCGCGAGGTCGTGCTGCAGTTTCTTGCGGAAGCATTTGCGATGAGCGCTCTCGGCGCCGCCGGTGCCCTGCTGCTCGCGCTGCCGTCCGCTCCGGTGGTGAGCCAGGTTCTCGGTGTCCCGATCGCATTCGACCGCAATGTCGTGCTGCTGATTGTCGCCGGGTCGGTGACGTTTGCCGCGCTGGGGAGCCTGTATCCGGTCATGCACGGGGTGCGGCTCACCCCCGTCGATGCGATGCGGAGGACCGCGTGACGATGCTCTTCATTGGGGCCCGTAACCTGTGGCGCAGCAAGCTGCGCCTCGTCCTCGTCGCCGGGCTGATCGGCGTGCCGTTCTTCCTGCTGCTCGTCATGCAGTCGATCGGCGATGCCGTGCAACGGCAGACCGAAATCTTGAAACAGAACGTGAACAACACGCTGCAGTTGCGCGCCCGCGGCTCGATGGGTCACGTCAACATGGTCGGCAACGAAGACATCCTGCCGCAGGACGCGCTGGCAAAGATCAAGGCAATTGCGCACGTGGCGCGCGCCGAGCCCTATCTGCTCGCCATGACGCCAACCGAAGGGCACAACTTCGCGATGATCGTCGGCGTCGATCCACAGGACACAAGGCGGCTCGAGTCGCACGGAGAGGCCGGAAACCCGAAGATTCTGTTCGGCCGTGACCTCACCGACGAAGATCGCGGAAAGCGGGTCGCGATCATCGGGCAAGGCGTCGCCAAGTGGGCTGGAATCAAACCCGAGGACGTCGGCCGCGCGACGTTGACGCTCGATCTGAAGCGCACGCATCCCGTGATCTTCGCGCTGGACCGTCCTCCCGTGACGCTCACCGTCGCCGGCATCTATGCGAGCGGATACGTATTCGGCGATATGCAGCTCTTCATGCCGATCAACACGTTTCGCGAGGTCTACGGCATCGCTGAAGGGATTTCCTGGCTCTACGTTCGTGCCGATTCCGCCGCAAACCTCCCCGCGGTGGAGCGGCAGCTGAGGACAATGCTGGGCGATATAGCGGACATCATCTCGCCCACCACGGTCGCCGAGTTTCAGACGACGGCAACGGCGGCGGTGCAGCGCCTGGCTGCGGGCGGAATCGGACTCGCCGCAGCCCTGATGGTCGTCGTGGTCTTCTTCGTGATGCTGCTCGTCGTGCGCGAGCGGGCGTGGGAGATCGGCACATTCAAGGCACTCGGCGCTTCGGACTCGGGCATTGTGGCAAGTTTCCTGACGGAGGCAGTGCTGCTGTGCGCGATCGGGGCCTTGACGGGGGCGCTCCTCTTCGGGCTCTGGGGCGGAGCGCTCGCGCAACTGATCTTCGGGTTGGGCATCACTCCTTTCCTTCCCGCGCACTACACCACGCTCGCAGCCACCCTCGCTCTCGCGCCGCGGTTCGGCTCGGCAACGCTCACAGTTCTGATCGTCGCCTCTCTCTTCGCCGCGCTTGCGGGCAGCGCCTGGAGCATCCGGCAGATCATCAGATTGTCCCCGATGGAAGCGATCCGACATGAATGAGCCCACTGTGACGAACGAGCGCGTCGAGCTGGCCCAGCTTCGCGGCGTCAGCAAGTTCTATCGAAAAGGCGATGAGACGATCAAGGCGCTCGACGGGATTGACATGACGGTCGCGGAAAAAGGGATGGTGGCGATCGTCGGCCCGAGCGGCAGCGGCAAGTCCTCCCTCCTTCACATCCTCGGCGCGATGGACCGGCTGACGGCGGGCGAGGTGATCGTGGCAGGCCAGTCCTTGGGCACGCTGCCCGAAGCAGGTCTTACCGACTTCAGGCGCAAAACCGTCGGCATTGTGTTCCAGAGCTTCAATCTCATTCCCAACCTCGACGCGCTGGAGAATGTGATGCTGCCGATGGAGTTCAATGGCATCGCGCGCGAGGCGCGGCGCCAGCGCGCGCAACAGTTGCTGTCGCGGGTGGGTCTGGCAGCGCGCTTGAAACATAAGCCCCGTGAACTTTCCGGAGGGGAGCAGCAGCGCGTCGCGATCGCGCGGGCGCTCGCCAACGATCCCCCGCTGATCCTGGCCGATGAGCCCACCGGAAACCTCGACTCGAAAACCAGCCAGATGATTTACGAGCTCCTCAAGGAAATCGCGCGGGAGCGGACGGTGATCGTCGTCACCCACGCCGAAGCCCTGGCCGAACTGTCCAACCGCATAGTGCATATCAAAGATGGCAAATTGGTGGCGTAACACCGCCTGTTGACGGGCCCTTGAACCAGTACAAAGGAACATGACTATGGATCGAAGACTTGTCTTGAGCCTTACGAACGCGCTGGTACTCGCTTTCACGTTGCTTTCCTCTGCCGGATTCGCCCAGGAGAAAGTCGAAGGGACGGTGACCGGCACGAAGCTTACGGCGTGCCAGTTCAAGCCGGGCGGGTGTGAGGGTTACCTTACGCTCGAGACCAAAGGGGGACCCAAGCCGGAGCAGGTCACTCTCAAGGTCGCGCTCGGCACACCGATCAAAAAGGGCAAGGAAGACCTGTTTCTCCCCGCACTGCGGGGCAAACTTGTGGCAGTTAGCTATGTCACAGATAAAGGCGAGAAGCTCGCGAAATCGGTAGAAGTGTTGGAAGGGAAGCGTTAATCCATGACTTCATTGTCAGCCGCCGGGCATGCAACCCGGCCTCAAGCAGGGGCGTTTATGCTCACCATCGGCAAGGTCGCCGCGCGCGCGCAAGTCAGCGCGGACAGCATCCGTTTCTACGAACGCGAAGGCCTGCTCAACCCGGCACAGAAAAGCGCGGCGGGTTACAGGCTGTATACCGAGGAAGCGCTGCGCCGCCTCAACTTCATCAAGCACGCACAGCAATGCGGCTTCTCGCTGTCGGAAATCCGCGAGCTCCTGGAACTCAGAGCTCACGACCGGTCATGCTGCAGCGATATTTACCGCGTCGCCGTCGAGAAGAAGCTGCAGCTCGAAGCCAAGATCAAGGCACTCAAAACCATGTCGCACGCGTTGAGTCAGCTGATCGAGGTCTGCTCGCGCGACGCAAAGCCGCTGGACGAGTGCCCGATACTCGCCGCGCTCGAGTCGAGCATCGCGGGGCAGAACGCCCGATCGAAAGAACCGGCCAAACGCCGATCGAGGATGCATCCATGACGATCAAAATCGAAGCTTTCTATTCGCCGGGTTGCAGCAAGTGCGCGCAGGCGAAGGAGATGCTCAAGATCATCGTCGAAGAGATCGGCAAGGACTGCATCACCTGGCGCGACGTGAACGTCCTGGAGGAGATCGACTACGCCGTCGAGCTTGGCGTGCTCTCCGCACCGGCGATCGCCATCGATGGCGCGCTGGTCTTCCCCGCACTGCCGAGTGCCGAGAAGTTTGCCCGGGAACTGCGGAAGCGGCTTGAACAAGCGGTACGCGATGACGTGCAAAACCCATCGCGGAAATAGTCATGGATATTGAGGCGCTGCGCCAGACGCTCGAGCAGGCAAGCCTGGCATCCGTGGCTGCCGGTTTCACGATCGGATTCCTGTTCAGCTTCAATCCGGTAACCCTTGCCGCGATCCCGGTCTCGCTCGCCCTCGTGACCAAGGCGCGTTCTCCGCAGCGGGCCGTCGTCTACGGCGGCATGTTCATTGCCGGGATGGTGGCAACTCACGCCGTATTGGGGCTCGCCGCCGGTCTCGGGGGGAGCGGGTTGCAGCGGATCTTCGGGCGCGAATGGGGACTGGTGCTGGGACCGTTGTTGATCCTGCTTGGGCTCATGTGGCCGGGCTGGGTGAAAGTGCCGTTGCCGAGCGTGAGGCTCAACCCGCGACCGGCTGTTTCGGCGTGGGGCGCATTCGCCCTCGGCGCCCCTTTTTCCGTTGCAGTCTGTCCGTTCTGCACTCCGGCACTCGTCATATTGCCCGGGGTTGCAGCCGGGATCGGCTCGCCGGTGTTTGGCATGGTCCTGCTCGTGGCGTTTGCCTTGGGCCGCGCGGTACCGATCATATTAGGGGCAGGCGCGGTGGGCTGGCTGGAGAGCATGAAAGGACTGCGTAACCATCAGCGCGCATTCGAAATCGCCGGCGCGCTGATTTTGATCGCTGCCGGCCTTTACCTGTTGAATGGCTATTTCATCGTCATACCTGCGCTCGCCGTATGAACTGACCGGGCCCAGCCAATGGCAAAGCTGCGAATCGTCGTCCTCTCGGCCGCCCTCGCCTATCCGCTGGCCGCGCCCGCCATGGGGCTCATGCCGCGAGACGAGGGGCGGACGGCGTGGGAGTCGCTGCAACCGCGCGTGCTGGAAACGCTCGGCGGAAGCTGCAAGCCGGTCAATCAACCTGCGGAACGTGTCCCGACCGCTTCGACGCCCAGCGTCACACGCGAGGAGCTGTGAGTCAACAAGGTCATGGCGGCGAAACTCCATGCGATGGACAAGGTGAATTTTGTGCTTGGGCCGGAGAAGAAACAGGGGAAACCACAGGACACGGGCGGGCTGCTCGCCCTGACTCCTCAGGTTACGGGAACCTACGTCCTCGGTTCCGTGAGCCGGGCATGGATCGACGTGGTGGATCAGGAGCAGAACGGTTTTGCCAGGGCTAGGCATTACCTGTGGGTGGATTTCTGCGGGCGGCGGATGAAAGCGGGAATCTTCGATCTGCGCGCAGGCGCGCGCTACTGGATCCAGATGTCGGCAAGTCCCGATCCGGTGCTCCATCTTTTCGTCGCTGGGCCGCTGAATTAAATAGTTTCTGGGTCGAGAGAGTGTATTCAAGGAAGTGATGGCGTTAGGGCTTGGCGGCGATCGCCGCCCGGATTGTTGCGGTCAATGCCGCATCGTCCGCTCCCGCGCGCAACGCTTTCCCCGGCGGCACGCGTCCAGCTGCTCCGAGACAGAGCGCGAGCTCGCCATGCGCCGTGAGGCGCACGCGGTTGCAGGCGTCACAGAAGTGGCGCGAAATGGTCGAGATCACGCCGACGGTCAGAGGCGTTGAGCCCACACAGTAGCAGCGCGCCGGGCCTGCGCCGCGTGCGCGCCAGCTCTTCGTGACTCAGAAAGTCCGCGAACGGCACGCCGGAGGCGGGCATACAGTAGAGGTAACGGCAGTTGCACCGGTCGGTGACCGAGACGCGCAGGTACTCGATACGCCGGCCGAAGGAATCGGTGAGTGTCATTCCTCTCGGCATGCTGGCATGTTTCGGTCTCGTGCCCTTACCTGAATTCCGCCCCCAAATG
>MERG01000011.1 GCA_001771985.1 Betaproteobacteria bacterium RIFCSPLOWO2_12_FULL_62_13 | reverse complement strand
AGAGCGCTGACACCGATACCGAGGACCGCCAGGATCGCCAACAGCGCCTGTCCGCGTTGAAGCGAGCGGATCCGCTGCCGCCTGGTGCCGTTCCAACTATCTCGAGCTGAGCGAAAAGGTCGAAACATTAGACCGTTGTGTCGTCGAGCGAGAACAAGGGGCGAGGGGAAGCAGCACTTGAAAAATCACCTTGAACGGATCTTTCCCGGTGGGCGTAACAAGTTGGAACGGCACTAGCGGCGATCCCGGTCATTGTCGTCCCGGTCCTCGCGCGCTCTGTCGCCTCGGCAAGACCGCTTCGGCCGTCGATGGCGCAGCGCTCCCCCCAGCGTCAGCCGCCGGCTTGGGAGGAGGCGTGGCACCGATCGCACCGCGTGCGTAGGGCTCCTCAATGGCGCCCGACACAATTTCCAGACTTTGCCCGACTTTCAGGTTGACGCTGCGGCTCACCTGCGGCGCCTGGACAACGACGCTGCCGTCGGGCCGGACACGGCTCTTGACCGGCAGCCCGCCGGCGGCCTTCCCGTCGTTGACGGGGCGATTGTTGATCCACACCGTCGTCCTGCCGTCGCTGCGGCGCACCAGCCCGCCGTAAGTGACGCGTTCCGGCACCGGTGGCGCTTCTTCCTGCTCCGATGCGAGCGGAATGCGGCTTTTCTGGCCGCGCGCGACATCGAGTTGAGCGCGCTGGGCGGGCGTGAAAAAGAGCCGCCCGAGCGGCTCCGCCGCAGGCGCCTCGCCCGCCGCCAGACCAAGCGCAATCAGCGGCAGAATGTATCTCACGGCTTTTTCTCCGCGCCGACAGGTTGCGCCGTGATCCACGACAGTTCGCAGTCCGCAGTAAGGTTCGGCTGATAACCGATTGCAGCGCTGGCCTGAGTGCGCTTCAGCGTACATTCATCGATCAAGAACAAACCCGCACCCATGCCCGAAAGCGCGCTGAAGAACCGCATCAGGTCCTCCTCGTGCAGAAGGCGGAAGCGCAGCTTCATCACCGACTGATGGAGCGCAAGCCGCCCGGGGCTGAGTTCGGCTGCATAAGGGTAGGGACGCTGGGCGCTGATCTGATAATCGATGCCGAACAGGTCCATCTGCTGGTTGGCGAGCCTGAGACCATCGAGCCAGTTGATGCGCTGTTCTTCGCCGATGAAGCCGATGCGCTGTAGCTGTTGGTAGCGGCCGAGGTAGCTGGCGATAATCTCCTTTTCCTCCCCTGATTTATGCAGCCGGGTGTCGGCTTCCCTGAGTTGCGCCTGTTGGCGCGTGAGCTGCTGGCGGGCTTCTTGAAGCAAGATGTCCGTGTAATAGACCGCGGCGGCGGCGACGAACGCTGCCACCACGAGCACGAGCAAGGGGGCCTGCAACGCTTTGAGATCACCGTGATTCATAGGTCCGCCTTCAGCACCAGCAGCAGTCTGAAATCCGCGGTGCCCGAAGGGTCCCGGGTGTCGAGCGTGTTGCCGGACAGCGCGAGCGCCGGATTGATATTGAGCGGCAGCTTGACCACCCGCACCTCCGCGACCGCCGGGTCGGCTGCGAGACGCTTGGCAAAAGCATTGATGGTTTCGATCGCCGCGCGGTAATCGCCGCGGAATGTCCTCACTTCACCCTCGATCAAGCCGCTCTGTTTGCGTGTTGAGGGGCCGCCGCCCGGAAAGCCGGTCGCGCTCGCCGCAATGCGGGCTCCCGCGCCGGCGGGTTCGATTTCCGCGAGACCGAATTTCCAGCCGAATTCCACGATCGCTATATCGGGACTCGATTCAAGCGCTCTGCTCGCTATGGCCATAAGCCTTTCCGGCGTGCGTGCGGTTTCCCTGAGCCCTTGCGCGATTTCCACCGCCTTCTTCAGGTTGTCGGCGGAAGCGGGCGCCGCCGGGAACCGGCGGGTCACCTCCCGGTACGACGCCTGCAACGTGGCAGCCTGCCGCGCCGCATTCGCCCCCTGCGCGTGGGCGTCGAAGGCTTGCCAGAGGTTGATCCCGCTCCAGCCGGCGGCGGAAAGGGCGACGAGGCCCGCGGCGGCGTAAACCGCGCGACGCAACTGGTGGCGCCGGAAGCCGACCGTGATGTTGGCGGGTGCGAGATTGGCCGCGGGCGCCTTGAGCCCGAGCAAGTGCAGAAAAATGACGTCCGATGTGAGACCGAGCAGCGATTCGGCGATGTTGAGCCGGGATGCAATCTCCGCGCGGCCCAGACGCATGCACTCCAGGCTCGGGTTGTCGCGTGCAATGTTCTGCGCCGCGTCGATCAACTCGTCGTTGCGATCGAGGAGGAGCACGGTCAGGTGTTCGTCGAGCCGGGCGGCGCGCAGCGCGTGGAGATAAATGCGGGTGTTGGATATTTCCTCGGTGATGAAACGACCGTGGTTGCCGAGCCTGCCGGTGTCGCCGCGTGTGAGCCGGCTCAACCGGAACTGGCGATCACGGAAAAAAGTGAGCCGCAACCCGCCGCTGTGCCGGGAGACGAGGAGCAGATTGTCCGCCTTCAACCGCAGTTGGTCGATGAGGACAGCGCTCACCATCGGCAGCAGAAAAATTCCGGCCACCGGCAGACCGCGCCCCGCCGCCGCCTGCAGCCAGCCGCCGACGAGGTCGGCGTTGGTCAGCGCCGAAAAGAGATACCGGTCATCGCGCCGCCTGCCGCTTTCACGGCCCAGCAGCCACGCGTTGATGTACGGCGTGTTACGGTAATGTTGCTTGAGTTTGCGCCGGACCATTTCGCTGCGGTCAGAGCCGAAGGTGTGCGGCAGCGTCTCGAAGCGGTAGTCCTCCTCCACCGCGTCGACCATGATGTGTACCGGCACGCCGGAAAACGGCGTCAGGAACTCCTCGAATCCCTCGATTCCGCCGTCGTCGTTCTGGAATACCCGGCACTCGACAAGCCGGCGGCTCCGCCAGTGCGCGGCGGCTGCCTGCTGAGCGGAAATGCAGATCAGGATTTTGTCAGCCATTAGTCGGTGAATGGTAAATGGGGAATAGGGAATGGGAAACGGCAGCCGCCCGCAGCAAAAATGCTTTTACCATTTACAATTCCCTTTTTCCTATTTCCGCTTCTAGAATTTAAGCTTGCCCAAAATATCATACACCGGTGACAGCACCGACCACATGATGAGCGCCAGAATCACGCCGAGCCCGAGCGTCAGGCTCGGCTCGAGGAGCTTCAGCACTTTATCCACCGATTCGCGCACGTCGCGGGTGTAGAAGTAATTGATGTTGTTCAGCGCGGCGTCGAGTGCTCCCGTATTCTCGCCGACGTGCAGCATCCGGATCACGAGCGGCGGGAACATGCCGAGATTCCGGAACGCTTCGGTCAGGTTCTCGCCCGCCGTGATCTGCTGCCCCGCGCGCATGACGCCGTCGGCAATGACGCGATTGCCAACGATCGCCTCGCAGGCCCTGAGCGCATCCAGCACCGTGATGCCCGACTGGTACATGAGCGCGAAGAAATTGGCAAAGCGCGCGAGGATGATCTTCTGCAGGATGGGGCCGGTGAGCGGGGCGTGCAACTTCGTGTAGTCCCACATGTAGGCGGCTGCGGGATTGCGCCTGATCATGAACACCAGGATGATTGCCGCGGCGACCGGCGTGCCGAAGACCAGCGGCCAATAGGCGATGACAAAATTTGAAGCGAAGATCAGCAGCTTGGTCTGCGCCGGCAGCGCGATGCCCATGGTCTTGAGGAGCCCTACCACCTGCGGCACCAGAAACACGAGCAGAAATACGATGACCGCAACGACGACGACCAGCACCATCGCGGGATAGATCAGCAGCCGCTTGGTCTGGGAGGCGAGTTCGTCCTGCCATTTGAGGGCCGAGGCGAGGCTCTTGAACACCTCGGCCATGCGGCCGGTCTGCTCGCCCGCCTTTACCAGGCTCACGAAGACGCCGTCGAAAACCTCAGGATGCGCGGCCATGCACTGCGACAGAACCTTGCCGCCCTCCATGTCCTCGGTCATCACCGTCAGCACTTCGCGGAAGCGCGGGCTGTCGATCGTGTCGCGCAGATCGCGCAGGCCGTCGATCAAGGGGATGCCTGAACGGCTCATCTGCTCCATGTCGAAGCAGAAGTTGATAAGATCCTGGCGGGTGATCCTGCCGCCGGTGGCAAAGGTGGTGGCGCCCTGGTCGACCTGCTTATAGGTGATGAGGTCGAGCCCCATGCGCCGCAGGCGCAACTCGAGATCGACCTCGTTGACGGCGTCGAGCGCCCCGCGCGCCGGGCGGCCCGCTTTATCGACAGCTTTGTATTGGAATGAAGGCACGAAAGTTCAATGCTGAATGCTGAATGCTGAATGATGACCTAGAGGCCGCATGCTTTTCTTAATTCCGCATTCATCATTCATCCTTCCGTATTCGACGTCAGTCATGCCGTCCGGTCAAATCCACCTCGCGTGACACCTCGGCGAGGCTGGTGGTGCCATCGACCACGCGTTGCAGGCCTTCCTTCGCGAGCGGACGGAAATCCTTGGCGCACGCCGCGGCCCGCAGTTCCTTCACCGTTGCGCGGCGCGCCACCAATTCATCGAGGTCGCCGTCCATTACCAACAGTTCCATGATCGCCGTGCGGCCCTTGAAGCCCTTGTTCTCGCATTGTTTGCATCCGCCTGGCCGGTAGAGGTAGGAAACCGATTCCGCGACCTGCCCAAGCAGCAAGCGCTCCTCCGCGGACGGCGCATAGGCCTGCCTGCAGTGCGGGCAAAGCACCCGCACCAGGCGCTGGGCGATGACACCGATGATGTTGCCCGCCATGATGTCGGGCTGGATGCCGATGTCCAGGAGCCGCGGGAACGCGCCGAGGGCGGAGTTGGTGTGCAGCGTGGTGAACACCTGGTGGCCGGTCATCGCTGCGCGAAACGCCATTTCCGCCGTCTCCTTGTCGCGCACTTCGCCGACCAGGATGATGTCGGGGTCTTGCCGCATGATGGAGCGGATGCCGTTCGCGAAATCCATGCGCGCCACCTCATTGACCGAGGTCTGACGCATCAATGTCAACGGATACTCGACGGGATCCTCGAGTGTCATGATGTTGACGGTTTCGTCGTTGACCTGCGCCAGCAGCGAATAGAGCGTGGTGGTCTTGCCGCTCCCGGTGGGCCCGGTGACGATGAGGATTCCCTCGGGGCGCGCCAGCATGAGGTTCACCTTCGCCAGCGTTTCCGAAGACAGGTTCATGCGATCGAGGCTGATGATCGACTTTTCACGGTCGAGCACGCGCAACACGACGTTCTCGCCGTAGATCGTGGGCTGGGTCGAAACGCGGAAATCGATCTGCCGCCCGCTCAGAGTGAGTGACAGCCGCCCGTCCTGCGGCGCGCGTGTTTCCGCGATGTTCATGTCGCTCACCACTTTGAGCCGGACCGTGATACCCGGCATGTAGCTCTTGTGGAGACTCCTCACCGTTTCCAGCACGCCGTCGATACGGTAGCGGATGCGCAGGAAAGCATACTCGGGCTCGAAGTGGATGTCGGAGGCGCCGCGCTTGACCGCGTCAACCAGCAAGGCATTGACCAGCCGCACCATGGGCTGCGTATATTCGTCGCCCTCGGCTTGCAGGCTCTCGTAGTCGATCTCGCCCGTCTCGATTTCGTGCAGGATGCCATCGACCGACAGCTCGTAGCCATAGAACTGGTCGATGTAATTTTCGAGTTGGGCCTCGCTGGCGAACTGAGGCCTGACTTCGATCTGGGGTCCCAGCATCGCCCGCAACTGATCCATCGCCACCACGTTGAAAATCTCCGCGGTGGCGATAGTGAGCACCTGCTCCGCAGGGTCGTAGGCGATTGGCAGCATGCGGTTGCGACGGGCGAATTCCTGCGGCACCATCGTCAGCGCTTCGGAGTCGGCAACAACCTGGGAAAGATCGATCGACTCCTGGCCAATGGTCCGCGCCATGATGTCGCGGATCGCGGTTTCCGTGACAAAACCGAGGCGCACCAGCAGACGCCCGATCGGGATATTCTTGTAGCGCTGCTCGGCGAGCGCGATCGCGAGCTGGTCGGTGGAGATCAGTCCTTGCTGCACCAGCAGATCGCCGAGTCGCAGTTTCTTGCGTTGTTCAGCCATGCCTATTGATCCCTGCGCAAGTAGGTGACAGCCTGCTTGCGCCACGAACCTCCCCTCCCTTGCTTCAGCGGGGGAGGGGCGGGGGTGGGGGATGAGCGCGTCACGTTCTTGTGCAAAGCTCAGTATTCCATCTCGGCCAACAGCCGGTCGATCCGCTCCCCGACCAGGGCGGGGTTGAAGTTGGCGTGGCCGCGGGTAGAAGCGAGCTGCACGGCCCGGCGGTAAAACCCAAGCGCGAGTTTGGGCTGGCTCAAGTGTTCAAGGCCGACGGCGAGGTTGTAGGCGTAGTCGGGGTTACTTGGTTCAAGGTGATGCGCCTGAAAATAGGCTTGCTGCGCCTGTGCCCACAGCGCCTGGTCGGCGTAAAGATTGCCAAGGGTGAAAAAGAGGAACGCCGAGGGCTCGCGCGCGATGAGCTGCTTGAGCTTCGTTTCGGAGGCGAGCGGATCGGCTCGACCCAGCAGCCCGATCACGCCAGACTGCGCGAGCGCGTGCCGTGGGTCGAGTTCGAGGATCGCGAGATAATGCCTGGCGGCGTCCTCCGTCTTGCCTTCCTGCGAGGCGATCGCCGCGAGACCGAGCAAGGCATCAATGCTTTTGGGATCGGTGCGCGCGAGTTGGGAATACAAGCCTTGCGCAGCTTCGAGACGCCCCGCCAGGAGCGCGGTATAGGCTTCAGTGAGCAGCGGATCGACGGTCGGCGCCGCCTCGCTGCGGCTCACGACAATGGTGTTGCCCGGCATTCCCGGCTCCGGCTTGGGGGGCGCGGGGGTTGTGACTGGTTTGGGTTGTGGCGCGGGCACGGCGGGCAACGCCGGCGGCTGCGGCAGCACTTCCGGCGCGGATGATTGCAGCAGGGTGGCCGAGGGAAGGGGCGGCGGCGCGACGGGTCCCGGGGCCGCCGCTGACGGCGCCGGGTTCTGCGCGAACGGGGGCGGCTGCTTGGGTGCCGGCGCTTGGCGAACGAAGAAAGCGGGATGGAAAATTTGCAGGTACACGTAACCGCCGAAGCCGATCGCGAACAGCACCGCGAGCATGCCGAAGACAACCAGTGGATGGTCGCGCACGTAAGTCCCAATGCCGCTTCTCGCCCTGCCCCCTGCCTGCATCACGGCGGCGGCTCGCGCCTGTTCGCGCGATGGCTCCGCCCCAGCAGGAGTTCGCAGCGTGGCGCTCGGTTGCGGCGTCGTCTCTTGCAGCCGCGGAGAAGGCGTGTCCGCCGCCAGCAACTCGAGCGCAAGCGACAGTTCCGGTTTGGTCCCGGCAGGGTTTGCAGCCGCTTGCGGCTCGACTCGTGCCTCGCCCCGGTCTTTGGCGGCCTTTTCCAAGGCCTTCATCAACAGGCTCATTGCGCAGCGCCGGTTCTTTCAGCGGGTGGTTGCTCGGGTTGTGGCAGGAAGCGCTGGAAGAATTTCAGTTCGTCACTCTCCAGCGACGGGTTGGGGATAACGGTCGTGCGCAAGAAGATGACCAGCTCACTTTTCGAGGCCCTCTCGTCGCGGAAGGCGAATGCCTCACCGATCTGGGGCTGGCTGCCCGCCACCGGCACCTGGTCGCGGTCACGCCTGATTTCGTTCTGCATGAGCCCGCCGAGTATCGCCGTCTGACCGCTACCGACCTGCAGCACCGACTCCATTTCACGCACCTGAATCTCGGGTACCGGGCTGCTTACCGCCGGTATATTGCAGCCTCCGATCGGCACCGGGATGCCGCACGGATTGGCGAGCGAGGGATTAGGGTCATTGACGAACCGCAGAACGCGCGAAATGGTCGGCCGCACGGTGAGTGAGACGCGCCCGTCGTCGTTGATTTGTGGTGTCACCCCCATCACCACGCCGACCGACACAAATTTGGGAGTGGTGTTGAAGGTTGTAAGCGACGTGGTCTGACTCTGGCTGGTCTGCGCCTGGACCTCGAAGTAGACGACGTTGTCGACAACCTTGAGCAACGCCGTCTGGTTGTTGAGCGCCATCAGCTTCGGGCTGGACAGCACGCGTGTCTGTCCGAACTGCTCGAGCAGCTTGATGGTGAGGCTGATGTCGCTCGGGCGCCGGTTATTCTGGTTGAAGAACAGGGCAAATAACGGACCGGTGGCCAGGCTGCTGCCGATCAGGGCTTGCGTAAAGGCGATACCGCCGCTTGTGGAAATGCGGTTCCAGTCGACGCCCCCCTGGTAAGCCTGCGAGAGCTGCACCTCGACGATAGTGGCCTCGATCAGCACCTGGCGCTGGGCGGCTGCTGTAATGCTGTCCAGGTGCTGCTGGACAAGCTGGTGCTGGCGCTCGGTCGCAAGCACGCTCACCGTCCCGCTTACGGGATTGACGATAATGTCGTCGCGCACGTCCGCCAACGGTTGCTGGGGTGCGCCGCGGAATGCTGTGGTAAACAGCGCAGTTGCCCCTTGTCCGGCGCGAGCCACCGCTTCAGCCTGTTTGAGCGCCGTCTCGCGCGCCGCGCGCTGACCTTCAGCGATCGCAGCTTTTTCCTCCCCGCTCAGGCTGCGGGCGCGCGTCGAAGCGAGAATCGCGCGGATGTTTTCCCTCAACTGCTCCCAGAAATTGTTATTGGACACGGTGCGCACCACCGTGCTGGACCCTCCGGCGCTGCCTTGGGGACCCCCGGTGCCCCCTGCTGAGGCGCCGCCACCGCCCGCGGTGGCGGCGAGTTCACCGGACACCCCGATCGTCGAAGTCGTGTCCCGCGTCATGTTCACGTAGTTGATGCGGTAGGTCCTGAGGTATGGCGTGTCGGGCGACACCACGATCGTGTTGCCCTCGACGCGGTAGCGCATATTGACCTGCTTCGCAACGCGGTCGAGGATCGCAGGCAGCGTCTCGTCGATGGCGTTGAGACTCACCAGCCCCTGCAGGCCGGAATGGATGTCGATGTTTTGCTTGGTGTCGCGCGCAAGCGCCAGCAGCAGTTCCTTCACCGGTACTTCATTGACGACAACACTGTAGGTCTGCGGCTTCACCGCCGGCTTTGGCGGCGGCACAAACGTGCTCACCCGCGCCGGTGGCGGGATCGCCTTTTCCGGTTCGGCCTTGACCTGCGGGGTGGCGATATGGCCTTCCGAAGGCGGGACATAGGGTCGGATATCGGCGCAGCTTGCGAGCAGCACGGGCAGCGCCAACAGAATGCCG
The DNA here is from genome assembly GCA_001771985.1 of Betaproteobacteria bacterium RIFCSPLOWO2_12_FULL_62_13. Classification (GTDB taxonomy): domain Bacteria; phylum Pseudomonadota; class Gammaproteobacteria; order Burkholderiales; family SG8-41; genus DSOT01. The sequence continues at coordinate 7,914 of MERG01000011.1, read as the reverse complement.
CCCGGGTTCCCCAGTGCGAACAAAAGCGGGCTGGCGTTACGCAACGCTGGAGACGCTGTGGCGAGTTGTGCTCGGCCGGCTGCAGACTCTGCTTGCATTCTTATCCCCCGCTCAACCGCCTGGACGCGCGATTCAGCATAAGTTCCCTGCCGGTGCGTCGATCAAGAATTCTGATGTTGCTTGATCTCCGTGCGAATTCCACGCACCGTGCGCAGGATCGGTCGATGCGCTCTCAGTAACGGAGGCAATTTCTCGAGCGCGTCCTGCGCCGCGCGGCGGTCGCTGAAACTGCCGTATAGGACCGTCAGCGACGCCTTGCGATTAGCTATCGTACGATACAAAAAAACCCTATTTATTTCAACGAATTTTGCTATCTCGTTGAGATGGCGCTTTAGCTGATGTTCGTTATCGGCACCCATCAACTGGATACTGTAAGTCGCCTGATCCGCGTTGGCCAGCCATTCCTGTGTCGCGGCGAGGCGTCGTCCGACAAGGCCCGGTTCGACATCCGGCCGCTCGGCCGCCCTCGGCGCTGCAAGGGGCCCGGCTTGGGCGACGGCAACACCGGCTGGCTGCGCCGCGGACAAGCCGGTTTTGGATTGCGCGCCCGGGTTCACCACCGCGCTCGGGGAAGCTGTCAAAGATATCGCGGGTTTTCGCTCCCGCGTCTCGGCGCTATCGCCGCCGCTGGAGCTCGACGCTGCCCCGCTGGTAACGGCTGGGCTCGAGGCGGGGCCGGTAATCGCTGAGGACGCGGATCTCCTTTCAGCCGGGGCGGGTGCCATTGCGGGGCCGGTCTGCGCATCACCCCTGCCGGCGTGCATGATCAGCGCGTAAACGACAGCGCCGATGGCCGCCCCTGCGAGCACCCACGCGGCTGTCCATGCGAACTGCGGCCTGACCCGCAGCCCCTGATGCTGGCTGAATTCGCTGTCGCGGACCGCCGCCTCGATGTGTGTCAGCTTGACGGTATGGGTGTTCTCCGAAAAGGCCGCCAGCAGAGCCTTGTCTGCGATCAGGTTGATGCGGCGGGTGAGTCCCGCGGAAGCGCGCGCGATGTACTTGATGGTCGCGGTGGAGAAGAGATCCGGACCGCGGTAACCCGCCGCGCGCATACGGTACATCAGGTATTCGTGAATTTCCTCGGCATCGAGCGGCTCGAGCCGGAAGCTGTGGGTGATTCGCTCTCTCAGTTGGCGGATGTTGGGCCGGCGCAGATAATCGTCGAGCTCGGGCTGACCGAAAAGCACGATCTGCAGCAGCTTGTCGTTGCGCGTTTCGAGGTTGGACAAGAGCCGGATCTCCTCGAGGGTCGCGAGCGGCATGCTCTGCGATTCCTCGACGAAAACCACCACGTGCTTGCCCTCCGAATGACGTTCGAGGAGATAGTTCTGCAGCCTGTGCATGACCTCAAGCCGCGGCGCCGCGCGCTCGATGCCGAGCTGAAGTTCGAAGGCAATCGCGTGCAGGATCTGCTCGGGCGGGACATTGGGATGGGCGAGGTAGACCGTTTCGATATGCGGGGGCAGCCGTGTCTGAAGCATGTTGCACAGCATGGTCTTGCCGCTGCCCACCTCGCCCGTCACCTTCACGATCCCCTCGCCGTTGATGATCGTGTAGATCAGCGCCTCGAGAATCGGCCCGCGGTTGCCGCCATCGAAGAAAAATTCGGTGTTCGGCGTGATCTTGAACGGCGCCTGGTTCAGACCGAAATGGCTGTAATACATATTCCCTGACAGCCCCGGTTGATCAACGGGTGGCGGGCACTATTTTGCCGACGGTTGCAGGGCGTTGTCGGGTCCGCCCTGGTTCGCATAGTTCTGCATTCTGCTGTAGAGCGTGGTGCGGTGGATGCCGAGGAGCTTCGCCGCCTGCGTAAGGTTGCCTTGGGTGATCAGCAGCGCCGCCTCGACGTAGCCGCGTTCCCACTGCCGCAGCGTGAAGTCGAGGTTGAAGTTCTTCTGGAACTGCAGGTGCCGTCTGGCGGCGTCCAGCAGCGCCTTGAAATCCTGTCCCGCCGGCAGCCCCGGCAGGTCGATGTCCATGCTCTCCATGTCGAGTTCGGACTGCAGCTCAGCGGCATTGATCTTCTCGCCGGCATACTTCGTGGTGAGCCGGATCACGATGTTTCGCAATTCGCGCACGTTACCGGGAAAACTGTAATCGAGCCAAAGGTCCATCGCGTTGCGCTCGAGCTCGAACGGCTCGACCCGCGCCTGCTGCGCGTAGAATTCGCGATAGTGATCGAGCAACATGCATTTGTCGTCGCCGAGGTCGCGCAGCGCCGGCACGCTGATCGTGAACACCGAAAGCCGGTGGTAGAGGTCGGCCCGAAAACGCCCGGCCCGGATTTCGGCGCGCATGTCGCGGTTGGTGGCGGCGATGACGCGGGCGTTCGACACGCGGCTCTGGGTTTCGCCGACGCGCTGGAATTCGCCGTTCTCGAGCACGCGCAGCAGCTTTGCCTGAAGTTCGAGCGGCAATTCTCCGATCTCGTCGAGGAACAGCGTGGAATCCTGCGCGTCCTCGAAATAACCGGCGCGCGCGGTGGTGGCCCCGGTGAAGGCGCCTTTCGCGTAGCCGAACAGCGTCGGTTCGACCAGCGTCGGCGAAATCGCGGCGCAATTGAGGGCCAGAAACGGCCGCCCCGCGCGGCGGCTCATCAGGTGCAGCGACTTCGCCACCAATTCCTTGCCGCTGCCCGACTCGCCTTCGATCAGCACCGGAAACGGCGCATCGGCGAACTGGCCGATCTGCTGGCGCAGCTTCTCGATGAGCAGGCTTCTGCCAAGGAGTCCCCCTTGGGGAGCGGCGCCAAGCTCGGCATCGCGGATTTCGAAGGCACGCTTGAGCAGACTCTTCAGCGTCTCCGGCTCGCACGGCTTCGCGACGAACTCGATCGCGCCGAGGGTGCGCGCGTGGCGCGCATTGGTCTCATCGCTCTGACCCGATAGTACGACGATCTTGATCCCGGGCGAGTAGGCGACGAGTTCGCTGATGAGGCGGAAGCCTTCGTCGGGGCGGTGCGGCGTGGGCGGCAGGCCCAGGTCGATCAGCGCGAGCTGCGGCGGCTGATCAAGCTGCCGCAGCATACTTTTCACTTGCGCGCGCGAATCCGCGACGTGGACGGTGAAGTCCTTGCTCAGCACGAAGTTGAGCGTGTCGGTAATCAGCGGATCGTCGTCGACGATCAGCAATTCGGGTTTGCATTGGTCTGACACTGGCTGTGCGCTCCTCCCTTGGCCCCCGAGCGTATATTGTGCCAGATAGCAACGGCGGGGAGGAGGCCGCGTTTCAGGCGGCAGCGGCGGGCTCGGCAACGCAGGCAAGAAAAGCCTGCTCCAGATCGCGAGCATCGAACCGGCGCCGCAATTCCCCTGGCGTTCCGGCAAACCTCAGCCGGCCCTCGTGCAGGATCGCCAGCCGGTCGCACATTTCCTCGACGTCGGCCAAGGCATGGGAGGTGAGGAACACCGTGCGCCGGGCGTTGCGCAGTTGCAGCAGTTCCCGTTTGAACAGGGCTCGCGCTTTGGGGTCGAGGCCGCCGGTCGGTTCATCCAGCACATAGAGGTCCTTGCCCGACAACAGGCAGGCCGCGAGCCCCAACTTCTGGGTCATGCCCTTCGAGTAGGCGCGCACCGGCTTGGCCAGGGCCTCGAGCTCGAGGTCGAGTGTGTTGAACATCTGCGCCACCCGCTCTGCGTCGTATGGCGCGCGGTGCAGCTTCAGGATGTATTGCAGAAAGTCACGGCCGCCAAGGTAGAAAGGAGGGGTAAAACGCTCGGGGAGGTAGGCAAGCGGCGCCCGCGCCGCTGTCGAACGGTGAGGAATGCCGAAGATTTCAATGCTCCCGCAGTCGGTATCGCAGAAGTCGAGCATGCATTTGATGAGCGTGGTCTTGCCGGCGCCGTTTTCGCCTACCAGCCCGAAGCATTCTCCGCGCCGCACTTCGAGCGAGAGATCGGTGAGCGCGGATACACCCGCGTATGATTTTCCGACGTTTGCAAAGCGCAGTGCAATATCGCTCATACACTGTAACTTATCCCAAAGCGGGTGAACGGTAAACAGTGCTGCATCGGTTCACCAAGCCCTTCGTTGTTTATCTTGGGTGTTTTGCTGCTGAAGTTCTTGTTTCTCGTCTTTCCTTGGCGGTCTTGGCGGTTCGACTTGTTTTTTTATTTTCTTCGCGTCCTTGGCGTCCTTTGCGGCGAAGCTTTTGACTTTTGGAGTTTAGCGCCGAGGTGCACGCCGCTTCCGTAGACTGCGCGCCATGGCGGAGTCCCGCTATAATGCCGGTCTGCGCCTGCGTTTCCAATACGAACGAACGATCGCGCCATGCCAGGCTGGGGCGCGGGCCCGCGTTGTTGGGATGTTGTGAACTGGTTTAGAATCGCACGTTTTCAGTCGTCACCGGCCTACGCGCGCATGGGAAACCTCGTCGAAGTCAAGGACGTAAGCTTTGCCTACGACGTTCTTCCCGTGCTCAAGGGGATCAACATGGTGATCCCGCGCGGCAAGGTGGTGAGCATCATGGGCCTGAGCGGCTGCGGCAAGACGACCTTGTTGCGGCTCATCGGCGGTTCTCTTAAGCCAACCCAGGGCGAGGTGCGGGTTGCGGGTCGCGTAATGCACGAACTCACCCAGGAAGAGCTCTACGAAATGCGCCGCAAGATGGGCATGCTGTTCCAGTTCGGCGCGTTGTTCACGGACATGTCGACGTTCGACAACGTGGCGTTTCAGATGCGCGAACACACCGGTCTTCCGGAATCGATGATCCGGGATCTCACGCTCATGAAGCTGCATGCGGTGGGATTGCGTGGCGCCCAGGACCTGATGCCCTCCGAGCTGTCCGGGGGCATGGCACGGCGGGTCGCGCTCGCTCGCACCGTTGCGCTCGACCCGATGCTGATCATGTACGACGAGCCGTTCACCGGCCTCGATCCGATCTCCATGGGCGTGATCGGCAACCTGATCCGGCGGCTCAACGATGTGCTCGGCGCGACCTCGATCGTGGTGACGCACGATGTCCAGGAGTCGCTGAAGATCGTGGATTACATCTATTTCATGTCGGATGGCGTTGTCGTGACGGAAGGCACGCCGGAAGACATCCGTCGGTCAGAGGCCCCCTTCGTGCACCAGTTCGTGTGGGGCGAGATCGATGGTCCGATGCCGTTCCATTACCCCGGCTCGAATCTTGCGGGAGAGCTAGGCCTGGGGAGCGGCCGTGCTTGACCGCGTCACCGCGCCTCTGCGCCGGCTCGGCCGGCAGGTCATCAACGCGATCTGGCGGCTGGGATATGCCAGCCGCTTTTTCCTTTTTGTGCTGTTGCGTTCAGGCACGGGCTTCCGGCGCTTTCAGCTCATCATCAAGGAAATCTATTTCGCGGGCGTTCTGTCGCTCATCATCATCATCGTCTCCGGCCTGTTCGTGGGGATGGTGCTCGCCCTGCAGGGCTACGAAACGTTGCAGAAGTACGGCTCAGCCGAGGCGGTCGGCACGCTGGTGGCGTTGTCGCTGACGCGGGAACTGGGGCCGGTGGTCTCGGCCCTGTTGTTCGCGAGCCGGGCCGGCTCCGCGATGACCGCTGAGATCGGCCTGATGAAGGCTACCGAGCAGATTTCGGCGATGGAAATGATGGCGGTCGATCCGATTGCGCGCGTAGTCGGCCCGCGGTTCTGGGGCGGGCTGATATCGATGCCGCTGCTCGCGGCGATGTTCAGCGCGGTGGGCGTTTTCGGCGGTTATCTGATCGCGGTAGTGCTGATCGGCGTGGATGAAGGCGCTTTCTGGTCGCAGATGCAGAACGCGGTGGACTTCCGCGACGATATCGTGAACGGCGTCATCAAGAGCGTGGTATTCGGAGTCGCGGTAACCGCGATCGCCCTGTTTGAAGGCTATGACGCGCCGCCGACCGCGGAAGGCGTGTCGCACGCCACCACGCGCACTGTGGTAACGTCCTCACTGGCGATCCTGGGTCTGGATTTTGTCTTGACTGCGTTCATGTTCAGAGGAGCGTGAGTTCCATGGAGCGAACCGTTCTCGATTTGTGGGTGGGTATGTTCGTAGCGGCGGGCATTGCGGCGCTGCTGGTGCTGGCGCTCAAGGTTGGCAACGCGAGCACGACCTTCAACGTGGGCGAAACCTATCGGGTGAGCGCCGAGTTCGACAACATCGGCGGCCTCAAGGTGCGCGCGCCGGTGAAAAGCGCCGGAGTGGTGGTCGGCCGTGTCGGTGAGATCCAGTTCGACAATGAGCGGTTCCGTGCGCGAGTGGTGATGAAAATCGACCAGCGCTACCAGTTTCCCCGGGACACCTCAGCGTCGATCCTCACTTCAGGTCTGCTGGGCGAACAATACATCGGCCTTGAGGCGGGCGGGGACAGCGAGAACATCAAGGACGGGGGCGGTTTCAAGCTCACGCAGTCGGCGGTGGTGCTGGAAAAGCTGATCGGCCAGTTCCTGTACAACAAGGCCGCCGAAGGCGATACCAGGAAGTAGGCGTTGCGTGCAGACTGGGCAGGGAGGGAGATGGTCATGAGAACGCGCTTCATTTCGGTAATGGCGGCGCTATGCGTTTTAGTGGCGATGCCGGCGCCCGCTGCGGAGATGCTGGCGCCCGATGCTCTGGCAAGAAGCGTCACCGATGAGGTTTTGTCGATTATTCGCGCGGACAAGGACATCCAGTCGGGCAACCAGAAGAAGGTGCTGGAACTGGCCGAATCCAAGGTTGCCCCGCATTTCAATTTCGTGCGCATGACCCGGTTGGCGATGGGCAGGAACTGGCGTCAGGCGAGCGCCGAGCAGCAGAAACGGCTCGTCAGCGAGTTCCGGACGCTGCTGGTTCTCACCTACACCTCCGCGTTCACGCAGTACCGCAACCAGACGGTGGAGTACCGGCCACCACGAATGGCCGCGACCGACATCGACGTGGTAGTGCAGTCGCTCATCAAGCGGTCAAGCGGCCAGCCGGTCGCGGTCGACTACAGCATGGAGAAGACCGACAAGGGCTGGAAGGTCTACAACTTGAAGATCGAGGGCGTCAGCCTGGTGGAAAACTATCGCAGCACCTTCAATACCGAGGTCCAGAAAAGCGGCGTCGACGGCTTGATCAGCTCGCTCGCCGAGAAGAACAAGATACTGATGCAACAAGCGCAAGCCAAATGATCTCGTGCGACGGCGGGTACTGCAAGCTGCAGGGCCCTGTCACCATCAGTAATGCCGCCGCCGTCCTGGAAGAAGGCAATCGGCTGTTCGCCGGGGAGCGGATCACCGTCGATCTTTCGGGGGTGACCGAAGTGGATTCGGCTGCGGTGAGCCTCTTGCTCGAATGGCGCCGCGCAGCGCGGCGCCGGAATCGCACCATTCAGTTCGTCAATATTCCGGGCAATCTCAAGAGCCTCGCCGAGCTTTACGGCGTCTCCGACTTATTAGGCGGGTGATGGGTGATGGGTAATGGGAAATGGGTAATGGGAAATGGGTAATGGGGAATGGATTGACTCATCACCCATCGCCATCACTCATCACTCATCACCGGTCGCCCTCTACGCGCATGATGGTCGCCGCAATTCAGGTTGAGCAGCTCTCCAAGCACTACGGCCGGGTGCAGGCGTTGGCGGGCGTCAGCCTTGAGATCGCGCCGGGCGAGTTTTTCGGCCTGCTTGGCCCAAACGGCGCAGGCAAGACCACGCTGATCAGCATCCTCGCCGGCCTCACCATCGCCTCGGGCGGCCGGGCGCGCGTGACGGGCTTCGATGTGCGCACCCAGTACCGTGATGCACGACGCGCGCTCGGCGTGGTGCCGCAGGAGCTCGTGTTCGACCCGTTCTTCACGGCTTCCGCTACGGATTTTTCGGGCACGCCGATGTTTCGCCCGTTCTCAGTCTGGCGATTGTCGGGGCGTGTTTTTTCGCCTTA
>MERG01000010.1:6728-9168 GCA_001771985.1 Betaproteobacteria bacterium RIFCSPLOWO2_12_FULL_62_13 | reverse complement strand
CGCTTCGATATCGCGCCCGGTGATTTTCACCTCGCCGTCTTCCCGCGCCTCGAAGACGAACAACCCCAGTTTTTCCGCAAGCTCGCGGTCAAGATAATTGCGGATGAAGCCGAAGTCGTCTTCCTCACGGCAGATCTGTCGCGCGCGCTCGATTCCCTGTTTCTCCACGAGGTGTTCCCACATCGAAAAACCCAGGTGGTAGGGGTTGACCGCCAGCGCGGTCTGCTGCTCTGCTGCAAACGGGCGCACGACGTCCGAGTGCGCCTTGACGGCGTCGAGGTAAAGATTCTCGGGCAGGAAATCCGCCTCGCGCAGCAGCCGCGCGTGCCAGTAGCTCGCCCACCCCTCGTTCATGATGTGGCAGGCGAATACCGGGTAAAAATAAAACGACTCCTCACGCACCGCCAGGAAAACATCGCGCTCCCAGTCTTCGAGCTCCGGCGCATAGTGCGCAATGAACCACAACAAATCGTACTCCGGAGCGGGCGGAATCGGCGCGCGGTGCGGTTCTTTCGACGCTTCGGGCGCGCCTTTTTCCCCGGGCAGATCTTTAAAGCGCTCCCGGAACGGGTCCTCCGCCGTGGTTTGCTCCGGAGTTTTCAGTTCTGTCGGGTAGGACGAACGGTGCAGCTCCGTGTTTATGTCAACATGAGGTTCAAGGGCGAGCGCCGCATCCAGCACCGCCTCCACGCGCTCCTGGCCGAATTCAGTAACCGCCCCTTCGATCCGGTGGGCCTGGGCGGCGGCATGTTCGACGATGTGCGTGCCCGCCATCTGCTCGAAGCGCGCAAACAACTGGTTGTTCCTGGCGAAATCGGCGTGACCGAGCACATGGGCGGTGACCAGCGTGTTCTCGGCGACCGTATTGGTGCTGACGAGATAGGCATGGCACGGGTCGCCTGGAAACATTACCTCGAAGATCCGGGAGTGCCCCATGCTGCGGCGAATCAACTGGTGAATGTATCGAACGCCGAAAGACCAGTGCGGCATCCTCACCGGCAGGCCGTAGACCGCGACTTCCATCATGAAAGTCGTCGGGACGAGCTCGAAGTCCACCGGGTGGTAATCGAGCCCGAGCTTGTGGGCGAGCGCCTCGAGGCGCGGCGCGTAGTCGGCGACGGAAGCGGACATCAGGCTGCCTCCGCCTGCCCGGTCTGCTGCTGGAAGAACCGGCGCAGCGCGACCCAAACGTCTTCCTGGGAAGCGATCTGCGCGATGCCGATTGGGGAATGGTCGTGCTCGAGTTCGAGTTCGGTCAAAATCCTGCTCATCTCGGTCGCCGAAGCCGCGCCATGCGAGGGGCGGATCTCCACGTAACCGAGATAGTTGAGCGCGGGCGTCAGCTTGCGCAACGCCGTGGCCGCATGTTCGCGGTCCTCCGCGGCATTTTCGCCGTCGGAGGCGTAGAACACGTAGGCGTTGTAGCGCGCCGGGTCATAGCGGCCGTGCAGCACCTCAAAACCCAGATTAAACACGGTAGACGCGACCGTCCCCCCGGTGCCGCTGGTCTGAAAAAATTCTTCTTCTGAAAATTCCCACGCATTCGCCGTATGGGCGAGAAACGCGGTCTCGACCTTGGGATATTGCCGGCGAATACCCTGCAGGGCAAAGAAGAAGAACATCTTGGCGAGCTGGCGTTCGGTCTCGCCCATGCTGCCCGAAACGTCGAGGGCGAAAATCACCGCAGCGTTGGTCGCGGGTTTTTGACGCCGCACGAGCTGCCGGAAACGCAGATCGTCGTCGGTGAAAGGCACCGGGTGTTCCTGGATGGCGCGGCGCTTTACCGCTTCCTTGACGGTGCGGCGGCGATCCAGGCGGGAGCGGGCGCCGCGCCGGTCCCAGCCCTCGCGTACCAGCTCGGCGTCCTCGGCGGCGGAACTTTGCTTGGGCTTCAGTTCGGGGAGCTTCATTTCATCCCACAGCCAATCGAGAATGTCGTCGATCTTTAGCTCGAGGACGAAGTTCACCTCGCCCTCGCCGGTGCCGCCGCGCCCCTCGCTTTCATCCTCGCCGGGTTGCGGCTGCGACGGGCGCACGACCTGACCCGGCTCGCCCGCGCCTTGACCCGCTCCGGACTCGGTCTCGGGGTCGCGCAAGCGAAAACGGGCGTGCTCGAGCAGCCGTACCGGCACCAGTACGGTGCGGCCTCCGGCGCGAGTCAGCACATCCGGCGCGGTGATGAACTCCCGCACGCGCTGCTTGACCGCCTCGCGCACCTTTTCGTTATGCCGCAGCCAGTCGCGCGCGCCGCGGGAGAACAGGTCGTACCACGAGACTTCCGCGGAAATCCGCGACGGTGGCAGGCTGTCACGAGCCAGGAAGTCGTCTGACATTGAATCCGTCACTCCTGCGCGAGCAGCGTGGTCACGTAGTTGAGCGCCTCGCGGGCGCTGTGGGCGTCGTAGCCGTACTCGTCGACCAGGCGTTTTTCAACCACCGA
>MERG01000010.1:5179-6715 GCA_001771985.1 Betaproteobacteria bacterium RIFCSPLOWO2_12_FULL_62_13 | reverse complement strand
TACTCGTCGACCAGGCGTTTTTCAACCACCGAAATTTTCTGTTTCGCTTCCTCGTCGGGACGCGTGGTGGAACTGACCAGCCGCAGCACGTCGCGGCGCTGCTCGAACAGATATTGCTCGATCGCGTCCTGCAGCCGCGCGTGGCTGCTGAGCGTGAACTTTTCGCCGCGCTTGTAAGCGCCCATCGCCTTGCGCACCACCTCCTGCCGGAACGACTGTTTCCCGGAGTCGGAAATGTCGATCTTTTCTTCCACCGAGCGCAGGAAACGCTCGTCGGGCTTGCGTTCCTCGTTGGTGATCGGGTCCTTCACGAGACGGTTATCGAGTGATGCTTCCACCTCGTCCAGATATTTGTTGAGCAGGTCCTGCGCTTCCTGTTCGAACGACACGAACAGCGCCTTGTGAACGTCTTCCTTGACCCAGCGATTGTAGAAGTCCTTGCGCGCAATCACCAGGAAATCGACCCACTTGCGCTTTTTCTTCGGATCGATGCGGGCGTCGGACTCGATGGCGTCTTTCAGCGCGAGCAGCACATCCATCGTGGTAAGGCTCTTCATGTCGCTCTGAATGATGGCATTCGAAAGCGCGTTGATGACAAAGCGCGGGCTGACGCCGCCCAGGCCCTCGTCCGGCATCTTGGCCTTGATGCGTTCCGCCTCGGCCCGGTTCACCCCTTCGACGTCTTCTCCGGCGTGCACGCGCACCTTCTTGGACAGCTCGGTTTCCTTGTCCTCGCCTTCGTGGAGCCGCGTCAGGGTCGCGAACACCGCCGCCGCGTGCATGACATGCGGGTCGAGGTGCACTTCCTTGAACGCGGTGGCGGCGGATATGAGTTTCTTGTAGATGCGCGCCTCTTCCTTGTAGCTCAAAGTATAAGGTACCTGGATGATGACCATCCGGTCGAGCAGCGCCTCGTTCTCGCTTTCCTGGAGAAACTTGCGAAACTCGGCAAGGTTGGTGTGGGCGATGATCGCCTCATCCAGATAAATCAGCGGGAAGCGCGACACCTTGACGTTCTTTTCCTGCGTCAGGGTGAGCAGCAGGTAGAGGAACTCGCGTTTGACCTTGAGGATCTCGATCATCTCCAGCACGCCGCGGCTGGAAGCGTACATCGCGCCCGACCACGACCATGCGCGGGGATCGCCCTCGTCGCCGTACTCCGCCACCTTCGAAAGGTCCACCGAGCCCACCAGGTCGGCGATGTCGGCAGTGGTGGGATCATGCGGGGCGTAGGTACCGATGCCCACGCGCCCAGCCTCTGAAACGAATATGCGATGCACCGGCATCTGCATGAAATCGCCCGCAAGCTTCTCCTCGCGGCGATGCGAGGGCGGATCTTCAAGCGCGTCGCGGCCATTCGTGCGCCGTTCCGCGAGACGCGACCGGCACAACGGGCACAGGTCGCCGACGATTTCCACCCCGTAAGTTTCGCGGAACTGCGGGCGCAGCGTATAAGGGACGAGATGCAGCGGAGACTCGTGCACCGGGCAGCCTTGGATCGCGTAGAGCGCGCCTTCCTCGGTGTGGCAGTATTCC
>MERG01000010.1:0-5086 GCA_001771985.1 Betaproteobacteria bacterium RIFCSPLOWO2_12_FULL_62_13 | reverse complement strand
GCGCTCGCGGCCTTGAAGTAATCGGCCAGGCGTTCCAGGGCGTCATCGATCCCGAACAACTCATCGGCGAACAGCTTGTACCGAACATGGCCGTCGTGATTTACTTCACTTCCCTGCCAGCGGATCATGTCCCAGATGTACTGGTGACTGTTGCGAGCGATTCCCCGGGAATCCCGTGGCAGAATCTTCTCCAGGAACTCGCTGAACGCCCCCGACCAGTGCGTGGCGCGGTGCTGGTGCGCAAAGGAGACGAGGTTCCTGACAAACTCGCTCTGGCGCTCGGTCTGATTCGAATTAGTGGGCATTGTTGTACCCTCCCGTCGCGGGCATATTGTAATCAATAGATGGACACAACCGATACAACATGGTTCCTTTCGTCGGGCAACCCCGATTCTTGCAGTGTATTGTCGGCCGGAATGCGTCCAATTTCCAGTGGCCGTCGGCGGATAGCTTGACTTGCGGGTTTTATCCGGTCCTGCGCCACCTTACCCTTTGTTGAAGCGCCGGATTGACAGCGGAGTGCATCCAACCTAAATTGAACCAGTTTGGCAATCGCGCCCACCATCAAATGATGCGGCGCGGCTGAAACGTTCCATCGCTGCGCGGCAGCATCCACATATAAAGGAGATTTCCATGACAGGAGGAATGAATCGCCGGGATCTGTTGAAAATCATCGGTGCAGGCGCGCTTACGGCCGCGCTTCCGGCGCGGGCGCAGAGCAAGGAACCGCTTCGGTTCGGCATTCAGACCACGATCTGGGGCGCGGTGGCGATCATCGCCGAGGCCGAGAAGCTGTTCGACAAGGCCGGCGCCAAGGTCGACGTCGTCAAGTTCGGTTCCGGCGCCCAGGCGCGCGACGCCATGATTGCCGGGCATATCGACATCGTTTCCATCGGCTCGCCGCCGTTTCTGCTCGGCGTGGAGAAGGCCGGCTTGGTGGCGATCGGCATATCCTGTTATGCGGGCGGGACGCTGTCGCTCGTGGCGAGCAAGAAGTCCGGGATCAAGAGCGTCGCGGACCTGAAAGGCAAGAAGATCGCCTCGCAACTGGCGACCGCAACCGACAACGGGTTCCAGAACAAGATCATGCCGGCGTTTGGCATCAAGAAGGACGAATACGAGGTCGTCAATTCCAAGTTCGCCGAGCACGTCTCGGCCATGGCGAGCGGGGCGGTGGATGCTTTTGCGGGCGTCGAGCCCTTTCCCTCCATCGCGGAAACGGAGGGGCTGGGCACGATACTGACGGACTACAGCAAATACGACATCGTGCCGGTTATACTCGCCACCAATCATAAGGTGCTGGCGAGCCGCGAGGCCGATCTCGTCAAGTTCATGCGCGGATGGATCATGGCGGCGGACATTTTCCGCAAGGATCCCAAGAAGGCGGCCAGCATCGTGGGCAACTTCTTCAGGGGTCGCGGCCAGAAGATCAATGACGACGTGTACCGCCTGGCCATGAGCCGCATGGACGTGAGCACGAGCTATCGTCCCGAGCTCAAGAAGTATATGACCGATCTGGCACAGGTGCTGGTGAAGCAGAAACGGCTCGGCGAAATGCCCAACATCGACCGCGCGCTCGACCAGCGAATCCTGAAGAAGATCCCCTGATGCGGGGCGGGGCACCCGGTCGCGCAGGGTAGGTCGGCGTGAGGAATTTCGCGCGGGCGGCGCTCGCCATGGGCGCCCCTTTCCTCCTGCTCGCGGCAGCGTGGGAAGCGGTGGCGCTCGCCGGTGTATTCCCGCCGAAACTCTTTCCGCCGTTGGAGACGATTTTCTCCACCTTGGCCGAGCTCGCGATCGACGGCGTCCTCTGGGCGCACACCGAGGGAACGCTGCTGCGCCTGGTGCTCGGTTTTCTGCTTGCCGCCGCAGTCGGCGTCATCCTCGGCATCCTGATGGGTCGTTTCCAGGTGGTCGAAGACGTATTCCTGCCCGCAGTCAGTTTCGCTTATCCGATCCCCGGTCTTGCTTACGCGCCGTTGTTCGTCTTGTGGTTCGGACTGGGCGACATGCCGGCGATCCTGCTCGTCGGCATGGCTTCCTGTTTTGTCATCATCATCAACGCTTGGAAAGGCGTGAAGGCGGTCAAACCCCTCTGGCTGCGGGCCGCGGGAGTGATGGGTGCGAACGAGCGACAGATGTTCTGGAAAGTCATCCTGCCCGCGGCACTGCCCTATATCCTCACCGGGCTGAGGCTCGGGCTCGCGCAGGCATGGCGCATCCTAGTCGTGGTTGAAATGCTGACGGCGGTCGAACACGGACTGGGCTGGATGATCTTCGGCGCCCAGGAATTCCTGAATACGGATGTGATGCTCTCCGGCATCCTCGTCATCGGGCTCGTCGGGCTGCTGCTGGAAAAACAGGTGTTTGAGCGGCTCGAGCGCTACACCGTCGTACGCTGGGGGATGCTCACGGCATGAAAGCGGCGCTCCTGTCCCGGTCATTCTGGCGCGGGGCGGCCGGGCTGTTGTTCCTGCTCGCGCTGTGGGAGATCTTCGCGCGCAGCGAACTGTTCACGCAGGCGCTCACCCCGCCGCTTACCAGCATCGCGAAAGTCGCCTGGCGCATCACGCTGGACGGCTCGCTTCCGCAGAATGCCGCCTATACGCTTGCCCGCGTGCTGATCGGACTCTCGCTCGCCTGCCTGGTAGGGATACCGATCGGGATGTTGATGGGGCGGTTTCGCGCGGCGGAGCGGTTTTTCCTGCCGCTGGTGAGCGTGTTCATGCCCATCCCGTCGCTCGCCTGGGTGCCGCTGTTCATCCTGTGGTTCGGCATCGGCGACGTGACGACGCTCCTCGTGGTGGGCTACGCGGCGACCTTTCCCGTGATCTACAACACGTGGACCGGCGTGCGCGCGGTCAATCCGCTGTGGGTGCGTTCGGCGCTCTCCATGGGCGCGGGCCAGAGGCAGCTGTTCCGCAGCGTGGTGCTGCCTGGCGCATCGCCGTACGTGTTCACCGGCGTCCGGCTGGCGTTCGGGCGGGCCTGGATCGCGGTGATCGGCGGTGAGATGCTCGCCAACCCGGCCGCAGGCCTCGGCCGGGCGATCTTCGACGCCCGGGAATTCCTCGATTCCGAAGTCATGCTCGCTTCCATTATCGCGATCGGGGTGGTCGGGCTTGGTTTCGAACGCGTAGTGTTCCAGTCCATCGAGAACCGCACCATCGCGCGCTGGGGTATGGTGTCTGCCGCCGGCGCGCGCTGAGCGCAGGCGTCACGTGGTATCTTTCGCTGGTTTGTTGTCCTGCAACCAATCAAAACCAGAACAATGGCAAGACCCGTTCCGCTCCTGACCGCGCTCGTTGTCGCCGCCGCCGTGGCGGTTTTCCTCATGCCGGCCCCGGCGGGATTCGAACCGCCTACGATGCGCGCTGCGGCGCTGGTGGTGCTGACGATCGGGCTGTGGGCGGTCGGCGCGCTGCCGGAACACATCACCGGGTTCCTCTTTTTCACCCTGGCGATGGTGCTGTCGGCGGCGCCCGCGCAGGTGGTGTTTTCGGGTTTTGCTTCGGCCACGATGTGGCTCGTGCTCGGGGGGCTGATCATCGCCGAGGGCGTGATTCGCACCGGGCTCGCGCAGCGCTTCGCCGGGGTGGTGTTCGATCGTTTCACCGTTTCCTATCGGCAGTTGATCGCTGCGGTCGTCGCCGCGTCCATCGTGCTTTCGTTTTTTATGCCCGCTACCATCGGGCGGGTGCTGCTGCTGCTTCCCATTGTTGCCGCAGTGGCGGAACGCGTCGGATTCGAGCGCGGCGGCACCGGCTACAACGGCATCTGTCTTGCGGCGATCATGACCACCTACCAGTGCGGCACGGCGGTCCTGCCCGCAAATGCGCCGAACCTGGTGCTTGCCGGCGCCGCCGAGACGCTTTACGGCGTGCACCTCGTCTACGCCGAATACCTGTGGGTGCAGTTTCCGGTGATGGGCGTGCTCAAGGGGCTCGCCATTATCGCTTTCGTGTGCTGGCTGTTTCGCGCGGAGGTGCGGCCGGTCAGTGCGCGCCATGAATCGGCACCGCTCACTGCCGAACAAATGCGCATGGCAGTGATCCTCGCCGCGGCGCTCGCGCTCTGGACCACCGATTTTCTGCACGGAATCAGCGCGGGATGGATCGCGCTCGCCGCCGGCACCGCCTGCCTGATCCCGCGCATCGGGGTGATGCCGGTCTCGGCGTTCAACGACATCAGGCTCGGCCCTTACTTCTACATCGGGGCGACACTCGGGCTCGGCTTGATGATGCAGAAGACGGGACTGAGCGACGCGCTCGGCAAGCTGCTCCACAGTGTGCTGCCACTTGAGCCGGGCGCCGACTTCGGAAACTTTATCACGCTGTCGCTGCTGGCCACATTCGCGGGCGTGTTTACCACCAATCCGGCGCAGCCGGCGGTGCTCGCGCCGCTCGCGGAGCAGTTCGCACAGGTCGCCGGCTGGCCGCTCAAGGCGGCGTTGATGACGATGGCGATCGGCTTCACCACCCTGCTCCTTCCCTACCAGGTGCCGCCGGTGGTGGTCGGGTTGCAGGTGGGAGGCGTGCGGTTCGCTGCCGCGCTGCGTCTGTCGCTGCCGCTCGCGGCCGTAAGCATTTTCGTGCTGCTGCCGCTCGATTATCTGTGGTGGCGTTTGATCGGTTACTTTGGTTAGAGAAATCAGCCACAGAGGACACACACAAAAACCAAAAAAGCATCAACGCGAAGGACCCAAAGGAAAAGCAAAGGACGCGAAGGGCTTAGAATACAAAGCAGGAATTTTTTCCTGCTCGTTTTTCTTGGCGGTCTTGGCGTCTTGGCGGTTTACCAGACTCTTTACTGTGACCTCTGTGCTCTCTGTGGCAGATGATTTTGGGAGTTCTTGATGGCAAGCAAACTGTTTACTCCGTTTTCGATCGGCGAACTCGAAGTGGCCAACCGCATCACGATCTCGCCGATGTGTCAGTACAGCGCGGTGCATGGCAGCATGAACGACTGGCACTTGATGCACCTCGGCAACCTGTCGCTGTCGGGTGCGGGCCTGCTGATTCTTGAAGCCACGCACGTGACGCCCGAGGGGCGCATCACGCACCATTGCAGCGGACTGTATACCGAT
>MERG01000009.1:10266-20103 GCA_001771985.1 Betaproteobacteria bacterium RIFCSPLOWO2_12_FULL_62_13 | reverse complement strand
CCGACGGGATGCGGCCGAGATCGCCCTCCGGCGCCTCGATCTTGATCACCTCCGCGCCCAGGTCGGAGAGCATCTGCGCCCCATAGGTGCCGGCGATGATCTGGCCCAGTTCCAGAATGCGTACGCCTTCGAGGGGGTGGGACATCAGTACTCCTGTAGTTCCTGGTGGTGAGGCCAGCAGGCTTTCCCGATTTGAGGTGACCGAAGAACAAAGAGCACCGCATCGGCGGCGCTCTCCAACGTCTTGGCTATCACCCGCTACTTGTTTCCCGGTGCGAAGAGGACTGTTTGCCCGGGCTTCATGCAATAATTCCTTGGTAACACCATTTTGTGGTGATCGGCTGCTCAACGCGGCGGGTTCGATACGGCGGGTTCGCGCGATGCGGAAATGATATCAAGAGTCTTACCTTCGCGTTCGTTGAGCACACGCAATAGCCCGTATGCCGAGCACCCGCTCATTGAACGCTGATACCGGCAGCCTTGACGATCTTTGCCCACTTGGGAATTTCGCGCTCGATCCGGGCCGCAAACTCCTCGGGCGTGCTGCCCAGTGGCTCGAGCCCCATTGTTGCGAAACGCTTCTCCATCGCCGGAGATTTCAGCAGACGGACGATCTCTTCATTCGCCTTTCTCAAGATGGCATCCGGCGGTCCCGCCGGAAACAACATTCCATACCACACATCAAACTCATAGCCACGTACGCCGGCTTCACTGATCGTCGGCAGTTCGGGCACGACGCGGGAGCGTTTGGCTCCGCTTACCGCCAACGCCTTGAGCTTGCCGCTCTTGATGAGCGGCAACACTACCGCCACACCGACCAGTTGCACGTGAATCTCGCCGCTGAGCTGCGCTGCTGTTGCTGGGGCGAGGCCCTTGTATGGCACGTGTAAGAGCGACATACCGGTCAGGAGTTGCAGCAACTCGACGCCGAGGTGTGAGGCTCCGCCGATTGTGCTCCCATAGCGGATCTCATTCGGGCGGGACTTGGCCAGCGCGATGAGCTCCTTGATCGAACCAGCGGGCAGCGATGGGTTGGCGGTCACCACGAACGGCTGGATCGCAACCAGCGAGATCG
The DNA here is from genome assembly GCA_001771985.1 of Betaproteobacteria bacterium RIFCSPLOWO2_12_FULL_62_13. Taxonomy (GTDB): domain Bacteria; phylum Pseudomonadota; class Gammaproteobacteria; order Burkholderiales; family SG8-41; genus DSOT01. Next base: position 19,028 of record MERG01000009.1, on the reverse strand, counting down.
GCGTGAAATCCTTCTGAGGATCGTAGGGCAGCTTGGAATAAAGGGCGGGCACGAAAGTCACGCTGCCGACGCTCCCGAGCACCATGGTGTGACCGTCCGGGGCTGCCCTCGCTGCGAGATGCGTACCGATGCTTCCTCCGGCGCCACTCCGATTATCCACCACTACCGGCTGGCCCCAGGTATCGCTCAACCCCTGGCCGATGAGGCGTGCAATGATGTCGACACCTCCGCCAGCAGGAAACGGCGCGATCAGACGTATCGGTCTTTCCGGATAGCTCGTAGCGCCGGAATCTTTCGCCGCATGCTGCTGTCCATAAGCGGACCCCGCGGCTGTAAACGCCGCGAGAATCAACCCCGCTATACCGTGTTTCGCTCGCATGGCACCTCCCTAAACTCATGTGTTCCGCGATAATTCTCGCGTCGGAATCCCGCCGGGAGATCAAAATCACGCGGTTCAAGCTACTCCAGCTCGCACTCCTTCGAAACGAGTTGAGCGAGCTGTTCTCGGCTCACCATGCGCCCGCTGGTGAACCGATTACTGAGCGTCGTGAAAATCCCTGACGCCACTCAGAATGTCCTGCAATCATTGGAGACCCAGGAGATTCTTCGCATTTCTATAAAAGTACTTCTCAGCAACTTCGGGCTTAAACGGCAAAGATTTGTGGGTTTCGATCATTATCTTCATATTGCGCATCGGGAAGGCGGTGGCAAACAGAACCCGGTCCTCGAGGTAAGTGTTGGCGGCTTCCACATAGAACATGTGGCCGGGGAATCCATATCCATAGTAGTCTGCGGCCAAATAGACATTGCCCCGCTTGAACGCTATAGCGCAGATTTCCTGCACATACGGCCAGCACCCATGCATGATCATTATTGTCAGGTTCGGGAAATCCCGGGCCACGTTATCAATTGGCAATGGATGAGCGGTCGTAATATTGGCGCCTACCAGCCCGCTCATCGTAGCCATCATCGGTATTTTGTTTGCCTGGAGGAATTCATAATACGGGTACATCTTTGCGTCATCGTAATTTGTGGGAGGATCCTGGAAATAGCCCAGGTCCATATTGATTCCCTTGAGCCCAAGCTTCTTGAGGCTGCGCTCTGTCTCGGCTATCGCCTTCTTGATATCCCTGTGGTCAATTCCGGCAAAGCCCGTGAACTTTCCAGGGTAGTCTTTGACTATCTTGGCTATGCCGTCATTATCGGTGCATGCTTCGACAACAGGGTGCATACGCCCGCCAAAGACGCCATGCACGATGTTCAGCTCTTTCATCTCCTGGAAGAGAAGGTTCATATCCCGTTTCACACCGGCCGGGTCAGGCGTTTCCTTGATCTTTGCCTCATACTGCGCCACATTGTTGTAGACGACCATTCTGGTAAACGGATCGAGCGGCGGCCTGAGTCGAAAGTCTATGATCGGTCCTTGATACATTTAGCACCTCCTGTAATAAGTCGCGGTTTTAAGAAACAGTCAAAGTGAGGACGCGCGTCCTTGGCAAGGTCTTCTTCCAAGACGTCTCATCTTTGTCAGTCGAACCCTCCTTTGGATCGTCTTACTCTCGGAGACATCCTAAGATTAGAATGATAGAATGTCAAGACCAGTAAGATTCATTTTGAGCACCGCGGCCGTGATTGGAAGACTGTTACCGTGAATATCGGCGCCTTGCTGCGCGCTGTCCCCGGCAAGCTCTACGTACAGATCGCAGACCTGATGCGTAGCCGTATCCAGTCAGGCGAATGGTCGCCCGGCGCCCAGATCCCGGCTCTCGACGCGCTGGCTGCGGAATTTGACGTCGCGCTAGTGACGGTACGCCAAGCCGTCGCGCTGCTTGAAGCCGAAGACTTGCTCACGCGGCGACATGGGCGGGGCACGTTCGTGACGGAGCGCTCGCCGCAGAAGCAGATCTGGCTGAAGATGGAGTCGAGCTGGAATGCGCTGGTCAAAAAATGGCAGGGCACCCGGCCAAGCATCCTGAAAGTAGCGGATGACGTTCCAGCGCCCCTCGATCCGGCAGACGGCAAACCCGCGCGCTCCTACCACTACATGCGGCGCGTGCACATAGCAGAAGGCTTGCCTTACACGATCGTGGACATCTATCTCGATGGCGAGCTGTACGCACGGGCGCCGAAGCGCTTTGACATGGAGCGCATAATGCCCGTGCTCGCGAGCCTGCCGGGCGTTTCGATCCCTTCTGCACGCGAAACTTTGAGCATTAGCGTCGCGGGCGTGGAGACGGCGCGCCTGCTCAAAGTGCAAATCAATTCCCCCGTCGGGGTAGTGCGGCGGGTCGTGCAGGACCAGCGCGGGGTCGTCGTGTTTATGGCCGAGGTCATTTACCGCGGTGACGTGGTCAAGCTCGAGCGCACTTTCGTCAGGTGATCGAGTGTGACGTGTCGCACGTCGATGCGGCGCCGACAAAACAGGGCGTCTGCACGATTCGCCGACGAGGCGGCCCGGAATGCGTCAAGAACTGGACACCGGTCAAAAACCTCCGCTACAGGGCTGGCGTTGGCAGCGACCATGCAACGATGCTCAGTCTGCGAGTTCGATCTTCGCCTCCTTGACCACTCTCCTCCATTTCTCCACGTCCCTACTGATGATCTGCAGAAACTGCTCCGGTGGACCACCCGCAGGTTCCAGTCCTTCTTTCCTCATCCGGCTGCCCATCTCGTCCGTCTTCAGCACTCTTGCGACTTCCGTGTTCCACCGCATGACGATGTCCTTTGAGACGCCCTTCGGCCCCCAGATGCCGTACCAGTGAATGACATCGAATCCGGGCACCGTCTCACTGATACTGGGCACATCGGGCAGCAGACTTGAGCGCTCAGGGGTGGTGATTCCAATGGCGCGCAGCCGTCCCGCCCTCACATGCGGGAGAGTCGCAACGAGGCCAAAGGGCGCGAGCTGTATTTCCCCGCCAACAGCCGCGGGCAACGCCGGGCCGGCGCCCTTGTAGGGAACGTGGATCATGTTCACGTTCGTCTTCAGCTTGAAAAGTTCGAGCGAAAGGTGGTTGATACTGCCGGTGCCGACCGAGCCGTAATTGAGCTTGCCGGGGTTGGCCTTGGCGTAAGCAACGAGATCCTTGACGCTCCTTACCGGGACCGACGGATGCACTACGAAGACCAGCCCCGTTGTTCCGATCAGGACGATCGGCTGGATGCCGTTCACGGGATCGTATGGCAGCTTGCGATACGCGGCGCTCGCAGCGTAACTGCTGGAGGTCATATTCAGCGTGTAGCCATCGGGTTCGGCCATGGCCGTCATCTCGGCGCCAATGGCGCCGCCGGCGCCTGGCCGGTTGTCGACCACGACCGTGTGCCCGAGCGACTTCGACACCGCCACTGCGATAACCCGCCCCAAAATGTCCGTGCCACCGGGCGCAAAGGGAATGATCAACCGGATTGGCTTGGATGGATACTTTTCGGCCAAAGCGTTCGGAGCAACCACGGAAATGAGAATAGCAGCAACGAACCACAATGCGATTTGCATCTCCTCCTCCTCTAAAAGACGACGCCAGTTGACCGCCCCCCACGCTTACCCCGATTGCATCCAGTGCGCGCGCGCATAGCGGCGCACCTTTGCCTCATCGACCTCGATTCCGAGACCGGGACCGGTTGGAACTTCGGCGTGGCCGTTCGCGAAAACGAGCGGCTTCGCGAGTATATCGTCGGCAAGATACTGGACGGTGAGGCTCATGCCCCAATCCACCGCGGGAATAGCCGCGGCGAGTTGAAGCACCGCGGCGCAGGTAATGCCGCATCCTGCCATTTTGCACGCAAGGTTGACCTTCATTCCAAGTTCTTCACACAGAACGGCCGCCTCGTATAACGGTTTCATGCCGCCGAACTTGATAATCTTCAGGTTCCCGCCGTGGGCGGCGCCCGCGGCGTGGTGGCGGCGCAAATCCTCGATGCTGTGCAGTCCTTCATCGCAGCCGATCTTGATGCGGCTTGCGCGCGCGACCGCCACCATACCTTCGAGATCCTTCCCCGCGACCGGCTGCTCAAGAAATTCCAGCGCGGTGTCCTCGACCGCGCGCACGTAGGTAATCGCCTGCTCGGCCGACCAGCCCTGATTGGCATCGGCACAGATGAGCATCTTGCCATCACCCAGCACCTCGCATACTTGGCGCGTCCGGTGTGCGTCGGCGAGCGGATCGGCGACGCCGACCTTGACCTTGAAGATGACGAAGCCTTCGGCCTTTCTGCGCTTCGCTTCCTCGATGTCACCAGCAGCGCCGCCGGTGGCGAGCTGGCGCAGCAACGGAATGCGGCTTCGCCGCTTGCCGCCGAGGAGTTCGTAGACGGGTTTGCCGATAGTGCGACCGAGCGCGTCGTGAAGAGCCATCTCGATCGTCGACTTGGCGGCGTGGTTGCCGTAAAGATAGCGTTCGGCGCGCGCCATCACGGCGTCGATCTCGTCGGCGGCCATGCCTTCGAGCCGAGGCGCCAGATAGCGCACCGCCGCCATCATGCTCTCCAGCGTCTCCCCGGTCATGGTCGGGGCGGAGGCAGCGTCGCCCCAGCCGACGACGCCCGCATCGGTCTCGAGCCGCACCAGCGCGTTTTGGGAGCAGCGCACCTCCTCGAACGCCATCTTGATCGGCTTCACCATCGGCAAGTCCACTGCGATCGGTTTGATGCGCTTGATTCTCATGTCAGAGCTCCCTGATCTTGTTCATTGTCGCCCGCATGCGTTTTCTTGCCCTTCCCGCTCCACTAGGAATTCTTGACTGCGCCACTCACCGGCGGGTATTCAGGGATCGGTAGCTTTGGGATGCTGCCGGTGACTATGGATTCGTTCAGTATTGGAGGAGTCAACTGGGGCGCCAGAAACTGAATGAAGTTGGCCACGTACTGCAGCAGATAATGCTCGCGCTTGATCTGTAGACACACAAGGGTCGGCTCGAACAGGTGCTGCGCGTCGCGCGCACGCAGGTGCTTGTCTCGTTGCGGGTCGAATGTCGCCGTGGGCAGTATCGCGATGCCAAGATTGAACTCGACATAGTACTTGATCACGTCCGGGTCGATTGCGCTCATGACGACGTTGGGCTTTATCCCGGCCGCGGCAAACGCCCCGAGCACTATCCTCCCACCGGTGGAAGATGCATCGAGTATGATGATGGGGTAGCGGGCGAGCTCCCGGAGTGTGAGTTTTCTCAATCGCAGCACGGGGTGCTGAGGCGGTGCAAAAACGCTCCTCTGAAGCTTGTAACACGGCACCGTAAGGAGATCCGGATGCGGCTCGCGGGGCGCAGCCGTTATGCCGATGTCAACCTGCCCGGCAGAGACCAAGTCCGCCATCCGGCCCTCACTGTCCTGCCGGATAACGAGCTGGACCTTCGGATATCGCTCCATGAAACGCCGGATCACCTCCGGTAGGATGTAGCGCGCCATGGTGTGGGTAGTGCCCACAATAAGCTGTCCCGAGTCCTGCATGCCGAATTTGTCGCTGATGTGCTGCAGGTTGTCCGCGTCAGTTAGCATGCGCCTCGCTACCTGCAGCACTGCCTTTCCGGGTTCGGTGACGCCGACGATGCGGTTCCCGCGGCGGACCAAGATGTCGACATTCAATTGACGCTCGAGTACAGCCAACTGCTTGCTGATTCCTGGCTGGGAGGTGCAGAGCTTACGGGCGGCTTCCGTAATACTGAACCCGCTGTCGATGACCTGACACAAATAGCGGAGTTGCCTCAGGTTCACCCGGCCTCCATTCCCTGCGGTTATTCGTCAATAACAAAATATTCCTTTTTGTTCGGTTTCGCTAGCGTTAAAGTAACCATATCGTCCCGGTGGACTTTGGGGAATGTTGAAAAGGGAGAGGTGCGTATCATGAGCGTTTTCGCGGGTGTGGATACGGGTTCCGTTGCGACCAAGGCCGTTATCCTGAGCGATGGTCACATATTGGGCCACAGCATCATCCCCACGGTGGTCTCGTCCGAGAAGAGCGGGCTGCGGGCCTTGGAGCAGGCTCTGGCGCAAGCAGGGTTGAAGCGCGAGGACCTGGCTTACATCCTGGCGACAGGGTACGGGAGGATCAGCGCCTCCTACGCCCAGGGCACCCTCACCGAGATCGGCTGCCATGCTAAAGGGGTGCACTTCTCGAACCCCGAGGTCCACACCGTAATCGACATGGGAGGCCAGGACTGTAAGGTCATCAAGATCGGCGAGTGGGGCGAAGTGGACGATTTTGTCATGAACGACAAGTGCGCTGCCGGCACGGGCCGCTTCTTCGAGGTGCTCGCCAAAGCCTTTGACGTTACCCTGGACGACCTGGGCCCCATGAGCCTCAACGCCGAGAAGAGGGTGACGATAAGCAGCACCTGCACCGTCTTCGCCGAATCGGAGGTCATCTCTCTCATGGCGCGGGGCGAGGTTCCCGAGAACATTATCAATGGGATCCATTTCTCCCTTGCCCGAAGGACGACGGGTCTGGTGAACCGCGTCGGGCTTGCCAAGGAGGTGGCCATGTCTGGCGGGGTGGCCAAGAACCCCGGCATGAGGGCCCTCGTAGAAGAACTCCTGGAGGCGAAGCTGAGCCCCTTGGCGATAGACCCTCAACTGGTGGGTGCCCTGGGGGCCGCTCTCTTTGCCAAGGAGAGGGCTGCGGCCCGCGAGAGGAAAGCCGTCGCTGCTCATTAACATGGATGCATTTCAAATGGAGAGCAGTGCGATGAGCACCTTGAAGACGCTGGAAACCCTCCGGGAGGCCGTCCGCCAGCGACCGGAGGAGATCGCCCAAGCCCGCAAGAGCGGCGAGAAGGTCGTCGGGTATTTCTGCCTCTACACGCCCGAGGAGATCATCGATGCTCTGGGCCTCATCCCGCTGCGCATCTGCCGGGGGGGCAACGAACAGTGGATGGAGGTGGGTGGCCAGTATACGTCCACCAAGAACTGCGCCTACATCCGGGAAATGGTGGGTATGTTTGTCGATAGCAAGGACAAGGACCCCCTTCTCGCCAACTCCGATATCATCGCCCTAACCACGGCGGATCTCGAGATGGGCCGCGTCGCCGAGGTTATCCATTATTACTGCAAGATCGACTCCGCTGTCCTAGGCGTTCCCCGGAGCCTGGAGGACCCGAGCGGGCGGGAGTACTTCCGCGGGGCCGTCAAGGACTTCGCCGCTGAGCTGGAAAGGCGCTCGGGGAGGAAGCTCGCGCGCAGCCGTCTCCAGGAGTCGGTGGAGCTCTACCGGGAGATACGCCGATGTCTCTTGGAGCTCTATGAATACCAAGCCGCTGAGCGTCCGGCGATTAGCTGGCGCGAGGTGTTCGAGGTGACCGAAGCCGGGTTTTACCTGGACCGCCGTCGCTACCTGGGCCTCTTGCGGGAGCTGCTGGAGGAGGTCCGGGTCCAGGCCCCTGTAGCGAAGCGGGACGAGCGGGCGCGAATTCTCCTGTGCGGCTCCATCATCGCCCCCGGCGACACCCGGCTGCTGGACATCATCGAGGAGATGGGTGGCAGGGTGGTGGGCGACGACCTGTGCACCAGCCGCCGCTTCTATCAGGAGTTGGAGGTGAAGGAGCCGACCGTGGAGGGGATAGCCGAGGGCTATATGAACCGGCTGCCGAGCGCTCATCTGGTGTGTCTGCGGCCCTTTGACGAGGACAGGCGGTTTGTCAACATGGTCAACCTGGCCCGCAACTACCGCGCCGAGGGGATGATCTATCACACGCTCCGGTTCTGTGACGCCTTTAGCTTCAAAACCCAACCCATCCGGCGCTTCGTGCGGGAAAAGCTCGGGCCATTTCCCTTCTTGAACATTCACACCGAGTACAGCTCCAGCGACGTTGAGGCGGTGCGGACCCGGGTGGAAAGCTTCCTGAACATCATGACCTCGGCCAGCGAAGAAAGGCCGGCATTGGCGGAGGCATCCCCCCGGTAGCCATAGAGTGAGACGAGGAAGGAGAGCGCTATGCTAAAAGACGTGACCCTGGAGGTCAGAAATGGGCAGTTCCACTTCCCCAAGGAGCTCAAGGGGCCTTTCCTGGAGCGGGGAGGTCTCACCTTCTGGGATGGGAGCGAGGTGAGCGCCGAGGAAATATGGCAGTTCCTAAACGAGGAGGCCCCCCAGCTTTTCCCGTATTTCTTCACTTCCGACCTCAACGCCAATGAGCGGCTGCCCCACCATATAGAGCTCCTCAGCAGCCTGAAACTCTACTATCTGCGGGTGAGCAGGCGCCACCGAGTGGAAGCAATGAGAAAGGCGGGGTGGGTTCTGGCCTTGGTCAACGGTGGGCCGCCCTTAGACGTCTATTTCGGTGCCCGGGCAATACCCTTGAGGCCGGGCCCTATGGCGGACCTGATTATGAATTATGCCGCCGAGAAGAAAAAGCTTCAGGACCACGCGGCCATTCTCGAGGGGATCTACGACGACGGTGCCTCCCGGACGGCCGCCGACGTGTGCCGCCTGATGCGCACCCACTCGGGGATACGGCGGCGGCTCGTCCCTGTGGACATCCTGGCCCCCTACACTGCCATGCGTTGCTCCGACATGTCCTACTTGGTGGAGTGGCAGCGGGCCGACCGGCCGGATCTCCCCAAGACCCTTATCGACTACCCTTGGGACCATGACCCCGCGAAGTCGCACAACGTAAAGTTCGTCGTCCAGAATCTCCGCGACGCGGTCAAGCAGATCGACCAGATCACGGGGCGGCAGACCACCGATGAGGACCTAAAGAGGGCCATTCGGTGGATGAACAGGTTGCGAATGATCGGCAGGAAAATCCTCGAGCTCTGGTGGTCTGCTCCTCAGG
>MERG01000009.1:0-10248 GCA_001771985.1 Betaproteobacteria bacterium RIFCSPLOWO2_12_FULL_62_13 | reverse complement strand
GGCGCCCACCTGCAGCAAGCTGGTTTTTGACTGGAGCACTAATGTTCACGACGCCATCTGTGACCCGGTGGCGATGGCCCAGGTCCTCGAGGAGACGTATGAGGAGCTCAAGGAAAGGGTTGAGCGAGGGATAAAGAGCCCCGAGGTCTCCGAGCATGCGGCGAGGCTCTGGGTGTGCGGCTCCTGCATCGTGCCTTCGCCCTTCGCCATAGACGCCAGGGGAGGCATGCTTTTAGGGCGGGATGACCGGTGGAGCGCCATGCTCATGGATGTTGAAGAGGAAGGAGATCCTTACGAGAACATCGCCCGCTCCGTCATGTCCTCTCCCTATGAGCAGATTGCCGAGAAAAGGGCTCTCTGGGTGGTGGAAGAAACCCGCAAGGCACGGGTAGATGGAATCCTCTTCGCCTACCATTGGGGCTGCAACTATCAAGGAGCGATATCCCGGGTCATGTGCGATGTAACCAAAGGAGCCGGGGTACCTTCCATCAACTTGGAAGTGGACGATCTGGGAAGGGCCGCGAGCCCTGAGCAAAGCCTCAACCGTATCTCTGCCTTCGTCGAGATGCTCGGAGGTGCGCCCCCGGAATCATAGCGGGACGACGGGCATCGACGCGATCCACATTCCATCATGACTTACGTTGTTACCGAAGAGTGAAAGAAAAGAAGCATCTCCTGGAAAAGTAATGACTTGTGCACCGGGGACCTGAAAGCGCCGTCCCGGATCGCGCCGGGGATCAAGCGTAGCGCGAACAGGAGAGTCAGGTCCGCGGAAATCGCAGCTAGTCGACCCGCGCTCCCGAAGCGTATACGACTTTCGACCACCTCGCATGTTCCGACCTTATGAAAGCGCCAAATTCCTCTGGCGTCATGATCACAGCATTGGCACCTTGCCGCTCGAGGCGCTGTCTGACGTCCGCCTTGGCCAGCGCCTCGGCAATTTCGCGATTGAGGCGTGCGACGATGGCTTGAAGCGTCTTGGCAGGAGCGACTACACCCCACCACGGGTTTACATTGAAGTCGGGAATGCCGAACTCTGCGAACGTCAGTGCGGCCGGAAAGATCGACGAACGTTTGTTGCCAGCGACCGCGATCAGCTTCAGCCGCCCCGCCTTAACTTGGGCGGAAATGGACGGTCCAGCCGAAAACATCAGCATCACCTGACCGCCTATCAGGTCATTAACGGCAGGGCCCGCGCCCTTATATGGAACGTGCAGCATGTCGATGTCCGCCGTGGTTTTCAGCAATTCGCCGGCAAGGTGACTTGTGCTGCCCGAGCTTGCGGATGCGAACGTCAGGCGCCCGGGCTTCCCTTTTGCGAGCTTAATGAGCTCCGGTAGCGTCTTCGCTGGAACTGAAGGATGAGCCACCAAGAAGAACTCGACCGAGGCGACCATTGCCACGGGCACGAAATCGCGCAGCGGGTTGAATGCCAGACTCTTGTACAGCGTCGGATTTACCGCCAGCGTTTGCGTTTGCCCGAGCAGCAATGTGTATCCGTCGGGTGCCGATCGGACCACGATCTCGGCACCGATGTTGCCGCCCCCTCCGGCACGATTATCAATCACAATCTGTTGACCGAAACTTTCACTTAGTTTCTGGCCGACAAGGCGCCCGAGCACGTCGGCGGTACCTCCGGGCGGACTGCTGATGATCAGGCGAAGCGGTCTGCTGGGGTAATCGTCCGCCAGCGCCTGCCCGGTGACTTCGGCCAACCAGAACGTCGCCAGCATAACAAAGACGAACCGAATACACATATCAGCCTCCTCTTACCCATTCGGATGTTCTGTGGAAACGACCGATCTGGGCCGGTCTTTATCAAAGCATATAATTAGATCAGGCTGGCACAACTAGCAAATACCTTTTGGAGATGACGCGCATATCAAGATTCGATAGCGCGCGGTAGACCACGTTTAGATCGCCAGCCGAGCCTATCGGAGCTACCCGTTGATGATGATGTTATAAGGTCATGCTAATTGGGATGCCGAGAGAGTTGCCAGGGTCAATTTCCCTCCGGTAGGTCGTGCCGCATCCCCCTCTGCTGCCGCCCTCGGTGGGGGAAGTGACCGCCAGATGATCATTTAGCGGGCTTGTGGTCAAGATCGTCGATCAGCTTGATCTGTTGGCGATGAGGCGCAAGTACCGCGGTACCGGTTCGGAGCCGTATCTGATGTCAGAACCCAAACCCGTCCGCAAAAACAAGCGTTGATCGGACTCACCGCCGCCTTCGAAGTCGGCATGTGCAACGGCCGCCGATGCGGCCGCGCAGAATCAGGTTTTGACCGGGGTTCCCCAGCCGCCCTCGAAGAAGCGCTCGGCGAGCGGCTTGCGCGCGCGGGGCTTGAGCTCCTTCGCCTTCGTTTCTTCGTCGAGAATATCGGGCGCAGCCTGATAGCCGATCGCGATCATCGCCATCGGCGTGTACTCGGCGGGAACGCTGAATGCCGCCCGTGCCTTTTCGACATCGAACCCACCCATCTGATGCGCAATCAGTCCCAGCGCCAGCGCTTGCAAGGCGATGGAGAGACTCGCCGCGCCGGTATCGTGCTGCGTCCAGCGGTTGAGCTTGCCGCTGTGCGCGAAGATGCTGCCGGCGCAGGAGAGCATCAGCAGCGGCACGTTCTTCACCCATTTCTTGTTGTTGTCGGACAGGCACTCGAATGCCTTCTGCCAACCCTGCGGGTCACGCGCCTTGTGCCAGATCAGGTAGCGCCACGGCTCGTCGCCGTTGCACGATGGCGCCCAGCGGCCCGCTTCCAGCAATGTAATTAGCTGCTCGCGCGTGACCGTCCGCTCCGCATCGTAAGCGCGCGGGCTCCAGCGCCGCGCCAACAGATCGTGAATCGGAACACTTGTTATCGCTCTTCGTTCTTGCATGCGGGACTCCGTTCGAGTTTCGAGTTTCGAGTTTCGAGTTTCGGGTTTCGAGTTTCGGGTTTCGAGTTTCGAGTTTCGAGTTTCGAGTTTCGAGTTTCGAGTTTCGAGTTTAGGGTTTAGGGTTTAGGGTTTAAAGTTCATCCTTCCGCCTTCATCCTTCATCCTTCATCCCTCATCCCTCATCCTTCCTCTGTTCCAGGCTCAGCGGCCCGGCGCCGAATGCCATCATGTAGAGCAACCCGCCGATCATGGCGACATTCTTCATGAAATGATTGAGCTGATTCTGGTATTGCGCGGCGTCCACCGCCCAGAAGTTGTGGAAGATGAGCGTCGTGGGAATCATGAACACGACGAGAAGCAGCGCGCCCCAGCGCATCTTCCAGCCGATGACCAGCATGAGCGCGCCTGCCAGCTCAAAAACAATTGCGCCCACCAGCAACACCTCCGCCATCGGCATGCCCTCGCTCGCCATGTAGCCCGCGGTCGCAGCGAAATTCGCGACCTTGCCAAACCCGGATTTCAGGAAGATCAGCGCCATCAGGATACGCCCGATGAGCGGCCCGTACTGTTTCACCATTTCACAGAGCTGATTCATTTCTTCCTCCTTGCTCACTCCATCGGTTCATATACGGCAATCCCGTGCCCCGCCTCCACCCAGGACTCCAAACCGCCCTCGAGTGGACGCACCCTCCGGAAGCCGTTGTCCATCAACACGCGGGCGACACGCGCCGCGCTCGCTTCGTTGGGTCACGTACAATAGACCACGATGTCGCGGTCAGGCGCTACGGCGGACAGGCTTGCTTGCGGCGCCGCCATGTCCACCGCGATGGCTCCGGGAATGTGGCGCGGGTCCAGCTTGCGCGCGGCAGTCGAGCGCGCGTCGAGCACGACCGGCTTTGCTTCCCGCTGCAACAGTTCGTGAAGCTCGTCGACGCTGATGCGGACCATGCGCAGGAAGCGGATCAACAGAAAACGTTCGAGTACCTTGATCCCGATGTAGGCGCCGACCACCACGGCAATCAGGATCAGCGCTCCGGCGCCCATGCTTTCGAGCCACGCGAGCACCCATTCCACCTCGGCGTGAAACGCCATTCCCACCAGGACCGGCGCACCTGCCCACAGCAACGCGCCAATCGCGCTGTAGAGCGCGAAAGCAACGAACCCGAGTCGCATGGCTCCGGCAAGCGGCGGCGCCACTGTCGCGAAGCCCGGGATATACTTCGCCACGAGCAGCGAGGGTGCTCCCCAGCGCTCGAAAATGCTCTCGGTCTGCTTGACGCAGGAATCGGGCTCGATCGCGACCCGGCACAGCGTGCGCAGCACGCGGTGGCCGTGACGCCGGCCCGCCGCGAACCATAGCGTGTCGCCGAGCAGTGATGCCGCAACCGTGACTGTCAGCACGCCTGCTGCCGACATCTGCCCTTCCTGGATGAAGGCGCCGGCCACCACCAGCATCGGAATCGCCGGCAACGGAACACCGGCCTGAGTGAGAAACACGTTGGCAAACACCAGCGCCAGGCCATGCTGTGCCAGCAATCCCGTCATCTCGCTCACGCTTCGTGCTCCCTATTCGCGGAACGCGCTTATTGTATCGAGTGTTGGCTTACGGCCATGCGGCCTGACCCGGCCTGCGCGCTACAACTTGCTCGCGGCGGCGCGAGCCGGTGGCGCCGCGGCGCCGCCGGCCGCTGCAGCGCCGCTCATATCCTCCTCGGCGATCAGCGTGCGCTCGCCCACGATGAACGTATACGCGGTGGGGATCACGTAGAGCGTAAACAAGGTTCCCACCGTCAAGCCGCCAATGACCACCCAGCCGATCGCCGAGCGCGATTCGGCGCCGGCGCCGCCCGCCACTGCAAGCGGCACTGCGCCGAGGATGGTCGCCGCGCTGGTCATCAGGATCGGCCGCAGCCGCAACGCGGAAGCCTCGATCAACGCCTCCATCTTTGCCATGCCGCGGTCCCGCAACTGGTTGGTGAATTCCACGATCAGGATGCCGTTCTTGGTGATGAGCCCGATCAGCATCACCAGCCCGATCTGGCTGTAAACGTTGATCGTGATGCCCTTCAGATTCATCGCGAGCAGCGCGCCCGTGATGGCGAGCGGCACGGTGAGCATGATGACGAGCGGGCCGCGGAAACTCTCGAACTGCGCCGAGAGCACGAGGTAAATAAAGACGAGCGCCAGGGCGAACACCACCCACAGTTCCTGCCCGGACTCGCGGAACTCGCGCGACTGGCCGTCGAGCGTGGTCTGGTATTCGGTGGTGAGCACCTCCGCCGCCGCTTTGTCCATGAAAGCGAGCGCTTCGGAAAGCGTATAGCCAGGCGCGAGGTTGGCCTGGATGATGGCGGCGCGCAGTCGATTGAAGTGATTGAGTTCCTTCGGCGCCACCGTTTCCGTCACGGTCACCAGGTTGGCGAGCTGGTTCAAGCGTCCGTCGGCACCGCGCACGTAGATCGAAGTGAGGTCGGCCGGTTGGCGGCGATCCTTGTCTTCGAGCTTGACGATCACGTCATATTGCTTGCCCTCGCGCTTGAAGCGCGTGACCTGGCGGCCGCCCAGCAGGGTTTCCAGGGTGCGGCCGATGTTCTCCACCTGCACGCCTACCGCCGCTGCCTTGTCGCGGTTGATGGCGACCGCAAGCTGCGGCTTGTTCAGCTTCAAGTCGGAGTCGATGCTGGCAAGGCCCGGAAAGCCGCGCGCTTTCGCCATCAGCGCATTGACCACGCGGTCGAGATCGTCGTACGAATTGCCCTGCACCACGAACTGCAGCGGCGGGTTGCGGAAGCTCTGCCCGAGCGAAGGCGGATTGATGGGGAAGGCCAGCACGCCGGGCATGGTCGCGAACATCCTGGGTGCGAGCGAAGCCGTGATTTCCTGGGTCTTGCGTTTGCGCTCGCCCCAGTCCTTGAGCCGCGTGAAGGACAGTGCGAAATTCACCGGGTTGGGACGCTCGAGTCCCGGCGCCACCACCACAAAGTAGGTGATGATCTCCGGCACTTCGCTGTAGATCCGCTCCCAGATCTTCGCATAACCGTCGGTGTATTCCATGGTCGCACCCTCGGGGGCGTTCATGACGCCGATGAAATAGCCGCGGTCTTCGAGCGGCGACAGTTCCGACTTGAGCGCCGTGAACAGCAACGCTCCGCCTACCGCCACGGCCGCGAACGCGCCGACCACCACGATGCGGTGGTCCAGGCTCCAGGTGAGCGTGCGGCGGTAGCCTGACGAGACCCCGTGGAAGAAGCGCTCCAGCGCGTTGTAGAGGCGGCCATGGCGCGCCTCGTGATGCAGAAGCTTCGAGCACATCATGGGCGTGAGCGTGAGCGCGAGGAATCCCGACACCCCCGCCGCTCCCGCAACAGTGAGCGCGAATTCCATGAACAGCCGCCCGGTATTGCCGGTGGAAAAGGCGAGCGGCGCGAACACCGCGGCGAGCGTCACCGTCATGGCCACCACCGCAAAAGCGATCTCCCGTGAGCCGCGGAACGCGGCCTGCAATGGCGCCATGCCCTCCTCGATGTGACGGTGAATGTTCTCGAGCACGACGATCGCGTCGTCGACCACCAGCCCGACTGCGAGCACGATGCCGAGCAGCGTCAGGACGTTGACGCTGAAGCCCATCAGCCACACCAGGAAGAATGCGCCGATCAGCGATACCGGAATAGTGACGAACGGGATGAGCGTCGCCCGCGCCGAGCGCAGGAAGAAAAAGATGACGAGCACCACCAGCGCCAGCGCCTCGGCCATCACCGTATACACCGACTTGATCGATTCCTCGATGAACACCGACGTGTCGAACGCGATGCCCGCGTCCATCCCCGCCGGCAGCGCCGCACGAATTCTGGGCAGCTCGTTCTTGACCGCCTGCGCGACGGCCAGTGTGTTGGCGGTCGATTGCTTGACGATGCCGAGGCCGACGGCCGGGTTGCCGTTCACGCGCACGATGTTGCGCTCGTCCTGCGGCCCCAGTTCGGCGCGGCCGAGGTCCTTCAGCCGCACCGGATAGCCGCGCACCTCGCGCACGATCAACCGGTTGAACTGCTCCGGCGTGCGCAGGTCCGTTTCCGAGAGCACCGTGAACTCGCGGCTGCGGCTCTCGATCCGGCCCGCCGGCACTTCCACGTTCTGCCGCCGCAAGGCGTCCTCTACGTCCTGCGGCGTCAGGCCGTAGGCGGCGAGCCGCTCGCGGTCGAGCCAGATGCGCATTGCGTAGCGCCGCTCGCCGCCGATGATGACGCTCGCCACCCCCGCCAGCGCCTTCAGCCGGTCGGCGACGTAGCGGTCGGCGTAGTCGGAAATCTCGAGCGCGTTGTGGCGGTCGCTGAACAGGCGCAGCCAGATGATCGCCTGCGCGTCCGCCTCGACCTTGGCGATTATCGGCTCCTCGACCTCGTCGGGCAGTCTCCCCCGCACGCGCGAGACGCGATCGCGCACGTCGTTCGCCGCCGCGTCCGGATCGCGGTCGGAGACGAACTCGACGGTGATCTGGCTCACCTCCTCGCGACTCACCGACTTCAGCGTCTTCACGCCCTCGATGCCGGAGATGCTGTCCTCCAGCGGCTGGGTGACCTGGCTTTCGATCACCTGCGGGCTTGCCCCCTTGTAGACCGTGCGCACCGACACCACCGGCGTGTCGATCTTCGGATACTCACGCACGGTCAGCCGCTGGAACGAGATCACCCCCACCAGCACGATGAGCAGGCTCATCACCGTTGCGAGCACCGGGCGGCGGATGGAGAGTTCGGGAAGGAACATCGATGAATGATGAATGATGAATGATGAATGATGAATGATGAATGATGAATGGTTACGTTCCCTACACGGACGCTTTCCTCCGCTTTGCGGTGCGCACACTCGCCACAAGAATAGCTGTCAGCTCGTCCGTTTCGTCGATTAAAGTCGCAATGCGCGCAGCCCCATCCAGCGAACCTAACTCGACCATCAGTTCAAGCCAGTATCGAGTCTCTTCAAGCTCTTGCAACGCACCCTCAATCTTGCTGACGAAGTCAGGCACCGACTTCGCTCGCATCGCTTCGCGATATTGCGCACCGACCGACGTGCCGGATCGCAGTACTTGCCTTCCCAGAACTTGAGCTTCTACTGACTTTGGCAGACGCGAATACAGACGAATGATTTCCACGGCGAACCGTTTGGTCCGCGTCGCCAAGTCCGTGCCTCGCCCTTCATTCATCATTCATCATTCCGCATTCATCATTTCGATCTTGCCGGCGTATCTTCCGGCAAGATCGAAACGGGGCTCCCGTCCTGAAGCTTCAACTGTCCATCGATGACGATGGTCTCGCCCGCGGTCAGGCCTTTGGTGATCTCGATTTCTCCGGGCCGGCGCAGCCCGGTTTCGACCTTGGCAAGAACCGCCTTGCCGTCGGCCACGCGATACACATAGCGCTCCGTGCCGCGCGGCACCAGCGCCTGCTCGGGAATGAGCAGCGCGTTCTCGCGGATGCTCAACACCAGATGGACGCGCGCGAACATGCCGGGCTTGAGCCGCACGCCGGGATTGGGAATGCGCGCGCGCAACAGCACGGTGCGCGTCTGCTCGTCGACCGCCGGTTCGATCGCGTAGATCGCGCCGCCGAAGACTTCGTCGGCGAAGGCATCGACCCGCGCCTGCACTTCCTGCTGCGGCCTGAGCTGTCCGAGATAGAGTTCGGGCACGCGAAAGTCGAGCTTCAATGTGCCGATGCCCTCCAGCCGCGCGATGTCCTGACCGGCCTTGACGTAAGCGCCGGGACTCACCTGGCGCAAACCCGCGACCCCCTCGAACGGCGCCTTGATGGTCATCTTGTCGAGCCTGGCCTGGATTTCATCCTGCCGCGCCAACGACTGGTTGAGGTTCTCACGCGCTTCGTCGAGCGCCTGCGCGCTGATGAAATTTTTGGAGTGCAACTCTTCGGCGCGCTTCATGCGGCTGCGGTTGAGACTGAGCGCGGCGTTGACCGCGGCAAGCTGCGCTTCGATCTCGGACGCATCGAGCGAGACCAGCTTCTCGCCCTTGCGCACGAGTTGCCCTTCGGAGAAGTGAATGCCGGCGATGCGCCCGTCGAGTTCCGGCCGGATCATTACCGACTCGTTGGCAAGAAGCGACCCGACCGCGTTGACCTCCTCCGCGATCCGGCCCGTCTTCACCACGCCCGCCTTGACCGGCATGCTGCGCGGCGCACCGCCCGCACCACCGGCACCCGCCGCCTTCGGCGCCGCTGATGTGGAGGTCGAATACCTCCAGTAATAACCGGCCCCGCCCAGTACCGCAACGGCGAGTACCAACAGGAATAGCTTTTTCATGAATCCCGGAACGCAGTTACGAGCGGCGAGAATATGGATTCTATCTTTACTCCGACCGCGCTGTCAGGGCAAAGATTCAATATTGCGGCGCGGCCGTTTCCAAACCGCCGTCATTCCGGACGCGAGGGACGATCCGGAATCCAGCTCCGCGGGGCTTTCTTTCTGGGTGACCAGTTGCGGTCTGTCGGGGTGCGCTACGCTTACCCAAAGCTACGACTGTTGCTGCTGCG
Source organism: Betaproteobacteria bacterium RIFCSPLOWO2_12_FULL_62_13 (assembly GCA_001771985.1). GTDB lineage: Bacteria > Pseudomonadota > Gammaproteobacteria > Burkholderiales > SG8-41 > DSOT01. The sequence goes on along the minus strand of MERG01000009.1, from coordinate 832 downwards.
CCTCCTGTTGCGCGAGTTCCTGGTGAACTTTCGCCATGTCGAGCGCCTTGGCCTGCGTAATCACGCTCTCCAGTCCCTGGGCCGGCAGCGCGCCGGCCTGCGAGAACAGGATCACCTTTTCGCGGAACACCATCAGCGTCGGGATCGAGCGGATGCCGAAGTGGCCCGCCAGTTCCTGCTGGTCGTCGGTGTTGACCTTGCCGAAAATCACGTCCGGATACTTGTCCGAGGCGGCCTCGAAAATCGGCGCGAAGCCTTTGCACGGTCCGCACCACGGCGCCCAGAAATCGACAATCACGACATCGTTCCTGGTGACGACATCCTCAAAGTTGTCTTTTGTCAATTCGACGGTCGCCATTTCATATGCTCCAGGCGTAGTCTCTTGCGGGCCTACGGGGCGCCGTGCCCGCACTCGGCCGCTCCGCGGCACCGAGGCCCGGCGCCTGTCCGCACCACGGCGCCCAGAAATCGACAATCACGACATCGTTCCTGGTGACGACATCCTCAAAGTTGTCTTTTGTCAATTCGACGGTCGCCATTTCATATGCTCCAGGCGTAGTCTCTTGCGGGCCTACGGGGCGCCGTGCCCGCACTCGGCCGCTCCGCGGCACCGAGGCCCGGCGCCTGCCCGCACCACGGCGCCCAGAAATCCACGATTACGATATCGTTCTTGGTGACAACATCCTCAAAGTTGCCCTTTGTCAATTCGACGGTCGCCAAAATACGCTCCTCAAAACATTAGCCACAGAGATCGCCGGGGCCACAGAGAAGTTCAAGTTTATCAGCAACAATCACGTTCGTGCTTCTCGACCACCCCGCCCCGCTGTCGCTG
>MERG01000008.1 GCA_001771985.1 Betaproteobacteria bacterium RIFCSPLOWO2_12_FULL_62_13 | reverse complement strand
CCCTATGACCGAAACTATAAGGTGGCCGGTCGAGCGCCTCACCGCGCAGGGCGGCTTTCACTCTGTCGAGCTTCTCCATGGTTCGGCGTTTTCGCATCGCGCGTGTTGTTGATGGCGCCGCCCCGTCGCCCCGCCTGCTCCTGCGTTCGCGTCGCAGCCGAGATAGCCGAGCACCCGTGGCGGCCACAGCGCGATAGCCGGAGCAAAGGCAACGAGCAGCGCATCAGACCACGCGGTCACACAGGGTCGACTTGAAAGCTCCTTTTGTAACTCTTGAACTTCTGCACGTATTCGTCGGAAGCGCTGTTGATGAATTTGATTTCTTCAGGGTTTAACTGATGCACGACTTTGCCGGGAGATCCGATTACCAGCGAGCCGTCGGGTATTTTCTTGCCTTCGGCGATCAGGGAATTGGCGCCGATCAGGCAGTTCTTTCCGATTCTGGCGCCATTGAGGATCACCGCCTTGATTCCGATCAGGCTGCCGTCGCCGATGCTGCAGCCGTGCAGCATTGCCATGTGTCCGACGCTCACGTTCCTTCCGATCGCGATTGGGAAACCTGAATCGACATGCAGCACGCAGCCGTCCTGTAGGTGGGAGTTTTCACCGATGGTGATGACGTCGTTGTCGCCCCGCACCACGCTGTTGAACCAGATGCTCACATTGTTTTCGAGCACTACGGAGCCGATTACGATCGCGTTGGGCGCGATCCAGTAATCGCCCTTGCAGACAACCTTACGGTCCTCGAAAGCGTATTTCATGGAAAGTCAGAAACCAATCCACAGAGGACACAGAGAGAACCCCAAAAGCTTCAGCGCCAAGACGCCAAGGCGCAAAGTCGGCGCAATGAATGCTGTTATTCGTAGAGTTCCTTTGCGATTTCTTTGCGTCCAGCCCTCACTCCTGACCTATCTCCCAAAGAAGAGAGGAAGCTCGAGCCTCCCTTCTCCCTTCGGGAGAAGAAGGGTCGGGGATGAGGGAGGGCGCCTCTGCGGTTCAAGGTTTTTGTCTCTGTGTCCTCTGTGATCTCTGTGGCCGGCTAAGGTTCTTACAAGAGAGGCACGATCAGCAGCGCCACGATGTTGATGATCTTGATCAGCGGGTTGACCGCCGGGCCGGCAGTGTCCTTGTAGGGGTCGCCCACGGTGTCGCCGGTCACGGCCGCCTTGTGGGCATCGCTGCCTTTGCCGCCGTGGTTGCCATCCTCGATGTATTTCTTGGCGTTGTCCCAGGCGCCGCCGCCGGTGGTCATCGAGATCGCGACGAACAGCCCGGTGACGATCGAGCCCATCAGCACGCCACCCAGCGCCTGCGGGCCGAGGGCGAGACCAACAATGACCGGGATCAACACCGGCAGCAGCGAGGGGATCATCATTTCCTTGATTGCAGCGCGCGTGAGCATGTCCACTGCGCGCGAGTAGTCGGGCTTGGCCGTCCCTTCCATGATGCCCGGGATTTCCTTGAACTGGCGGCGCACTTCAACCACCACGGATCCCGCGGCCCGGCCCACAGCTTCCATCGCCATGGCGCCGAAGAGATAAGGCACGAGCCCGCCGATGAAGAGCCCGATGATCACCATGTGGTTCGAAAGGTCGAAAGTGATGCTCTTGCCGGTCGCTTCCAGCGCATGGGTGTAGTCGGCGAAGAGCACCAGGGCGGCAAGCCCCGCGGAACCGATGGCGTAGCCCTTGGTGACTGCTTTGGTGGTGTTTCCCACGGCATCGAGCGGGTCGGTGATGGCGCGCACTTCCTTCGGCAGATGCGACATCTCGGCGATGCCGCCGGCATTATCGGTAATCGGACCATACGCGTCGAGCGCCACGATGATGCCTGTCATCGACAGCATCGAGGTTGCGGCAATCGCGATGCCGTAGAGGCCCGCCATGGCATACGCGGCCCAGATGCTCGCGCACACGGCGATCACCGGCAGCGCGGTCGCTTTCATCGAAACGCCGAGTCCGGCGATGATGTTGGTGGCGTGCCCGGTGGTCGAGGCGGCTGCAACATGGCGCACCGGCGAATACTCTGTCGCAGTGTAGTACTGGGTAATCGCCACCATCAGCACGGTGAGCACCAGACCGACCACTGCGGCGCCGAAGAGCTTCATTACCGAAAGCTCCGGATATTGCGTGCCGATGTCGCCCATCAGCCACATCGTGACCGGATAGAACGCGATCGTGGCCAGCACGCCGGAGACGATCACGCCCTTGTAGAGCGCATTCATGATCTTGCCGCCGGGTGCGGACTTCACGAAAAAGCAGCCGACGATGGAGGCGATGATCGACACACCGCCCAGCGCAAGCGGATAGGCGGCCGCCAGGGGAGCGATGCTCGGCTTGGAGAGCAGCAGGGCCCCCAGCAACATGGTGGCAATGATCGTGACCGCGTACGTTTCGAAGAGATCCGCCGCCATGCCGGCGCAGTCGCCGACATTGTCGCCGACGTTGTCGGCGATGACCGCGGGGTTCCGCGGATCGTCTTCGGGTATGCCGGCTTCGACCTTGCCCACGAGATCCGCTCCGACATCGGCGCCTTTGGTGAAGATGCCGCCGCCGAGACGGGCGAAGATCGAGATCAGCGACCCACCGAATGCAAGGCCGATCAACGGATGAGCGATCTCATTGATCGAGGCGCCGTGCGGTGCTGACTCGTGCAGCACCCAGAAAAAGCCCGTCACGCCGAGCAGCCCGAGTCCCACGACCAGCAGGCCGGTGATGGCGCCGCCGCGGAAAGCAAGCGCCAGTGCGTCATTGAGTCCTTTGCGCGCGGCCTCGGCGGTACGCACATTGGCCCGCACGGATACATTCATGCCGATCACGCCAGCCGCACCGGAGAGCAGAGCGCCGATCAAAAATCCTACGGCGGTGGGCCATGACTTCAAGCCGAAGCCGATCACGAAAAACAGCACGACCCCTACGATAGAGATGGTCTTGTACTGGCGCCACAGGTAGGCGACCGCGCCGGTTTGCACTGCGGCGGCGATTTCGCGCATGCGATCGTTGCCGCTCGGCTGGGCCAAAATCCATTTGATCGAATAAAAGCCGTAGGCGAGTCCGGCGATAGCGCATAGCAGCGCGAACAACAAACCCTGAGACATGATCACTCCCGTTCGTTATCGGCCATTATCAGCGGGCTGGCCGTTTTGCCTGGTTTCAGTTCTTCTTGGGATCCAGCGCCAGGCCGCCTTCAAAACGCGTGCCCGGCTTGAATCCGAAAACCCGATCGAGCTCGAGCTCGATGATCAGTTGATCGACTGCCTGCTGGCCATGTTCCTTCATCACTTCCGACAGGATCAGCTTCGACGAGTTGGCATTATAAAACCCGCCGAAGTCGGCTTGCACCTTCAGCAGTTGTCGCGCTCTATCCAATGTCATTGCAGTGCTTGCCGATAGCGGATCGGTGCTTGCGGGCGGTTTCGATCACGCCGCAGGCGCTGGCGTTGATGACTGCAGTTACGCCGCCGGACTGTGCGTAGAGAGCATTGCGCTTGGCCATACGGCTGAGTTCCTGCCACAGGGGTCACAGAGATCACGGAGGTATCAAGGCGAGCACTTCAAGCCGCGACGTCTACCATTTGCGAACAGCCACGATTTGCCGGGTCGGCTGAAGCGCCTCGGTGTTCTCTGTGCCCTTTGTGGCTACTTATTCAGCTCTGCGCCCGTCTTGCCGGAGCTGACGCCCGCGCGGTCTTTTTCGTGGTCGGCCTGCAGCCTGAGAGTGGTGACAACGCACTCGGCGAGATCGTCGAAATCGCGGCCGGTACCGTACTGTTCAGTGATCGAGTAGTAAAACTGGCTGCGATATCGGTTCTCCGCCGCCTTGAAGATCACGAATTCGACACGCCCTTGTTCCCAGTAGAAAGTCGGACAGACCGTGACCTCGTCGGATCCCGGATCAAGCTTGATTTCGCTGTCGGCAAGTTCGACGGCGATCTGCCGGCCGTAGCGTTCCTTGAGCGCGGTCTCGACCACCCAGCGGTCGGCGTCGGTGAAATCGGGGGGCTTTTTCACGCGTGCTTCACGGCCAGCGCGGCAAGAATCTTGTCGCGGATATGCTCAACAGAGCCGCGCCCGTAAATGTTGACGTACTGCGGGGCGCGCCGATCGCCGCTTGCCGCCCAGTTGAGATAGTAGTTGACCAGCGGTTTGGTTTGTTTGTGGTAGGTCTCGATGCGTTTCTTGACCGTTTCTTCGTTGTCATCGGGGCGCTGGATCAGCGGTTCGCCCGTGACATCGTCCTCGCCCGGGACCTTCGGGGGATTGAACTCGACATGATAGGTGCGACCCGAACCGGGATGCACACGGCGGCCACTCATGCGTCGCATAATTTCCTGGTCGCCGACCTCGATCTCGATCACGAAGTCGACATCGATGCCCGCTGCCCGCAACGCCTCAGCCTGCGGGATGTTTCGGGGAAAACCGTCGACGATGAACCCTTTGGCACAGTCGGGTTCCTCGACACGCTGTTTGACCAGCTCGATCACGACGTGATCCGGAACCAGTGCACCCTCGTCCATGTACCGTTTCGCTTCGAGCCCCAACGGGGTGCCGGCCTTGATCGCGGCGCGCAGCATATCGCCGGTCGAGATCTGGGGGATCGCGTATTTGTCGATCAGGAACTGCGCTTGCGTGCCCTTGCCGGAGCCCGGCAAGCCTAGCAATAGAATACGCATGGATTCTGGTAGACGGCGTTGTTGTTGGCGTCCCTGCCGGCATTGCGCCAAAAGCGGCGCCGGAGCAAAGTCGTGCGGAAGCGCTGCTTGGCCTGTTGACCGCGCGAGAAGTATAGCCCGTTTCGCGGCGCTACGAAACCGGCGCGGAGCTCAGGCCTTCTGGAGGAGACGACGCACCCGCCGCAAGTCGCTCGGAGTATCAACGCCGGCATGCGGCGCATTGCGCGTCACTGCGACGCTGATGCGGAAGCCGTGGGCGAGCGCGCGCAGTTGCTCGAGCGCCTCGAAACGCTCGATCAAAGCGGGTTTGAGTCGCGTGAACCGGCGCAGGAACGCGCAACGATAGGCATAGATGCCGAGATGCCGGTAGACCGGCAGGCCGCGGGGCAAGGCGCGAATGCCGCCGGCGTATGCGTCACGCGCAAAGGGCACGGGCGCCCGGCTGAAGTAAAGCGCATAGCCGAGATTGTCGAGCACGACCTTCACCACGTTGGGGTTGACGAGGTCATGTGTGTTGCGGATCGCGGTGCAGGCGGTCGCGATCTGTGCGTCGCGATGCCGCGCGAGATTGGTTGCAACCTTCCTGATAAGCGCCGGGTCGATCAAAGGTTCGTCGCCCTGGACGTTGACCACGATATGTTGCGCGGGATAACGCCGGCGCGCGACGACTTCGGCGAGACGGTCAGTGCCGGAAGCGTGGCTCTGGCGCGTCATAACGGCCGTGCAGCCATGGCGTTCAGCCGCGGCCGCGATGCCGGCATGATCGGTGGCGATAAGGACTTCGCGCGCACCGCTTTTCTTCGCCCGTTCAGCAGCGCGCACCACCATCGGCTTACCCGCGATATCCACGAGCGGCTTGCCCGGGAAGCGCGATGAGGCGTAGCGGGCGGGAATGATGACGGTGAAGTCCATCAGGTAATGGGTAATCGGCAATGGGTAATGGGTAATAACCCATTACGAGCATCACACTTCCTCTTCCGGAGGAAGTTTGCGCGCTTCGTCCTCGAGCATCACGGGGATGTCGTCCCTTATCGGGTACCCGAGGCGGCAGGGTTTGCAGATCAGCTCCTTTTCCGCTTTCCTGTAAACGAGGGGACCCTTGCACAGCGTGCAGACCAGTATGTCGAGTAGTTTGGGATCCATGTGTCCTATTTCCCCAGTTTGCGCAACACCAATTCGCCGAAGGCCGGATCAACGTTAGCGGCGACTGGCAGAGCCCAATGATTCTCGTTTGCGAACCGACGGCATTTTACCGCATCCTTCTCGGTCATCACGACGCAATCGGCGCCGGCAAGAGCGAGGTCCGCGGCGGTGAATGCATGATGGTCCGGAAAGGGATGAGGGGTGATACTGAGACCGAGGCGGCGCAGATGCCCGAAAAAACGCTCCGGATTGCCTATTCCGGCAAACGCATGCACGCGGCGGGCCGCGAAGTGCTCCGGGCCGACGTGGTGTCCGGGGTGGAGCAGGTTGTGGAATTCGCGTCCGGCGAGCGTCATTGCGAACGCCGCTGGCGCCGTGGCCTGGATGCCGATCCTGGCTGACTCGCTGATGTTGACGACGATGGCATCAACGGAGGTCAGACGTGCCGGCGGTTCGCGTAGCGGTCCCGCCGGCAGCAGGTGAGTGTTGCCGAGGCCGCGCGCACCGTCCACGACGACGATTTCGATGTTCCGCGCAAGCCGGTACTGCTGTAGGCCGTCATCGCTTACGATGACGTTGCAGGCAGGTTGCGCAGCGAGCAGTGCACGCGCGGCGGCGACGCGATCCGCTCCGATCCAGACCGGTGCGCCGCAACGCTGCGCCAGCATTACCGCTTCGTCCCCGGATATTGCCGGGTCGCTGCCCGAAGTGACGCGTTGCGGCACGGTCCCCGCCCCGCGGTAACCCCGGCTCACGATCCCGGGCTGCATCCCGTGCTCCCGGAGGAACGTGACAAGCCACAGGACGACGGGTGTCTTGCCAGTGCCGCCGACGCTGATATTGCCTACGACGATGACCGGAACGGGCAGCTTGGCGACGGGCAGAATACCGGCGCGATAAAGCGCCCGCCGTAACGCCACCGCAACGCGGAACACCAGGCTCGGGAGGTAGAGCAAGGGGGTCAGCGGCGTGATGCCGTACCAATGTCGCTCAAGCCAGTGCATGCGGGTTATGCGTAATGAGTTATGAGTAATGGGTAATGGGTAAGAACATTCAGCGCTCGTCACCCCTCACCCCTCACCCATCACCCATCACGGCTTTCTTGTGGCTTGGGTGGTGAAGGTGATCTTGCCGTAACCGGCGATACGCGCCGCTTCCATGATGTTGATGACCGATTGATGCGGGGCATTCGCGTCGGCGCTGATGATGATTACCGGCTCCTTCATATTGCCGGCCGCGCGCTGGAGTTCCTGACTGAAGGCGTCCGCTCCGTGAAAAGCCACGGGGTCCTTGTTGATCAGGTACTTACCCTGGACGTCGACGGCGACGTCGATCTGCTCGGGACGCTCCGGCGCCTGGCTGGCGTCGGCCGTCGGAAGATTGATCTGTAGCTCGGCATAGCGCGAGTAGGTGGTCGTGACCATGAGGAAGATCAGGATCACCAGCAGCACGTCGATCAACGGAATGAAGTTGATCTCCGGCTCATCTCTGGATGCCCGGGGGCGAAATCGCATTGGCCGCTACACCTGGCGCTCGCCGTGGAGGATTTCCACCATTTTGATCGCCTGCAACTCCATATCGACCAGCATGGCGTCCACCTTGGCGCGGAAATAGCGGTAGAAGATCATGCTCGGCACGGCAACCACCAGTCCGAAAGCCGTGTTATACAACGCGATCGAGATGCCGTGGGCCAGCACCAGCGGATTGCCGCCTTGGGGGGTTTGCGAGCCGAAGATCTCGATCATGCCGATCACGGTTCCGAACAGGCCCAGCAAAGGGGCGATCGCCGCGATCGTACCGAGGCTCGTCAAAAACCGTTCCAGTTCAATTGCGACCGCACGCCCGGCCTCTTCGATGGCTTCTTTCATGATGGCCGGCGTACTTCTTATGTTCTTCAGGCCGGCCGCGAAAATCTGACCGAGCGGTGAATCGTCGGACAGCCTCGAGAGCATCTGCGCCGTGATACCGTTCTGGCGGCATTCCTGCACGATCCTCGGGAGCAGGTTCCTGGGCATGACGATCGCCTGACGCAGCGACCACCAACGCTCACCAATGATGGCGAGTGCAATGACGGATGTCAGCAGCAACGGCCAGATGGGCCATCCCGCCGCTTCGATGATTGCGAACACTTCGCGGCTCCGTAAAAAGTGGCCGTAACTTTATCTGTCCGATGAATTTTCAGCAAGCGTGAATTCATAAATTGCTTTACGATGATTTCCTAACCTCGTCATCGGAAATGTGTTTTCATCTTTTCCACATTGTTTGTGGATAACCATGTGCATATTTCGCGAACAGCCTTGCTAAGTGAGTTCTCCGTATGGGATTTTTCTTCCGCGCCTAAAATTTGTGCGCCGTGTTTTGTCATTGGATTCATGTGCTTAACCAAATTTCACTCTTATGTGCACTGCAACACCCCATGAGAAGTGACGATTTCGCCACTTCTGTGGATGATGCTCCTGGATGAGAATCCGAGACCGGTCGGTCAGGGGTCCTGATTCGCTGGGAAAATTTCGACCTTGCAGTGCGGAAAAACGCGGCCGGACGCTGATATAGAATGGCCCGATGGTCGACCTCTTAACATACCCGGCGACGCAGCAGGTCATCTCCGTCAGCGAGCTCAACCGCCTCGCAAAACGTGTGCTGGAACAGACTCTCCCGCTCACCTGGGTGGCGGGCGAGATTTCCAATTTCAAGCGCTACGATTCCGGTCATTGTTATTTCACACTGAAGGATGCGCAGGCGCAGGTCGATTGCGTGATGTTCCGTCACAAGTTGCAGTATCTCGATTGGCTGCCCGAGAACGGCATGCAGGTGGAGGTGCGCGCGTCCCCGACGCTTTATGAGGCGCGCGGGAAATTCCAGCTCAACGTCGAGACCATGCGCCGGGCCGGTTTTGGCGCGCTGTACGAAGCGTTCGAGAGGCTCAAGGCCAGGCTCGATAAGGAAGGCTTGTTCGCGCAGGCGCGCAAAAAGCCGGTTCCAGATTTCCCGTGCGCGGTCGGCGTCGTCACCTCTCTTCAGGCAGCGGCGCTCCGCGATGTGCTGACGACTCTTCGCCGCCGCATGCCATCAGTTCGGGTCGTGATCTATCCCACGCCGGTGCAGGGCGAGGGCGCCTCACAGAGAATCGCAGAGGCGCTTGCCATTGCGGAGGCCCGGAGCGAGTGCGACGTACTCATCGTTTGCCGAGGCGGGGGCAGCATCGAGGATCTGTGGGCATATAACGAAGAAATCGTGGCGCGCGCCATTCATGCCTGCGCGATTCCGGTCGTGACGGGTATCGGCCACGAGACGGATTTCACGATTGCTGACTTCGTGGCCGACGCGCGCGCGGCCACTCCTACTGCAGCAGCGCAGTTGGCGACCCCTGACCGCGCCGAACTGAGCGAGCAGCTTCTGCACTGGTATCAGCGGCTGAGCCGCATCGCCGAACGGACGTTGGAAGACCGCATGCAGCGGCTCGACTATCTCGCAAAGCGCTTGGTCCATCCCGGCGCGCGTATGAGCATTCAGCTCGATAAGCTGCGGCATTTGGCGGCCCGCATGAGCGGGGCATGGCAGCGCTCATCGCAGCAGCACGGATGGCAGCAACGCGAGCGGGCTCAGCGCCTGGCCGCCGCCGGGCCTGACCTTGCGGCGCTGGTGCGGGAAAATGGCGAGCGGGCGCGCCGGCTGCGCGAAGCGGCGCGCCGGCGGATGGACGCTGCGGCGACTTTGCTGCACCGCCTTGAGGCGCACTTGAAACACCTCAACCCGCAGCTCGTGCTCGAGCGGGGCTATAGCATCACCGAAATGGAGGACGGCAGGATCGTGCGCGACAGCGCGCAAGTAGAGCTCGACGAGGAACTGAAGATCACCTTTGCCAAGGGCTGGGCCGGCGCGCAGGTGAAGCGCAAAGGGTGAAAAGCAGGATTCAGGATTCGGGATTCAGCGAGCGGGACCGACCTGTTTTTGTCTGCAATACGCAAACGCGGTTCGACGCCTTGCTTCGAGGTTTGACTCCTCACTCCTCGACCAACGGCGCACGAGCTCGCGCCGTTTGACTCAGTATTCTTCAGCCGGATGGTGGTTCGAATCCCCGACCGATGGGGGTACGAACTTGCGTGGTTCTCTCCGGTTTGTGCCGGTCATCCGTTCGGCTCTTTTCATGCAGACACGTAGCTCGGGGTACGCGCAGCGTTCCCCGATACCCATTTCCGTCAGGTAGCCGTCACTGCGGCAACCTGACCGTGTTAGTTCCGCGACATCCTCCCTTGGCGTTCACACCGTCTCGGCACGAGCGGCTCCGGGAATTGTGCGTCGAAATAATGACTCACGAGCTGGGCGATAAAGCGAGCCAATTTTGACTTAGATCAAATTTTATCAACACGGAATTGTCCAGAATGTGGCGGTAGCGAGCTCAAAAGAGGCGGAAGCCCTAAAGCCACCGCCGAGGCGCGCCACTATCCTGTTGCGATACACGTAGTGAGCGTGCGGCGGTCGATTCGACGTTTGCGGTTTTTTCGACAACACCGCAACAAGTTGGGAAGGGGGGGAGCGCCATGCTGGCAGACGTAAGAGTCCAACTTGATGATCTTTCTTCCAGGCAAAAAGCTCTCTTCGAAGAATTCGATCCGAAACGAAGAAGCAAACTGCTCGATTTCTACGTTTGCATTGCCCCGCGTGTGCTGAACGCGGAGCGTTGCAGCGTTTTTGTCCATGACCCCCACAACCGGAAAGTCTGGCTGAAGACGGCAACCGATGTCGCGGAACGGGGCATAGAAGTTTCGGTGAACGATTCCATTGTCGGGAACGTGATTGCCTCCGGCAAACCCGTTATCGTCGGCGACCTTCAAAGCCGAAGCGGTACTCACAAGACAATCGATGCGAAAACGAGTTTTGTCACCCGCGAGATCGTCTGCGTTCCCGTTCGCAGCAGAGATCGGAGCAGGATGAGCAGGCTCGAATAATGCGATAGAAGCGTCAAGGCCAATCCACGGATCGGCGTCGTGATTCATGATTAATCAGTCACCAAGGGCAATGTAACTAAGAGTGCCTAACATAATGACCCGCGTGATGCGCTGGCACGATTTTGGCTCAGGGCGCGAAGCGAGCCGCAGTGAATATCGCGAATATTCACAAGGTTCGCGACAAAGCCATGGGCCAAAACTCGTGCCAGCCCGAAGGGTTGCAGCCACAACGGCCGCTCACTTTGTCGGGGGGCTTGCTCATATTCGCGATATGAGCTGCGCCACCCTTCGCGTGATCAATCCGTTCTGGCTGCAACGCACACGTGGTTCATCATGTTAGGCACTCTAAATCCTGGCAATACGTATGAACCAGGCTTCTGTTTCGTTGCCTGTTCCCGAGAACCTTGCGGCCTCAGGCTCGGCGTTCCGCCCCTTAAGGCCCGAATGTCCCGTCGCATTTGACTCCAGCCGCTGCCTGCGGCTGCGATCTCGTTACAACGATTGCGGGCGCTGCGCGCAGGCTTGCCCGGCGCGGGTGCTGCGCGTCACGCACACCGCGCTCGAGCTTGCTGATGGCTGCCTGCGCTGTGGTCAGTGCAGCGCCATTTGTCCGACGGGAGCGCTGCAAACAGAGGGTTTCGCAGTGGATCCGCCGCGCGCAGCAGGAAGGGAGACGCCGCTTTACGTCGATTGCTGGAAAGTCCCGGCTTCGGGTTCGCCACCGGACGCAACGCGCGTGCCGTGTCTCGGTGGAATCGCCTTGCACCAGTTCGTGCAGTGGCACACGGCAACCGAAGGCCGTCCGATCGTGCTAACCGATCGCGGCTGGTGCGGCCAATGCGGCGCCGGCTCGAGAGCGAATCAGCCGGCACAGGAAGCACTGGATGCGGCGCGCGCACTGCTCACCGCACTCGGGGTAGCGGAACAGGCACTGCCGCACCTGGAAAGCAAGCCGTTGCCGCGTGACCACATGTTGAACGAAATTCCCGACCTGGCAGCGGCGCAACCGATGAGTCGCCGCCAGTTTTTCACCGGCGTCACGCGCAACGCGGTACGCGCTATCGCGCCCGCAGCGGCCCGCCGCCACGATGCAAGCGCTGAGGCGCGCCGTCCGCGGCCTGCCAAGATCGAACCCACCGCACGCTCGCAGTTGCTGGCGCAAGCTGCCGTGTTAAGCAAGCAGCACGGGCGGCCGCTGCCGGCCGAACTGTTCCCCGCGCTTCGCGTATCGGATGCGTGCCGCAATCACGGGGTTTGCGCCGCCATTTGCCCTGCGGGCGGCTTGCAATGCTACGAAAGCGACGGTCGCAGCGTGGTCGGCATTGCGTTTGACGCTGAGGCGTGCATCGCATGCGGCGACTGTACGCGGGCCTGCCCGGAAAAGGCGCTCGCCCTGCTCGCGCAAGGCGATGGCGAAGCCCCGCGCGGCGCGATGATCCTGACGCGGTGGACGCGGCGTGAATGTCGCGACTGCGGGTACGAATTTGCGGATTCCGGCTCGAGCACTGTTTGCCCGACTTGCCGAAAGACTGACCTGACTTGATGCACCTTGCCAGAGAGGAACGAGCATGAAACCCGACATTTTGAATACCGTTATCTCACGCCGGCGCTTTCTCCAAGTGAGCGGTCTCACGGGCGCTGCCGCGGCGTCCGGCCTCACGTTGGAGCA
>MERG01000007.1 GCA_001771985.1 Betaproteobacteria bacterium RIFCSPLOWO2_12_FULL_62_13 | reverse complement strand
TCAACAAACCAAAGGCTTACACTGCGATTAGCAAGAAAAACAGGCGGGAACTCCGGGTTAGTGGTTGGTGATTGGCGATCATTTTGTAGGCCGGAGTGCGTGTAACGCTCCCCGGCGCACATGGCGTCGGGTAGCCTCCGGCAACCCGACCTACACCGTCTGCTCATCACGGTTCACCGGCAGCGTGAAGGTGAATGTCGACCCCTTGCCGGGCGCGCTTTCCAGGCGAATCGTGCCGCCGTGCAGTTCGACGAAGCGCTTGGTAAGGGCGAGTCCCAGCCCCGTGCCCTCCGTTTTCTGCGTGTAATCGCGCCCGACCTGTTTGAATTCCTCGAAGACGGACTGGTGGTCCTCGACCGCGATGCCCACGCCGGTATCGGTCACCGACACCTCGACCGCAGCGTCGAATTTGCGCGCGGCCACTGAGACCGACCCGCCCTCTGGAGTAAACTTCACCGCGTTCGAGAGCAGGTTCAGCATGATCTGCTTGAACTTGCGCTCATCGCCGCGGAACACACCAAGCGCCGGATCCACATCAAGGCCAAGCTTGATCCCGTGGCGCTGCGCGCGCTCCTTGATCAGCGTAAGCGCGTTCTGCAGCGCCGCCGGCAGGTCGAAATTGGAGACCTCCAGTTCCATGCGTCCGGCTTCGATCTTGGAGAGATCGAGGATATCGTTGATGAGCGAGAGCAGGTGCTTGCCCGAGGTGTGGATGTCGTTGATGTATTCCGCCTGCTTCTCGTTGAGCTCCCCGAAGTAGCGTTCACTCAACACTTCAGAAAAGCCGATGATGGCATTCAACGGGGTTCTCAGCTCGTGCGACATGTTGGCGAGGAACTCGGATTTGTGCTTGTTCGCGATCTCGAGCTCGCGGCTCTTGCCCTGGATTTCGTTGAACAGCCGAACGTTCTCGATCGCGATCGCGGCCTGGTCGGCGAAGGTGTTTACCAGGGCAATCTGCTTTTCGGTAAACGGACGCACCTCCTTGCGCCGCAGCAGGATCGCGCCGAACGCGTTGTTCTCACGCATCAGCGGCACCGCAAGCGTCGTCCAGTTCTGGAACTCCCGCTGTGGCGCGCGCGCGTCCGGAAACTCGTCCAATACGGCCCCGAGGTCCTCGATATGCACCGCCGCCCGGTCCAGCACTGCCCGTCCCGTAACCACCCCCCGCGTCAGCGGTATGGTAGGCAGCGTGCCTTCCGATGTCCCGAACCCCGTCACGTACTTCAACGTGTCGCCATCCACCAGGTATATTCGCGCGTCTGGCGCCTCGCAAAGTTGAGCGGCACGCTGCGTGACAGCGTTGAGCACCGGCATCACGTTGGTTGGCGTGTTGCCGATCACGCGTAGAATTTCGGCGGTTGCCGTCTGCTGCTCCAGAGACTCTGTCAACTCCGCAGTGCGCTCCTCGACCTTGCGTTCGAGTCCCGCATAGGATTCTTTCAACTCACCGGCCATCTTGTTGAATCGTTCACCCAGCGCTTCCAACTCGTCGCCGGTGTGGACATCGATGCGCTGATCGAGCTGTCCAGCGCCGATTCTCTCTGCGCCCTGCTGCAGCGCACGAATGGGAGTGACCATGCGGCGCGCAAGATACACGCTTAGCAGTATGGAAAGCGCCAGCCCCGCGAGCAGCAGCAACGCGGCGCGCCGGATGGATGCGTACAGCGGCGCGAAAGCCTCCGCAAGCGGCAACTCGACGAACACCGTCCAGTTGAGCGGTGAGATACGAGCGTGCGCCGTCAGGACCTCCTCTTTCTTGAGATTGCGGGCAATAGGCTCGGCTTCGCCCTCGTCGCGGAGGCGCGCTGCCACGTGGCTCAGTCGCGACAGGTCGGTCTTCTGCAGCACCAGACTGATGTCCGGATGAGCGATCAGCGTGCCCGACGAATTGACGACATAAGCGAGCCCGGCTTTGCCGAACTGAATGCGCGAAACAACCTCCCACATGAATTTGAGATTTACTTCGGCGACCGTGATACCACCGCCGCTCCCTCCGGCCGGCCGGGAGATCGTCATGTACGGCTCCGTCTCCTTGCGGAAGTACACCGGGCTGTACCACGTCTTCCCACCCTTTGCTTCGAGAAACTTGGGATCCTGAGACAGATCGATTCCGCTGCCCATCGCGTCCATTGCGAGACGCGACACGCGTAACCGTTCGCGTCCAGACGCATCGAGCCATGCCACCTCAGTTATGTCCTGCACTTGGCGGAGCAATTTGAGGTACTCATAGCGGCGCTGCTCGATAATGTTGCCCTCGGCGCTCACCTGCGGCATCGCGGTCCAGCCGAGCTGGTGCTCGATGTCCACGATGTACTGCTCGATGCGCGTCGCGGCGGCGAGCGCCTTCTCGCGTTGCAGGGCGACGAGGTGCTCCTGGTTTTCGCGGTATGAGAAGTACAGGCTGACGCCACCGCTCGCGAGCAATGCCGCACCCACCAGTGCAATGATGAGCGTCGCGTATTTACCGAACAGGCGCCAGCGCGGAATCATTCGATCACCTGCCTTCCCGACCCCGAAGTCGCGACCTGATCAGCGTGCAGCGCTGCTCTCTTGAACTCCTCGATTTGCTCGAAGCTCGTTATCAGGGAGAAGCGGCCCGCCCACCAGGCATCCAGCATCGCCGCTGGGGAACTCCGTTCGCTGCGTAACGCGCTCGGCAGAACGTTGGTGTCGAGGACCGCGAGCACGAGTTAGCGCCGCTTGCGCGCGTATGCCACCGCTTCGGCCACCAGCTTCTCGAACCGGGCCTTGGACAGCGTCCTGGTCCTCGTCCGGAGTTCCCCAGCGCCTCGGCGAGGCTCGCTCGGGAGCGGGGCGTTTGTCCTTGTTTTCCGCGCACGTGCACCGCCTCCTTGAGCCTCGCTTCGACGGCCTCTTGAACAAACCGGGAAAGATCGCCCTTGCGGCCACCATCCGGCCGAGGTAAGCACGTAACGCTTCGTCCGTCTCCCGCGATACCTTCAGCGACCAGCGCACCGAGTTTTGCATGGCATGTCCCTCCCGGACACACAAACACATATATATCCATTATGCCAGAAGCGCTGTACATGCACCGCCGCGTGGAGCGGCGCGGCGCGCCCGCTCGAACGCGGCGACGTAAACCGGCACGGAAGTGTCCGGGTTTATGGTTCATTCGGTCGCCTCTTTCTGATTTCTCCACCGTCGGCACGACTACCGTATGTGCTTTATCCGGTCGTAGTAGACCCACCAGATGTCCGTGCTGCCGTAACTTCCCGCCCGCCCGGATTCGAAGATGAAGACGCGGAAGTCAGGCGTGAAAGATGGGCAGAGATCCTCCTTGTCGGAGTTGACCAGCGGGCCAAGATTCACCAGCGGACCCCAAGTGCCGGTCTCGTCGCGGGTTGTCACGTAGTTATCCTGGCCGCCAAAGCCCCCGGGCCGCGTCGAGGTAACGTACAGCGACTTGCCGTCCGGAGAGGGAATGGAGTGGTGATCGTTATGCGGCGAATTGACATTTGGGCCGAGGTTGACCGGCGGCTGCCAGACGCCGTTCACCTTGCGTGACGTCCAGATATCGTTGCCGCCATATCCGCCGGGCCGGGTCGAAGTCCAGAAGGCTTCGTTCCCATCCGCACTGAAGAAAAGACAGTGGTCGGCGAAGGGGGTGTTGAATGGCGGCCCCAAATTCTTGGGCGCCTGCCACACGCCGTTCACATTCTCGCTATACCAGATGTCAGAACCGCCATATCCCCCGGGACGGTTGAAGCTCATGAAGAAGAGCGTCTTGCCGTCCGGAGAGATCACGGGCTCAAGTTCCCCCGTTTCGGTCAGACTGATCACACCGGGGGCGACGATTTCCGGCGCCGTCCAGCGTCCCTCCTCGAATGTGTCGATCAGACGCGACACGCAGATGTCGTTGTGCGCACGACCCGGGCGCACCTGGCACCTGAAATACATCGTCTTGCCATCGCCAGTAAATGAGACCTCACCTTGGCCCAGCTTACTGTTGATCACCGGGCCCAGGTTCACGGGCGCCGTCACTTGCTTGAGTGGTGCTGCCTTTGCAGTGACTGGTGCTGGTGGGGGTATCGCTTCCTTGGACGCGCATCCGGCAACGAGCAAGCCGGTCAGTAGGCTCAACACAGCAGTTCTAAAGAAATCTGTTCTGATCTTCATTACGGTTCTCTCTTGACAGATTCACATTGGTCCGTGCATCGATGTGGCTGCGAGTGTTCTCGGAATCATTCGATCACTCTGGTCGTGAGCACCAGCACTTCTTTCGGGAAGGTGATGCCGAGGGCCTTGGCGGTTTTCATGTTCAGCACCAATTCGAACTTCGTCGGCTGCTCGATTGGGAGGTCCCCGGGCTTCGCGCCTTTGAGAATCCGGTCTACGTAGTAGGCGGCGCGGCGGAAGTTTGCTTGGGCGTCCGCGCCGTAGGTCAGTAGAGCACCTTCCTCGACGAAAACCCGCGGTCCGGCAACAACCGGCCAGCGCTGCTCCAGCGCGAACTTCACGATGCGCCGCCGCTCGGCGTTGAACAATCCGGCGCTTGGCATCAAGACAAGCCCCTGCACGCCCTCCTTCACCAGACGCGATAGGGCGGGATCGAGGTCTTCCGGCTTGGCGGCTTCGGCAAACCGCGCTTCAACGCGGTAGTGCTCGATCGCGCGACGTGCATTTTTCATGGACGCGTCATAACTACGAGACGTGAGATCGACCAGAAATCCGACGCGCTGCAGTTTTGGGGCTGCGGCGAGCAGCAACTCCAGGTATTTCTCAGATACTTCACTCACCGGATTAGTAACTCCCGTCACCATGCCGCCGGGTCGCGCAAGGCTCGCTGCGAGCCCGGCAACGACTGGAGAGCCGCCCTGTGCCTGAACCACCGGGATGTCCGGCGCAGCCTTGGCCGCAGCGAATACCGCCCCCACCGCGGCTACGATGACGGCCGGCTTTTTAACCTTCAACTCTTCGGCGAGGGCTGGCAGCCGATCCATGCGTCCGTCCGCCCAGCGTTCTTCGATCACGTAGTTCGAACCCTCCTTCCAGCCGAGCGCCGCCATTCCCTCCTTGAAAGTTGTAAGAGAGCGCCCGCCCACAGTGCGCGATCCAGCGTGGAACCAGCCGATCAGCACCGGCGGCTTCCTGGACTCGCCAAAGACCGCGCCCGCCCACGCGACCGCGGGAAACGCCGCCGCAGCGATGAGAAATTTCCGGCGCGTTGAGCGGCACGTAGCGCCCGCTCGAAGAGGTAAATAAAACTCGCCAAAGGAATCTGTTCTGATCTTCATTGCAGTCTCCCTTTCCTAAAATGAATGTGAAAAGCAGCTGCTACCGAATTGCCCACTTAGTATCAGGCTAATACGTGATCGCTTCTGTTAACTGGCGAACACTGCGCGTGTGACATATTCACATTGGTCAGCGCATCGATGTGCCTGCGAGAGCTCTCGAAATCCGTCCGGCGAGCATCACCGCTATCCACGCGCCGTTCGTGTCTCACTAGCGGTCCTCGGGCCCACACGATCAGGGAGCTTATCCCGATGCCCTACCAATGCCGCGGCGGGGTCTTGTTGATGGTAATGCGCTTCTTGTCTACCGTGATGTAGCCGCCGATCGACAGGTCTTTGAGGATCCTGCTGATCATTTCGCGCGAGGCGCCTACCCGGCTGGCGATATCCTGCTGGGTGAGCCTTTCCTCGATCACGAACCTGCCGTCTTCGGGCACTGCGAGAGCGAGCAACAATCGCGCCACGCGCCCGTAGACGTCCATCAACGCGAGGCTTTTTACGCTTTCCGTCAACGCCCGCGTGCGGCGGATAAGTTTTTCGATCAGGTGCAGCGAGAAGCCGGGATGGGAAAGCACGAAGTCGCGGAATTTGTTCTTGGGAATAACAGCGAACCGGGACGCTTCCAACGTCATTACCGAAGCGGACCGGGGGCCGCCGTCCAGCACCATTTCCCCGAAATACTCTCCCGGCCCCTGCGTGCCAAGCACGATCTCCCTGCCCTCTTGGTCGCTTAGAAAAACCTTAACGCGGCCGGACAGGATGATGTAGAGCGAATCGGTTTCGTCGCCCTCGCTGACGATCACCGTCTGCTTGGGAAAAGCCCGGGCGACGCCTTCGCGGGAAAGCGCGCGCAATTCCTCTTCCCGGAGCTTGAATGCCGCGGAATCGGAAACGGCCACCATGAACCTCCCCTTTGGTAGTGACGGCCTCTGACCATTCTATGCTGAAGGGCTTCGGCCGTCCATGCGTCTGGCAAAGGTGGCATCGTTCCCGCCGGCACGCCCCCGAATTACGAACGCGGTTCGACTTTCTCGGACGATACCGCCTGACTGCCAACCCACGCGTCCTCGAACGACCCGCGCCCGTCCGCCATAGAACGAAATGCCATGATGGAAAGGTATCGCGACGTTCCCATGGATCTTGCTGACGGTACGTTGGTCGCCCTCAGGGAGGAACCGCAGACCAACGTGGTGTTCACGCCAGGCCACCGCGGGTTTTCCGTCTACGGTCTCAGTCGGAGGAAACCCTTTCGGCTGGTTCCGTGAACCAGTGCCCGGCGGGAAACGGGAACGCCTCTCGGCAACGGGATTCATCAGTTTCACTCGATCACCCTGTCGGCGCGCACCGCGAGCTCTCGTGGTATCTCGAGCTTAGGCGCCCTCGCGGTTTTCATATTCACCACCAGCTCGATCCTGGTTGGCTGTTCGGCAACGTTGCACCATCCCGGTGGCGACGAGAAGGCGTCCCGGGCAAATAGACGATTAGATTGGCAGTCGGCTTCTCGTGTATGACTGGCCCTCGCACGGAGGAGCGCCTGTGCGCCGTTCAGCGTGTCTCATAAAGTGCCCTGGCTCAACCACACCCGAACTCACCACTGCGCGAGACGCTGGATTTCTTCGTCGGAACGCCGCAGGTGATGTCCCTGCGTGTTGCCGAGCGCAACGAGCAGTGACACCGCCGCGTCCGGGCGTACCCGCTCAAGACGCTCAAGACCATTGCGATCGAGGATGAGCAATTCGGTGGGCTCCACCACGAACGCATCGGCAGTGCGCGGCCCGGGATCCAGGAATGCGATCTCGCCGAAAATCGTTCCAGGCCCACAGTTCGCGAGCCGCTTGTAGTGGTGCTCGGTCGTCCGCAGGCGCACGTCCACTTCGCCGCGGACTACGATATACATCTCGTCGCCATGTTCGCCCGCCGCGAAGAGTTTCCGCCCCGCTTCCGCGGTGCGCGAGCTCAATACCGCACGCAGGGCCGAGACTTGTTCGGCGGTCATGTCGCGGCAGAGATCGGTTGCCGCAAGCTCGACGCGCTGGTGGGCGGCGGCGGGCGGGCTGCCCAGCTTGGTGAGGAGCGCGTTCTCGGCATACTCGAGTGCTTCGTCCGAGCCGACGAAGGTGAGCACCCTGCGGCCGGCTGTCCCCTTGTGGCTGACTCGCGACAATGCCTGGTCGACATCCGTCCCGAGCCCGATCTCCCGGTGCACCTCGCAGAACAGAAGCTGCCCGCCATGCACGTGCAGTCGGGTTGCGATCTGGTGCAGGATCTTGATGCCGGTGAGGTCGACCTGGCTCACGCGGCGCAGGTGCAGGATCACCCATGCCGGCCGGTCCAGATCCGGCAGCAGCTCTTCGAACAGGCGATCGGCCGTCGCGAAGAACAGATTGCCGCGCAGCTCATAGATCACGATGCGGCCGCCGTGCTGCTCGAGCAGCGTACGTTCCTTTTCGGTCCGCAGCCGGACCGAATGCCTGTGCGCCCCTGTCGAGCGGCGGTGGACCACGGACGTCTTCGCCTGTTCCCGGATGAACAGCGCGATTGCGATCACCACGCCCGCTCCGACGGCGGTCACGAGGTCGTAAGCAACCGTCACGATCGTCACCAGCAGCGCCATCAGGGCATCCATGCGCGTGCGGCCGCTGCGCAGCCATTCGAAAGCGTCGGCTCCGATCATGCCGGCAGCGACATAAATCACAACGCCCGCCAGGACGCTGATGGGGAGCAGCTTGCCGGCAGGCCCGAAAAAAAGCACCAAGAGGAGAAATACGAGACCGGCGGTGACGCCCGCCCAACGCCGCGCGCCTGTGCTCACCGCAATCACCGTTGCGCCGGTGGTTGCAGACCCACCCATGCTCCCCAACAATCCGGTCAGTGTTTGGCCTACGCCTTGCGCGAATAATTCGCGCAGCGCGCTGTGACGGCTTTCAGTAACCATGTCGGCGATGACCGAAGCGAGCATCGTGTTGAGGCTCGCCAGCATCGCGAACGCGAGCGCCGCCGACAGAACCGCCATGACCGGCAGCTCCGCGAGTGCCGCGATTGAGAAACCCACGCTGATGGAAGTGGGTTCGGGCAAGCTGCCGACTACCCAGTTTACGGGCAGCGGTCCCGGAGCCATGCCCGCAAGAAAGTGAAACACCAGCGTGCCGCCCACCAACCCGGCAATCATCGGTGGCAACTTTGGCAGCCATTTCGAGGAGGCGGCGATCGAGAAATAGGTAGCTACAGCCGTTACGAACGGAATCCAGCGCCACGCCTCCCAACGCTCTTCCAAAATTGAGCCGAAGACGGGTTTCAACTGCGATTGGATCATCAGCAGCGCTGCGCCGGTGGTAAAGCCGACAACTACGGGGTACGGAATGAATTTGATGAGCCGCCCACCGCCCGAAACCGCTATCGCCGCCTGGAAGAGTCCGGCAAGGACTGTTGTCGCCATCAGCGCCGCAAAGAGCATCTCACCAGCCAGGCCCGCGCTTTGGAAAGCAATGACCGCGCCGGAGAGTAGCACCAGGGCCGGGCCGGTTGGGGAACTCACCAGACCAATGGTGCCGCCGAAGAGCCCGGAGACGAGGCTGAGACAAGCGGCACCGACGAGGCCCGCGAGCGCACCGCCGGCCGCGCCCATGCCCATGAGCGAGAAAAGCGCGACGCCGTAGGCCATCGCCTGCGGCAGCACCACCATCGCCGCCGCGGCCCCCCCCGCCAAATCACCCATGCCGTAGCTTTGCAGCCTTGGCTGTGGCATGGCTGTCACGCTCTCAGCGGTTGGGATGTGCTCGTCGGACATACGTTTCCCGTGTATCCGCTCGTCATTATGCACGCACGCGGGAAAATGAGCGGAGCTTTCTGCGCCTCACGGCCCGGCTTGCTGCCAGGCTGACGCTTTGTTCCTTGTTAACGGCAGCCCGCGGTGGGGCTTGGCACACATGGCATCTTCCACGTCAGCAGCTTTTCCCAGCACGAGCAAGCGTGCGAATGGCTCGATGCGCGCGTGAACGCCGTGACGCCGGTCGCCTTGCCCTGGCCGAGCTTGCTCGCACTTCTTCGCGCAACCGCCAGCCCGCGCGTCTTCGAACGACCCGCGCTGGCTCGGAGATCGAACCAAATGCAATCATGAATTCGTTTGGTGCTACTATACGCAATCATGGCCGCATTTAGAACAAGGCATTTCTGGCTGGAGCGGCTGGCCGCGGCATGGCGCGGCAAGTCCATCGTATGGCTGTCGGGAGTGCGGCGCTCCGGCAAGACCACGATTGCGCGTTCGCTGCCGCGCGCAGAGTATCTCGATTGCGAACTGCCGAGCGTTCGCCGCCTTCTCGCTCAACCCGAGGCCTTTTTCGACGCGCGGCGCGGGCGCACCGTCGTGCTCGATGAAATCCACCGCCTCGGCAATCCGTCGGAACTTCTCAAGATCGCCGCGGATCATTATCCGGACGTGAGAATCCTCGCTACGGGATCGTCGACCCTGGGCGCCTCGCGGCGCTTTCGCGATACGCTGACCGGGCGCAAGGCCGAAGTCTGGCTCACACCCATGATGTCCCGGGACCTCGTCGACTTCGGCGCGGAAAGCCTCGATCGCCGATTTCTGCGCGGCGGACTGCCGCCATTTTTTCTCGCCCCGGAAATGCCGGAACGGGAGATCCAGGAGTGGGTCGATTCCTATTGGGCGAAGGATATCCTGGAGCTTTTTCGGCTTGAGCGACGCCACTCATTCCAGCGATTCGTAGAGCTTCTGCATGTTCAGAGCAGTGGTCTCTTCGAGGCCACGCGCTTCGCGCGCGACTGCGAGGTAAGCCGCACCTCGATCAGCAACTACCTCGCGGTGATCGAGGCGACGTTCGTTGCTCACGTGGTGCGCCCGTTCAGTGCGCGCCGCGCCACCGAGATCGTTGCGGCGCCCAAGGTTTACGGCTTCGACACCGGCTTCGTGTGCCACTACCGCGGCATCGAGCGCCTGCGCGCCGAGGATTTCGGCCTGCTCTGGGAACATTATGTATTGAACGAAATCCACGCACGACTGCAGACGCGTTCGATCCGCTACTGGCGTGACAAGCGCGGGCACGAAGTGGATTTTGTCGTCGCGGGGCGCGGCAGGCCGCCGGTTGCCATCGAGTGCAAGGCGACGAGCGCGAACTTCGACGCGACGAACCTCGTCTGCTTCAGGAAACAGCATCCCGAGGGCGCCAGTCTCGTCGTCGCCGCCGACGTGAAGACACCCTTTGCGGAACAGCACGCCGGCCTGCGCGTGGAGTTTGTCCCAATGGAAGGGCTTATTCGCCACCTTCAGAAGGTTCGCTGAAAAACAAGGCGTCCGCGCAGATCGCGGACGATTGAACGCGCACCCCCACCCCGGATCGAATCCGGGGCAATGCCTACCGACCCCCCGCATGCGGGGGAGAGAAATGGGAGGGGGCGCGGCTAAGTGTCTCACGGTCATTCGATCACCCTGTCGGTATCGCGATTGATGCCGGATATGAGATAATCCGGATTCGCGGAATTCGTAAAATAACTATGGATATCGTCAAACTTGGCAAGAAGGGCCAACTCTCGCTGCCCGCAGGGGTGCTGCGCAAGCTGGGGTTGCAGGGCGCGGCAACACTCATCCTCGAGACGACCGACGACGGCGCCGTGATCCTGCGGCCCGCTGCCGTGTATCCGATCGAGCTGTACACCGACGCCCGGATCAAGGAATTCGAGGAGGCGAACCGGCTCACCGCGTCCGAGAAAGCCCGCGTGCGGAAAGTGCCCGGGCGGCGCAAGCGTTGAAACTCTTCTTCGACGCCAACGTCATTTTCTCGGCGGCGCATCGCGAGGAGGGGCGGGCGCAAGAGCTGGTTGCGCTGGCGCGCAAGGGCCGCTGTGAGCTGCTCATGTCCACCCATGCGCTGGAGGAGGCGCGGCGCAATCTCGAGCTCAAGTCGGCCGGGTTCGAGCACAGGCTTGCAGAAGCGCTCGCACGGATCACGGTCGTTGTCGAAGCGCCGACCGCCCTCGTCATATGGGCGCAAGAGCAGGGCTTGCCGCTCAAGGACGCACCAGTCCTCCCCGCCGCCGTCCATGCGAAGGCCGATCTGCTGGTAACGGGCGATACCCGGGACTTCGGCCATCTGTTCGGGCGTGACATGCGCGGCACCCGCGTCGTGACGCCGGCCGCCGCGATTGACCTGGTCCTTAAAGCCGCGGACGCTTAGCAACCAATCGAATTACTCCCCAATGCTAGGAGTTTGTCGGACTTGGGTCGGACAAACTCCTAATGCAAAACCGCCGGCACGAATATGGGAGAAAAATGCCAATGAAAACCTCATTTCTGCTCTGCTCGCGTGCTTTTGGGAGGGCAAGAGCGGTTGTTAATCGGGGTTACATTCAAAATCGGCGGGCGGTTTTGCTGTTAGCAGCCTGTCGCATGCTAAGTCCGACAGGCTGCTAGGGAGAGGGAACATATCGTCTTACTTACCGCCCATCGCGAGCATGAGCTGGTTCAGCCGCTTGACGAATCCGGCGGGGTCGTCGAGCTGGCCGCCTTCGGCAAGCAGCGCCTGGTCGAACAGAATCTGGGTGAGGTCGTTGAAGTGCGCATCGTCGCTCTCGTCCTTCAGGCGCCGCACCAGCGGGTGGTGCGGGTTGATCTCCAGAATCGGCTTGGACGTCGGTACTTTCTGTCCCGCCGCCTTCAACAGCCGCTGCAGATTCGCGCTCAGGTCGTGCTCGTCGGCCACCAGGCAGGCTGGTGACTCGGTAAGCCGCAGCGTGACGCGTACGTCCTTGACGCGCTCGCCGAGCGTTTTCTTGATCCTTTCGACAAGGTCCTTGAATTCGCCGGATTCTTTTTCCTGTCCCTTCTGCTCGGCTTCGTCCTCAAGCTTGCCCAGTTCCAGCCGCCCCTTGGCCACGGACTGCAACGGCTTGCCCTCGAACTCGGTAAGGTGCGACACGACCCACTCGTCGACGCGGTCATACATCAGCAGCACTTCCACGCCCTTCTTCCGGAAGATCTCAAGATGCGGGCTGTTCTTCGCCGCAGCAAAGCTCTCGGCGGTGACGTAATAGATCTTCTCCTGTCCGGGCTTCATGCGGGTGGCGTATTCCGCGAGCGAAACGTCCTGCTCCTCGGTGTCCTTATGGGTCGAGGCAAAGCGCATGAGCTTTCCGATGCGCTCGAGGTTTGCGTGGTCCTCGCCCGTTCCTTCCTTGAACACCCGCCCGAATTCCTTCCAGAACGTCGCGTAGTTGTCCTTCTGGTTCCCGGCGAGGTCTTCCAGGAGCGAAAGCACGCGCTTGACCGATCCGGCGCGGATCATTTCCACGTCCTTCGATTCCTGGAGGATCTCGCGCGACACGTTGAGCGGAAGATCATTGGAGTCGATCACGCCGCGCACGAATCGCATGTACGCCGGCATCAGGTCCTCGGCATCGTCCATGATGAACACGCGCCGCACGTAGAGCTTGATGCCGCGCCGGTGCTCGCGGTCCCACAGGTCGAACGGCGCGTGCGACGGAATATAGAGAAGCTGCGTGTATTCCTTGGTGCCTTCGACCTTGTTGTGGGTGTAGGCGAGCGGCGTTTCGAAGTCGTGCGCAACATGCTTGTAGAATTCGTGATACTGCTCTTCGGTGATCTCGGACTTGGGGCGGGCCCATAAGGCGCTTGCCTGGTTGACCGTTTCATCCTTGCCCGTGGTCCGATAGACGCGGCCGTCCTTGTCCCACTCTTCCTCCTTCATGATGATCGGCAGCGTAATATGGTCCGAATACTTGCGGATGATGCCGTGCAGCCGGAAGCGGTTCAGCAGCTCATCCTCGCCCGCGCGCAGGTGCAGCGTCACCTCCGTGCCGCGTTGGGCCTTCTCGACAGTCTCGATGGTGTATTCGCCGCTGCCGTCGGACTCCCATCTGACGCCGTGCTCTTTGGCCAGCCCCGCGCGGCGGGTAGCGAGCGTCACCTTGCCGGCCACGATGAATGAGGAATAGAAGCCGACCCCGAACTGGCCGATGAGATGCGCGTCCTTGGCCTGGTCTCCGGTGAGGCTCTGAAAGAACTCGCGCGTGCCGGACTTGGCGATGGTGCCGATCTGTTCGATTACTTCCTGGCGCGACATGCCGATGCCGTTGTCCGACACCGTAATGGTGCGCGCCTTCGGGTCGTAACTGACGCGAATCCTGAGATCGACGTCATCCTCGAACAGCGCCTTGTCGGTGAGCGCTTCGAACCTCAGCCTGTCGCAGGCATCGGACGCATTCGAGATCAGTTCGCGCAGGAAAATCTCCTTGTTGCTGTACAAGGAGTGGATCATCAGGTTGAGCAGTTGCTTGACTTCCGCCTGGAAGCCCAGGGTTTCCCTGGCAGCCATGTCTCCCATGGATTTCTCCGCTGAAACAATCTGTTGAATAATTGGGCCGCTACCGGGATTTTTCAAGCCCGCGGCGCTCGCGCGCACGCGAGCCCGGCGGTCTCCGCCGCGGTGCGGGGCGGGATCAACCCCGCGCAGATACGGCCGCTACGCGCTTGGCCCACATCAGCACGGGCACCCCGGCGGCGAGGGTGGCGATACCCACCATCGCGCCGATGCTTCCCGGGTCGAGGCTCATCGCGTAGGTGAACGTCCGGTACAGCATGTAGGCGCAGGCGCCGAGGAAAAGGAGCGGGGTCACTGGATAGAGCGGGACGCGGAAAGGATTGGCGTTGGCCGGCGCCTGACGGCGCAGCAGAAACAACGACAGACCGGTCAGCATGAAGAACAGCCAGAACGCGGTCGTCGTGTAGGCGACCATCGTCTGGAAGCCGTCGGGGGTGAAGGAAGCAAGCAGCACCAGCGCGAGCGAGATCGCGCCCTGCGCGAGCAAAGCGTTGACCGGCGCGGAAGCTGTTTCGTTCCAGCG
>MERG01000006.1 GCA_001771985.1 Betaproteobacteria bacterium RIFCSPLOWO2_12_FULL_62_13 | reverse complement strand
TTCGCCTATGCGGCTCTGGTGGCAAGCAGTGGCACAACATTGCTCGTGGTCAGCGCTTCAAGATGCTCCGCCCACTTCTGTAACCACACACGTGTGCGATACCGGTAGAAAAAGACCTTTCCTCCCGATGCCAAACAGCGCACGCGCGAACCGGCACACTGTGCGTCGGCGCGCTCCTCCCCCGGTTTCATGTACGCGATAATCGCGATGGCGCGGCAAGAACTTGCAAAGACTTGCCCACACTTGAACAGAAAGATCGTGGTCTAAGGCTTATTTCTCTTGGAACGACAAGGATTTATACCGCAAAACGAGAAGCCGGACAAGGGACCCGGTGCGCCCGAAATTTCGCGACACACCCCGATGATGCAGCAGTATCTGCGCATCAAGGCGCAGCACCCCGACATGCTGCTGTTCTATCGCATGGGGGATTTTTACGAGATGTTCTTCGACGACGCGGAGCGCGCGGCGCGGCTGCTCGACATCGCGCTCACGACACGCGGCGCTTCGGCCGGAGAGCCGATCAAGATGGCGGGCGTGCCGTATCACTCGGTCGAGCAATATCTTGCGAAGCTCGTGAAGCTCGGCGAGTCGGTCGCGATCTGCGAGCAGATCGGCGATCCCGCGACTTCGAAAGGTCCGGTCGAGCGCCGGGTCACGCGCATCGTCACGCCCGGCACGCTCACCGATTCGGCGCTGCTCGATGACAAGCGCGACAACCTTCTCGCCGCGCTCCAGGTCAACCGCGCCACGGCAGGACTCGCCTGGCTCTCGCTCGCTTCCGGCCGGTTCTGCGCAATCGAAACCGCGCCCGCCAATCTCGCCGATGAACTCGAACGGCTCCGCCCTTCCGAGATACTGATCGCCGACGATTTGGACATGCCGCAGCTCGCCAACGGCAGCATCGCCGTGAAACGGTTGCCGCCCTGGCATTTCGACCTCGATGCGGCGCGCCGCAATCTGTGCAGGCAATTCGAAACGCTCGATCTCTCCGGATTTGGCGCCGCCGATCTCACCGCCGCTGCCGCTGCCGCCGGGGCGCTGCTCGAATATGCGCGATCGACTCAGGGCACGGCGATCGCGCACGTCAAGTCGCTGGTAGTGGAGCAGGAACGCGCTTTCGTGCGCATGGATCCGGCCACGCGCCGCAACCTCGAAATCACCGAGACGATCCGCGGCGAAGCGGCGCCGACGCTGCTTTCGCTGCTCGACACCTGCGCGACGGGAATGGGCAGCCGGCTGCTGCGCCACACGCTCCACCATCCGCTGCGCGACCGCGCCGTGTTGCAGTCGCGGCTCGCGGCGGTCGCGGCGCTCGCGGGTGAAACCGGCGGCGGCGTCCACTCTGCGCTTCACACCATCCTCGGAAAATGCGTCGACGTCGAGCGCATCACCGCGCGCATCGCACTGAAGTCCGCGCGGCCGCGCGACTTGTCGGGAGTGCGCGAGACGCTCGCACGCCTGCCCGAACTTGCCGCCGTGCTTGCCAGCGTGCTCACGCCGCGGCTCGCCGAACTTGCCGCCGCGCTTTCGCCGCAGGACGACCTCCGCGCGCTGCTCTCGGCAGCGGTTCAGACGGAGCCGGCAGCGGTGCTGCGCGACGGTGGAGTCATCGCAGACGGCTTTGACCCAGAACTCGACGAGTTGCGCGCGATCCAGTCGAATTGCGGCGAGTTTCTGATGGAGATCGAGGCGCGCGAGAAGACCCGCACCGGTATTGCCAATCTCAAGGTCGAGTACAACCGCGTGCACGGCTTCTACATCGAGGTGCCGCGCTCTCAGGCCGACAAAGTGCCTGACGACTACCGCCGGCGCCAGACACTGAAAAACGCCGAGCGCTACATCACGCCCGAGCTCAAGGCGTTCGAAGACAAGGCGCTTTCCGCTCAGGAGCGCGCGCTGGCGCGAGAGAAATTTCTCTACGACAAGCTGCTCGAGGACCTCGCGCCGCACATACCGGCGCTGCAGCGGGCAGCCGCCGCGCTCGCCGAACTCGACATGCTGGCCGCGTTCGCCGAACGCGCCATGGCGCTCGACTGGTCCAGCCCCGAGTTCGCCGGCGAGCCGCTGATCGAGATCGAATCCGGCAGGCATCCCGTGGTGGAAGGCCAGGTCGACCACTTCATCGCCAATGATGCGCGGCTCTCCTCATTGCGGCAGATGCTGCTGGTTACCGGTCCCAACATGGGCGGCAAATCGACCTACATGCGCCAGGTGGCGCTGATTGCGCTGCTCGCCTGCTGCGGCTCGTACGTGCCGGCGAAGCGCGCGCGGCTCGGTCCGGTCGATCAGATCTTCACGCGTATCGGCGCTGCCGACGACATTGCCGGCGGGCGCTCGACTTTCATGGTGGAAATGACCGAGGCCGCTTACATCCTGCATCACGCAACGCCCGAGAGCCTGGTGCTGATGGATGAAATCGGGCGCGGCACATCGACCTTCGACGGGCTCGCGCTGGCGTGGGCCATCGCGCGCCATCTTGTCGAAAAGAACAAGAGCATGAGCCTCTTCGCCACACACTATTTTGAGCTCACGCGGCTGGCGGAAGAATTCCGCGAGGTCGCCAACGTGCACCTCGATGCGGTCGAGCACAAGGACCGGATCGTGTTCCTCCATAGCGTCGAGGAAGGTCCGGCCAATCAGAGTTATGGACTGCAGGTGGCCCAGCTCGCCGGCGTGCCCGCAGCGGTGATCCGCGCAGCGCGGAGGAATCTTGCGGCTCTGGAGGAACACGGGCTCACCCCGGGGCCGCAACGCGACCTGTTTGTGACGATGGCCGCCGCCGCACCGGACGCAACCGCCGCCGAGGATCACCCGGCGCTCGAACTGTTGCGCGCGGCCAATCCGGACGTGCTGACGCCTCGGGAAGCGCTCGACCTCCTCTACCGCCTGCGCCAGCAACTTGACGATGGCGAAGAACAATGATGAGCCGCAGATAAACGCCGATACACGCCGATCAAAAAACAAAGCCATCACCATCACGAACGCCGAGAAGCAATCGATACGGAATGAATCTCCGGCGCGACAACACGTCGAGGTCGGCTGACGAATTGCGCGTCACGCCTTACCAGTCACCAGTCACGCACTTTCGCGATAGCGGTCACATGGTGCGGGTGCGCGCAGAGATCACCAACGGCAAATTGAAGTTCGAGGTGACGCCGGGAAGCAACTAAGGGTAATGGGTAATGGGTAATGGGTAATGGGTAATGGGTAATGGGTAATGGGTAATGGGTAATGGGTAATGGGTAATGGGTAATGGGTAATGGGTAATGGGTAATGGGTAATGGGTAATGGGTAATGGGAAAGACCCTTCACCCTTCACTCATCACTGCTTTTAATGGTGTCCACCCGGGCCGTGCACGTGACCGTGCCGGAGCTCTTCCGCGGTGCCGTTCCGCACGCCGGCCACGGTGCAGGAAAAATCCAGAGCCTGGCCGGCCAGCGGATGATTGCCGTCCACCACCACCTTGCCTTCGGCGATATCCGTCACGGTATACACGAACGTCTCTTCCGAGCCCTCCGTCCGGCCCTCGAACTGCATGCCGACCGCCAGATCGCCGGGAAACTTGCTGCGTGGTTCGACATGCACCAACTCGGCGTCGTACTCGCCGAATGCGTCGTCCGGCTCGAGCAGCACGCGGCAGTTGTCCCCGATGCGCTTGCCATCAAGCGCTTTCTCCACCAGCGGGAAGATGCCATCGTAACCACCGTGCAGATACTCGATCGGCGCATCCGTTTTCTCGACCAGATTGCCGTCCGTGTCAAACAGTTCGTAGTGCAGTGCCACCACCATGTTCCTGGCTATTTGCATTTGCCGATGCTCCTCACCAGGTCAAGCACCTCGACGGCGTGGCCGCGCGGGCTCACGCCATAGAGCGCGTGCTGGAGCACGCCCTTACGGTCGATGATGAAGGTCGAGCGCAAGATGCCGGTCCTTCGCCTGCCGTCCGTTTCCTTTTCCTGCAACACGCCGTAGCTGCGGCAGACCTCGCCGTCAACGTCGGCCAGCAACTGCACGCACAGGCCGTGCTTGTCCCGGAACGAGCCGTGAGAGAGACAATCGTCCATGCTGATGCCGAGCACCACGGTCTTGAGGTGATTGAACTCGTCCTCGAGATCGCTGAAGTCTATCGCTTCCATGGTGCAGCCCGGTGTGTCGTCCCTGGGATAGAAGTACAGCACGACATGGCGGTGGTTCTTGAAGCTGCCAAGACTCACCATGTTCATATCGGCGTCGGGAAGATCGAAGACCGGCGCGGGCTGACCCGGTTGCAGCATAAAAAGATCCGTCTTGCTCCTCGATTCGATTCTATCCGAATTTTGTGAGCAGTATAGGCCGCGGTCAAGAGGCGTCGAATTTCCGCGATTTGCGCGCGCTATAATGTGGTGACTGGTTTTTTTGGACGTCGCAAGCATGGAACAAGCCGGCAATCTCCCGAACGCCGAATACCGCCGCTTTGAGGGCATGCGCGAGTATGAGGTGGTGATCGACAGCCTGATCCCGCAGACCCAGCGCGTGATTCGGATTTTTGACAGATCGTTAAGCCACAGCTACAACTCGCCGCAGCGTTTCGAGCTGCTGCGGCAGTTTCTGCTCGCTGCGCGCCCGAACCGCCTGCTGATCGTGCTGCACGACACGGAAAAGCTGGATCGGGCGTGTCCGCGGATGTTGCGGCTGCTCCAGCAGTTCAGCTACGCCGTCAGCATTCGCGAGACCCTGCGCCCCGCCAAGCACGTCTACGATCCGTTCGTCATCTTCGACGCGTCCCACTACGTGCACCGCTTTCACTACGATCACTTGCGTGCCGCCCAGGGGATTAACGACGTAACCGGTGCACAGCTTCTGATCGACCGCTTCGAAGAAATCCGGGAAGCCTCCGCCCCCGCGGTCTCAGCCAATGTAAGCGGGCTGTAAGGAAGCGGGACTATTTTATGCGCTGCCGGTAGTGGTATACGTCCGCCTGAACTTTTTTTGAGACATTACGTCAGCGGGTTGTGATGGCCGGCCGTTATTCTTGGGTCGGCCCGTGCCGACAGTGTGTTTTTTCGCGTTAACCTCTTTGTGCTCAAGGAAAAAATATGAAACGCTCGCTCATCATCGCTTCCCTTCTTGCGCTCGCTTTGAGCGCCTGCGGCGAAAAGCCGGCTGAGAAGAAGCCCGCCGCGGCGCCCGCTCCCGCTCCGGCACCGCAAGTTACGGCACCTGCGCCAGCCGCCCCGGCCCCCGCCCCCGCCCCGGCTGCTGACGCTCCCAAACCCGCAGAAGGTGCTGCTCCGGTGGGCGCACCTGTGGCCGCAGCGCCCGGCGCCCCGGCAGGCGAAATGAAGAAAGACGAGATGAAGAAGGAAGAGAAGAAGTAAGCTCTCTGCGATCCAGCAAGAAAGCCGGTCCCAGGGCCGGCTTTTTGTTTGAGCGATGAATGATGAATACGGAATGATGATTCGACGGGCTGACTTTCACTCATCATTCATCATTCTGCATTCCTCATTCAAACTATCTCCCGCCATCCGAATCCCTCGTCCTGACTGGCGACGCCGATCCATTCGGGCGCGCAGTTGAGCGCCTGCGCGGCGGCCGCGCGCGCGAGGCTTGGCGTATTGTTCTGCTGAGAAAGATGGGCGGCGACAAAATGCTGAAGGCGGCTGCAGTCGAGCTTCGCGACGAGTTCCGCGGCAGCGCTGTTGTCGAGATGCCCGAAGCGGCCTGCGATGCGCTGCTTGAGTGCCACGGGGTAGCCGCCGTTGACAAGCAGGTCCACATCGTGGTTGCACTCGAGCACCAGAGCATCCAGTCCCGACAGCATGCTCTCGATGTGCGGCGTCGAGGAACCCGTGTCGGTCAGCACACCGAGACTCACGTTTCCGTCGCCGAACACGAATTGCGCAGGCTCGCGCGCATCGTGCGGCACCGGGTATGGGCAAACCTCGATGTCGCCGACGGCGAACCGGGTGTGACTGTCAATCACGGTGATTTCGGCGATCGCCGAACGTTCGCTGTCAAGCGCCGTCAACGTGCCATAGGTGAGATAGACGGGCACGGCATACTTTCGCGCGAAACGCGGCATGCCGCCAACGTGGTCATCGTGCTCATGGGTCACGACGACGGCGTCGAGATCATCGGGAGCGAGGCCCAGCCGCGCCAGGCGGGCGGCTGTTTCACCGGCGCCGAAGCCGCAGTCGAGCAGCAGCCGCGTGCCCGCGACTTCGACTACCAGGGCGTTGCCCCGGCTGCCGCTGCCTAGTGATGCGAACCGCATCATCGGGGGTAATGGGAAATCGGTAACGGGTAATCACCCATCACTCATCACTTACTTGAGCTGCTCGTAGAGCAGCGTGAGTATGCGGTTGGCGGTCTCGGATTTTTCCTGCGCGCCATCCTTGTTTAGCACGTTGACCTCCGCGCCCGATTCCGCGCCCTTGACCAGAATACGATACTGTTCCTTCTTCGGCTTGTCGCTGCTGCCCCAGAACTTGAGTTTGGACAGCCACCCCTTGTTATCGGCTGTCTTGTTGTCAATTTCGGGGTCGATGTAACGCACGTAGTACAAGCCCTTGGAACGGTCGCGGTCCTCGACTGTGAAGCCGACGCGGTCGAGTGCAAGCCCCACGCGCCGCCACGCGCGGTCGAACTGTTCGTTGAGCGACAGCGTCCCCTGGCCGCGCGACAGCGTCGCACGCGGCGCGGTGCTGCCGGACGCCGTCAACTGGGTCTTCGCGCGCTCCTCCTGAACGCCGAAACGCACCATCAGCCGTCGCAGCATCTCCGCTTCGAGCTCGGGATTGGGCGGACGCGGCTGCCACTTGGTCTGCTCCTGGGCCATAGAGGTGAACACCTCTTCCATGCCGCGGTGACTGATGTAGATTTCGGTGGTACCCGGTTCGCTGCCGCGTTCAAGCCGGGTGCGGAACTTGTCGCGCTCCGAAGTCGAGTAGACCGTGTCAAGCAGTTTGCCCAACGTGTTGCGGATGAACCCATCCGGAATCCGGGCGCGGTTTTCCGCCCAGTCCGTTTCCATGATGCCGGCTTCGGCAAGCTCGAGATTGACAATGAAGCCGGTCTCCTGCCAGAAATCCTTCACTACCGGCCACAGCGCTGCGGGTTCACCCTTTACCACCAGCCAGCGCTGGGTTCCGGCGCGCTCGATGCGGACCTCTCCCGACTGGGGCAGCACGCTGCTGGAAGCGGTCTGCGGTTGCGCCGAGCGGTCCCTGCTGTAGGCGGAATAGGTCGCGCCACTCTTGGGGTTGACGTCAGGCACCGCAAACCGATCATCGGGACTCGGACGCGTCAGATCCGGGGGGACCTCGAGCGGCGGCAGTTTACCTGCCGACTTGTAATCGATCTTCTTGGAAGGGAGTTCAATGGTGCCGCAAGAAACCAGAGCCAGCGTTGCGACCGCGCACCCCAGAACGCAAGCTATCCTAAGCGGTTGCATTCGACCCTCTCTACGTTTGCGTTTCGATACTCGCGTCATCCCGCGATTCCTGCCTGCCGCATCGCATCGCGGACCTGATCATGAAAACCCGCGGATAGCGGCGTCAGCGGCAGGCGAATGCCCCCTTTGATAAGCCCCATTTGCTGCACGGCCCACTTGACCGGGATCGGATTTGCTTCACAGAACAAGTGGCGGTGCAGGCCCAGCAGCCGGTTGTTGATCGCCCGCGCCCGGACAATATCGCCGGCAAGCGCAGCGCCGCACATTTCGTGCATCGGGCGCGGAGCAGCATTAGCGGTAACCGAAATCACGCCATCGCCGCCGAGCAGCATCAATGCAAGCCCTGTCGCGTCGTCGCCGCTGAATACCAGGAATTGCTTGGGCTTGCGCCGGAGCAGGTCGGCGCCGCGCTCGAGATTGGCTGTCGCGTCCTTGATACCGACGATGTTCGGGATCTGAGCCAGGCGCAGCGTGGTTTCGTTCTGCAGATCGGCGACGGTGCGGCCGGGAACGTTGTAGAGGATCTGCGGGAGGTCGACGGCCTCGACGATCGCCTTGAAGTGCCGGTAGAGCCCTTCCTGGGTCGGCTTGTTGTAATACGGCACGACCGACAAACTCATGTCGGCGCCAACCTGTTTGGCATAGGCAGCGAGTTCGATCGCCTCGCGCGTCGAGTTGGCGCCGGTGCCGGCGATGACGGGGATGCGCTTTGCCGCATGCTCGACCGCGGTCTTGATAAGCAGGTGATGTTCGTCGAAATCGACGGTCGGCGATTCGCCCGTGGTGCCGACCACCACGATGCCGTCGGTTCCTTCGTGGATGTGCCAGTCGATCAGTTTGCGAAAGGCATCGAGATCGAGAGCGCCGTCTTCCTGCATCGGCGTCACAATTGCGACGAGGCTGCCCTGCAGCGTTGCCATCTACAAGATTTTCCGTGAAAAAGGACCGGTCAGGCCCGGCTTAAATTTTGTTATTTTACCCGAATCGTGCTCCGGCGGGCATAGCATTCTGCCCGTGCCGCAACGGATTGGTTGCAGCAGTCGGGTAACAGCCGTGCAAGCAGTCCTGAAGGGCTCGCGCCGGCGAGCAGCGCGCCCTCTAGCGCTGGCAGCGATAGAACTGCTGCAAGAAGGTATCGACGTCGACTCCGGAGAGGTCGGCCAGCCATTCGCGGCAGGCCTGCCCAATCGGCTCAACTACAGCGGCAACCACCGGGTTCCAGTTCGCGCACAACACTTCCGTCCCGTAGTCCTCGGGATGCGGCGGGGCGAAAGGTGTTTTCGGTGCATTCATGGTCAACGTCCGTGTTTCAAGTCCATGTTGTAAAGATTGACGAAATCCTTGCATAGTTCCCTTAACGGATGAAACCGGCGAAAGGTTGAATCGCCGCGGCAAGAAAAGCCGCGGGAGTTAGAAACCCATCCTGATCGCGCAGATCCGCTGCACCATCGCTGGCTTGGGGTCGGTAACGAACAAATCCTCGTAGGCGAGGACGCGCAACCGTCCGTGCACCACTTCCAGCAACTCGCCGGGTTTGAGCAGGAAATCGGGTTTGGCTGGGCGTCCGTAGCGCTCGTTGCCCACCGCGAAAGTCTCGTAGATCAGCACACCACCGGGCGCGAGCGCGGCGAGCAAGTGCGGAAACAGCGGCCGGTGCAGGTAATTGATGACGACAATGCCCGCAAACGCCTGTCCGGCGTAGGGCCAGGAGCCGGACTCGATGTCTGCGCACCGGATAGTGACGCCGGGTGTCGCCTCCAGTCCCGCCAGTACCGCCGGGTCACGGTCGATGGCGTCCACCGGGTGCCCGCGCGCGGCGAGCCAGCGCGAGTGCCGCCCGCCGCCGCAGGCGACATCCAGCACCCTGCCGCCCGCAGGGATCATCTTGGCCCACCGGCACATCCAGGCCGAAGGCGAGTCAAGATGGCGGTGGGCTGCGCTGGCGCCGATCATCTCAGGTCTTTTTCATGCCCAGAAGGTTGAGATAAGCGTGGCTGCGGGTATCGACGAAACGCTCGCGAAACTCCACCGGCGTGCGGTCGTAAGTGTAGGCGACCCGCTCGATCCTGAGCACCGCCGCGCCGGGTTCGATATCGAGCAGCCGTCCCAGTCGGTCGTCAGCGTTGGCTGCGCGGATCCATTCTTCCAGGCGCGTCACGGTCACACCGTGACGCGCCTGGTACAGTCCGAATATCGTCATGTCGCGCTGCCGGAACACGTCTTCGTCGAAGTCCGGAAAAACCGCCTGCGGAACCCGGATCCGGTCGAAAATTACCGGCTTGCCCTGCAAATGCAACAAGTTCTCGAACTGGAAAACGCGATCGTCCTTGGCGAGGCGCAGATACTTCGCCGACAGCGGGTCGGCTTTGGCCTGCCGGAACGTCAGCAGCTTGCTCGCGGGAAACTCCTTGTGGCCGCGCTCGTCGACGATGTGGAAAAACGCTTCCAGCATATAGTCGCGGTTGTGACTGGCGACAAAGGTGCCTCGGCCCGGCTGCCGCACCAGAAC
Source organism: Betaproteobacteria bacterium RIFCSPLOWO2_12_FULL_62_13 (assembly GCA_001771985.1). Lineage (GTDB taxonomy): Bacteria > Pseudomonadota > Gammaproteobacteria > Burkholderiales > SG8-41 > DSOT01. The sequence continues at coordinate 6,342 of MERG01000006.1, read as the reverse complement.
GCGCTCAGCGACCAGTTCGCCGATTGCCTTGCGCACCGTGCCGACGCTCACCGCATAGCGCTGCGCAAGCTGCGCTTCGCTCGGGATCGGCGCGCCCTGCGGCCATTCCCCATCCGTCAGGCTGCGCATCACTCTTTTCTTGACCTCGACATAGAGCGGACCTGCAAGTAATGCACCGGGTTGCAGGGCGTCGTCTGCCGGCAACGTCAATTCAGTAGCCATTTCTAATCACAATCAATCACTTATGCGTTCTTCCAGGACCGCGGCGCCTGCTGCGTACGGGGCTTGCGCCAAGGTTAAGACATATATATGATATGGATTACATATAATAACTAATAGAAGTATACCATAGGCTGGAATAAACGCGCGCCCGACACCGACTCCAGCTACGATGCGTAAACTGGAACACATCATTGTCTATCGCCTGCTCGTGCCCCTTACCGAGCCCTATCGGCTTGCATTCGGAACCGTCGAGGCCTACGACACCATCGTCGTCGAAATTATGGACCGCGACGGCGCCTGCGGCCTGGGCGAGGCGACCATCCTGACCGGCTATACCGGCGAAACCATCGAGGAAAGCTGGCGCGCCGCCCGTCAGTTCGCCCCCGAACTGGCGAACGACGACAAGCGCGAGGCACGCGGCAAGCTGACCGAGTTCGCTGAAAACTATCCGTTCACCGCGACAGCCTTCGGCACTGCTCTCGAAATGCTGAACGGAAGCCGCTTGCTCAGCGTACCGCACAAAATCAGGGTTCCCTTGGTCGGCCTGCTAAATGCCACCGAAGAAGATGCGATGCGTGCCGAATTCGAGCAGTTGCTCGCCGCAGGCTATAGCACCATCAAGGTGAAGGTCGGTTTCGAGGCCACCCAGGACGCACGCGTGATCAGCAGCGTGCAGAAACTCGCCAACGGCCGCGCCCACATCCGCATCGACGCCAATCAAGGTTACAGCGCCGAGCAAGGCATGGCTTTCGTAGGGGCGCTCGACCCGCGGGACATCGAACTCTTCGAGCAACCATGCGCGGCGGGTGACTGGGAATCTCACCTCGCCGTCGCGAAGGTTTCAGCGGTGCCGCTCATGCTCGATGAGTCAATCTATGGCATTGCCGACATCGAAAAAGCAGCGGCGCTCAATACCGCCGCCTATATCAAGGTAAAACTGATGAAGTTCGTCACGTTGGAAGCGCTCGTCGAGGCAATCCAGCGCATCCGGGCGCTCGGCATGCGACCGGTGCTCGGCAATGGCGTGGCCTGCGACCTCGGCTGCTGGATGGAAGGCTGTATCGCGGCAGAGTACATCGACAACGCCGGCGAGATGAACGGTTTTCTCAAGGCGCGCGCGCCGCTCTTCAGCCGGCGGCTCGAGGTCCATGACGGCGCGCTGTGGATCGAGCCGGATTTCCCGCCGCGGCTGGATTGCGGCGCGTTAGACCGGTTCAAGATCGACTCCGTGACGTACACCCCGCGCGCGACCACCATAGCCGTGCCTCATTGACCCTTGCACATGTGGGTGACACCGATAATGAAAGGGGTCATTCCCGTGAAAACGGGAATCCATACGATGCATCAAGCTTCGTGGTGGCTCAGTATGGGTCCCCGCCTTCACGAGGACGACAGTCAGTTATCAACTCGTTACGCAAGGATCAAGAGACGAGAAGGAAGATGAAAGCGATCGCGATTGTGGAATTCGGCGGTCCCGAGCACCTCGAGCTTATGGAAATGCCCGAGCCGAAGCCCGCGGCGGGGGAAGCGCTCGTCAAACTCGATTACGCGGGCATCAACTTCATCGATGTTTACATGCGCAGCGGCCACTACGCGCGTTCCCACACGTACCAGACGCCGCTCCCGATGACGATCGGGATGGAAGGCGGCGGGACCGTCGCCGCGCTCGGCGACGGTGTAACCGATGTGAAGCTTGGCGACCGTGTCGCCTACTGCATCGTGCGCGGCAGCTATGCGCCGTATGCCGCGGTGCCGGCATGGAGGCTCGTCAAGGTACCGGACAACGTGCCGCTGCCGGTTGCAACCGCCCTCATGTTGCAGGGATTTACCGCACATTATTTGAGCCACTCGGTATTCGCGCTTGGCCCTGACCACGCTTGTCTTGTGCACGCGGGCGCCGGCGGCGTCGGCCAGCTTCTGATCCAGTTCGCCAAGCTGCGCGGCGCCACCGTCATCACCACCGTGGGGAGCAAGGACAAAGCCGAGATCGTGAAGCAACGCGGCGCCGACCACGTGATCCTCTACCGCGAAACCGATTTCCGCGAGGAAGTGATGAAGCTCACCGGCGGCAAGGGTGTCGATGTCGTCTACGATGCGGTCGGCAAGGACACGATTTCGCGCAGCATCACAAGCCTCAAAAAACGCGGGCTGTGCGTGAACTACGGCGGCGCATCGGGCCTGGTGCAGTCGGTCGAACCGCTCGAACTTGCGGAGGCGGGCTCCGTATTTTTCACGCGGCCACACCTCGCCGACTACGTTGCAAGCGCCGAGGAATTGCGCGGGCGTGCCGCCGATCTTTTCGCGGCCTGCGGTGCGGGCAAGCTCAGCGTGGCGATCGACCGTGAGTTCCCGCTGGCTGAAGCGGCTGCGGCACACCGCTATCTGGAAGGCCGCAACACCAAGGGCAAGTTACTGCTGAAGATTTGAGCCATAACAAGGCAACGGGAAATTCAACGACGTTCCACCTGCAAAGGAGGCCATCATGCTTAGCATCCAACCAATGAAGTGCGCAACATTAGTGTTACTGGCGCTCGCATCGAGCCCGACCGCAGCGCAGGACAAGTATCCGACGCGCCCCATCGAGTTCATCGTACCGTGGGGCCCGGGCGGCGGCGCCGATCAGGTCGCGCGCAAGTCGGCGCAACTCATGGAAAAGGTGCTCAAGGTCTCGCTGCCGGTAATCAACGTACCCGGCGCGACCGCCCAGACCGGACTCAACAAGATGATCACCGCGCAGGCTGACGGTTATTCGATCTCGGTCATGACCGGCGATACCTATGCACTCCTTACCGACGCGGGAACCAAGTGGAAGCTCGATGACATCGTACCGGCGGCGATCATGATCCGGCAGCCCTCGGCGTTTTTCACCGCCGAAAACGGTCCGCTCAAGACGTGGGCCGACGTGGAACGCGAAGCGAAAACCCGGCAGCTCAAGATCGGAATCACCGGCTTTGGCAGCCCAGATGATCTGACGGTCCAGTATTTCGTCAAGAAAGGCTACAAGCTGGTCTCGGTGCCGTTCGCCAAGCCCGCGGAGCGCTACACCGCGATCCTGGGCGGCCACGCCGATATCCTCTACGAGCAGTTGGGCGACGTGAAGAGCTTTCTCGAGGGCAAGCAGATGCGTCCGGTGATCGTCTTTTCGCAATCGCGCTTCCCGCTTTACAAGGACGTGCCGGCGGGAAAGGAGCTGGGTCACGACATCATTATCAACCAGTTCCGCGCGGTCGTCATGAAGGCCGGCACCAGCCCGCAGCGCGTCAAGGTAATCTCGGATGCGCTCGCCAAGGTCGCCGCGGCCGATGATTACAAAGCCTATCTCAGGGAGCAGTATGCTGATGAGAAGAGTTTCATCCCGGCTGCCGGCGCCCTCGCTTTCATGAAGCGGGAGCTCGAAACGATGCGCAAATATGCGCTGAAGAAGTGAACTTCGTCTAGGAACTCTTTGAAAAGCATTGAACCGCCGATGAACGCAGATGGACGCAAAGGATACGCGAAGCACGCAAAGAAAATAAAGCAAGCCATATTCTGGGTTCTGGTTTGATTTTGTCTTTCCTTGGCGTTCTTGGCGTCCCCCGGATCAAGTCCGGGGCATGCTTGGCGGTGAAAGATTTTTGGGGTTTATGATCGGCGTTAATCGGCGTCCATCGGCGGCTAATTTTTCTGGTGTGTAACATTCGCATTGGACGTGTGCGCATGGGTCGTAAGCAAAAAACCCTGGTCACGGGCGTCATCGGCTCCGACACGCATATTGTCGGTAACCGCATTCTTTCGATGGCTCTGGAAAAAGCCGGCTACAAGGTGGTGGCGCTCGGCGCCTTGACGCCCGCAACTGATTTCATCAAGGCTGCGGTCGAAACCAACGCCGATGCCATTCTCGTGTCCTCCCTCTACGGGCAGGGCGAGCTCGACTGCCGCGGGTTTCGCGACCTTTGCATCGAGGCCGGTCTGGGAAACATCCTGCTCTACGTCGGCGGCAATCTCGTCGTCGGCAAGCGGTCGTGGACGGAAACCGAGAAAACGTATCTCGAAATGGGTTTCGACCGCGCCGCGCCGCCCGGCCTGCGCATCGAAACCGTACTCGAATGGCTGGAGCACGATTTCGCGGCGCGCGAGCACGGCCTCTCCCGCGCCGAGGTCTAAGTGCTTCACCGCAAAGCCGCAAAGACGCAAAGTTTTCGCAAAGTAACCCTAACAAAATGCACTCGGGCTGTTCATGGCTCGTCGAGGCGAGCAGAAGGACATCCAACGGACACTGGGCATTCCGTTTTATTTTGATCATTGAATTTCTTTGCGTTTCCTTTGCGTCTTTGCGTCTTCGCGGTGGACGTTCTGCGCCATGAGCACAGCACTTCTCATCGATTTCGGCAGCACTTTCACCAAGCTGCGCGCGGTGGACCTCGACCGCCGCCGCATCCTCGGTTCGGGCCAGGGCCCTTCGACGGTAACCACCGACATCATGATCGGCATGAAGGCCGCGCTCACCGATCTGGAAAAGCGCCTTGGCGGGCTGCCCAAGTTCAAGTACCGCCTCGCCTCGAGCAGTGCCGCCGGGGGCTTGCGCATGGTCACAGTCGGTCTGGTGCGTGAGTTGACGGCTGAAGCGGCCCGTCGCGCCGCGCTCGGCGCCGGCGCCAGACTCGTCGGAACGTATGCCTATCGTCTCACCACAGCCGACGTTGCGAGCATTATCGACCTTGCGCCCGACATTCTGTTGCTCGCTGGCGGCACCGACGGCGGTAACAGCGAAGTCGTGCTGCACAACGCTGCCGCACTCGGCAAAAGCCCACTCGGCTGCCCTATCGTTTACGCCGGCAACCACGACGCCACTGATGACGCACTTCTGCTTCTCGCCGGCAAGACCGTCACCGTCGCCGAAAACGTGATGCCGGAATTCAACGTGCTCAACATTGAGCCGGCGCGTTCCGCGATCCGCCAGGTTTTCATCGAGCGCATCGTACACGCCAAGGGCATCGACCGCGCCCGGGCCGCATTCGATCAAGTGCTGATGCCCACGCCCGCCGCGGTGCTGGAGGGCGCACGGCTTGTTGCCGACGGCGCAGGAGGTCACGATGGCTTGGGGCCTCTCCTGGTGGTCGATCCCGGCGGCGCCACCACTGATGTGCATTCCATCGCGAGCGGCGAACCCTCGACGCAGGGGGTAATTCCTCAAGGGCTGCCCGAGCCGCGCGTCAAGCGCACCGTCGAAGGCGATCTCGGCATGAGGCAAAATGCCGCGACCATTGTCGAGGCCGCCGGCCTTGGCCACATTTCCGCGGACGCAAGCCTCGACCCCGCGCGCGTCGAGACATTGCTCGCGCAAATCGTGCGGGACATCGAGCGCTTGCCGCAGGGCGTGGAGGAAATCGCACTCGACCGGGCTCTCGCGCGCGCCGCGGTTCGAATCGCGGTAAGTCGTCATTGCGGCACGGTGGAGACGGTTTACACCGTAATGGGACCGGTCACGGTACAGCACGGCAAAGACCTGACCGATATCGCCGTGGTGATCGGCACTGGCGGCCCAGTGGTGGCGAGCCGCAATCCACGTTCGGTGTTGGAAATGGCGCTTTTCAATCCCGACGCGCCGCGCTCGCTCAAGCCCAAAGCGCCGCGGCTCTTGCTTGACCGCGAGTATCTGCTCTACGCTTGCGGCCTGCTCAGCATGGTGGAGCCCGAAGCCGCGTTCGAGCTGGCGCTCGCGAATCTCGAGCCCATTGACCAAGAGGCATCCGATGAACGCACCCGCATCGCGTGAAGCCGCGCGTCTTCCGCTTTCCGAAAACCGCATTCCGGACGACGCGTTTCACGCCATGCGCCGCGAAAACCTCGCTCGCTGGCCGACCGGCGCGGAGGTCGATTTCGATGCCGCAGTCGAGCTGCACAAGGCGCTGCCGAAGCACAAGCAGCTCGCGTGGGTGATGCGCAAGGCGGTCGCTGAGCGTCGCTGTCTCACCCAGCCGCGCGGCGGCTTCGGCCCGTTCGAGATGCATCGCGACCTCATGGTGGCGCTCGACAAGGAAGGCCACGCCGACGTCGTTCCCACCACCACCGACAGCTATACGCGCAACGAGCAATGGCAGCTCGCGCAGAAAGGGATCGAGGAATCGGAAAAGGCCGGGC
>MERG01000005.1 GCA_001771985.1 Betaproteobacteria bacterium RIFCSPLOWO2_12_FULL_62_13 | reverse complement strand
GGCCCGCCTCATAGAGGAATTCAACAGATCGATCCACGAAAACACGGACACGGTCATCTCGGGACACAACGGGCTGCAAATGGTGCGGATTGCCAACGCCATGCTCGAATCGAGCAGGCACGGCAAGGCGGTGAGACTGGCATGATCGAGGTTAGCGAGCGAATCGAGGTGCCGTCGGCGCCGCGCATCGTATGGGACCTGCTCTCGGACCCGCGCGCCGTTGTCGCTTGTGTGCCGGGGGCCACACTGGGAGACGAGCAGGAGGATGGGTCGTTCGACGGGACGCTGACCGTCAAGTTCGGACCGACCAAGGTGAGGTTTCACGCGAGGATCGCGCTGGAGCTGGATACGGCGGCGATGGCCGGACAGGTCACCGCGAAAGGCAAAGATAAGCAGGGCGGGACGCGGGTGCGCGCCACGATGGTCTTCAGGGTCGTGGAGCAGGCGGAACCGCCGGGCTCGGCGGTTCCGATCGAGGCCCAGGTTGAAATTTTCGGCCGGCTCGCCACACTGGTGGAAGGGGGCGCAAGATTGGTGGTAAAGCGCATGACCGGCGAGTTCTCGGAGCGGCTCGCCGCCCGTTGCGCCGGCGCGAGTGTGTAGAACGATTGGACAGGATTAACAGGATTAGCAGGATTCAAACGACAGCCGAGCTTTTTGATCTTCTGGTTGATCTAATCCTGTGAATCCTGTCTATTCTTGTTCTTGACTTACGCGTGACATTTCAATGGGAGAGAAAACGTGAAGGTGTATGAGAGACTGGCTAGCGCGTTCGCGGCCGAAGGCGTATCACACATCTTCGGCATCATGGGCGACGGCAATATGTACTGGATACACGTGTGGGTGGCGAAGCCCGGTCCGATGATGGTTGACGTTCGGATTTCCCGAAATGTATTGACCCTGCCTTATCGCCGCATCCACTATGGGCTAGACGAATAGAGGATCCGTGAGGGCGTCAGGGCGTGAGAGCGTGAGCGCGACAGACTGCGTGAGTGCGTGAGATGGAAACGGACTCCTCTTCCGACCTCCCGACCTCACGACTCACGGCTTTTGATAGGCGTGTTTCTCCAGAAACGCCTTGACCACACGCACGAACCCCCAAGGGTTGTCGAGCGTGACGTGGTGATCGCTGCGGGGGACTTCAGCGAACTCGACGTGCGGGCAACGCGCCTTGACCTGGGAGGCGACCTGGGGCGTGATGCGCTGGCTGCGCTCGCCTTTGATGAGCAGCGCCGGAATGCCGATCTGATTCCAGTACGGCAGGCCGTCAAGCCTTTCGCGCCCGGCGTAAACGTTGCGATCGAACTTGTGCCGCCAACTGCCGTCACCGAGTTGCCGGCCGCTGTTCCGGGCCAAGTGGCGGATGATCTCCGGCGCCGCCGTCGTGCCGGGCGGGCGCAACCGAAAGCGCGCGATGAACTCTTCGAGCGTAGCGTAACGGCTGCCCGACCGGCTGCCGACCTCGCGTATTTCAGCGAGACGCTCTTCGGCCATGCGCATCGTCGTGTCGGCGACGACGAGCCGCGCCACGCGACCGGGATGGGCGCTGGCGTACACCAGAGACACCATGCCGCCCATCGAATGGCCGATCAGAACGAAGTCGCGCAGATCGAGCTTTTCGACCACCTCCGCCAAGTCTGACGCATGGCGCTGATATGCATAATCCGGCGGCTGCGGCCACGCGCTGTCACCGTGGCCGCGCAAGTCCAGGGCGCGTACGTGGTAGTCCACGCTGAAGTCCGCGGCAACGAAGTCAAACCAGTGCGCATGCGCGGCGCCGCCGTGCACACAAAGGATCGCCGGACCGCCCGCTGTGCCGTAATCGAGATAGTGCAGCCGCAGGCCGCCGGCCTTCACAAACCGGCTGGCAAAAGGCGCCGGTTGGAAAACGCTCCAGGGATGATCGATGCCGGCGTCAGTTTTCACGCGCGGGGGCATTCATGACTCAGGCCGATTCACTTGGCGGTCAGGTTGTTGTCGCGGATGAGCTTTGCCATCTTCGCAATCTCCGATTTGATGTATGCCGCCAACTCGTCGGGCTGACCGGCAACGACGACATAGCCCAGATCGGTTAGACGCTTGCTCACATCAGGTCTGTTCAACGCCGAAATCACCGCGTCATGGATCGCCGCGATGGTCTCCTTCGGGGTCTTTGCCGGCACCAGAATACCGGCCCAGGCGTTGAACTCGTAGCCCGGGACGGTCTCGGCGACGGTCGGATAGTCGGGCAACAAGGACAGGCGCCTGGTTGTCGTCAATCCGAGTGGGCGCAACCTGCCCTGCCGGATCTGCGGTAACGCCGTCGAGAGCGGGGCGCCGTAGACTACGGTCTCCCCGGCGATGACCGACGTAAGGGCTGGACCGCCACCCACGTACGGCACGTGCACCATGTCCACGCCGGCCTGGCTCTTGAACAACTCCGCTGCCATGAAGGTTCCGCTGCCGACGCCCGCCGAGGCGTAATTGATCGCACCCGGCCGGGCCTTTGCCAGCTTGATGAGATCGCCGACCGACTTCACCGGCAAGGAAGGATGCACGACAATGACGTACGGCGACAAGGCGAGCTGTGTCACCGGGGCGAAATCGCGCACCAGGTCGTACCCCAGATTGCGGTAGAGGGTGACATTGGTGGCATGATTGTTGTTTACCTGGAGCAGCGTATACCCGTCGGGCGGCGTTTTCGCCGCGATCGCTGCACCGATATTGCCGCCGGCGCCCGCGCGGTTGTCCACGATAACTTGCTGGCCGAAGATTTCGCCAAGTCCTCCGGCGACAATGCGGCCGATGGTATCAACGGCGCTGCCGGCCGAACTAGGCACGATGTAGCGGATCGGTTTCGACGGATAATCCTGCGCCCAACCGTCAGCCATAAGCTGGTTTAGCAGGCAAACCAATACGAGCGCCATGAGCGGAAAACGAAACATTGTCATCTGGAACCTCCGATCCAAGTCATCTGATTGGCGTAATTTTGCAAGCCGTTCCCACGCAGTCAACACCTCAATAGCCGCATCAACGACGCGACATCCGGCTGCTTTTCGATTCCGGTCGCCAGCGCGATGATGCTTTCCGCCTGCCCCGGCTTCAACCTTGATACGTTCAGCGAAAACTTCTCGAGAACTGCGTTCCTGAACGCGTGTCCCCCGGCGATGTGCCCCGCGCCGTCGAACTTCGTGGTGCGGCCATCGGTCGTTGCGATTTCCATGGTACCGGGCAGCCGATTCGGATTCGCGTTGGACAGCGAATCATCGATCTTCGGGCTGACGCGGGCAACCACCGCCTTCACGCGGGAATCATCGAGGAACTCGCGCGAATCGAGGTATTCGTCCTTCAGATCTCCGAACACCAATGCGAGCGCGACGGTGTAAGGCAGGCTGAATCGGGATCCATACACGTCCCGCAACTCATATTTCCGTTCGCGCGGTTCGAACCACCACTTGCGCGCCTCGGCGCTGACGTGCAATTGCACCGATTCGATGTTTTCGGGCCGCAACTCGAGCTCGCTGCGCGCGCGACGCGCGGTGTCGACGAAGGCGTGATGTCCGTGGCTGCATGGATAAAGCTTGACGTCGATGTCGCGCGTTTCCCACTCCTGACCCAGTCCCCTGGTGAGCTGCGGCAATTCATAGGCGCCGCTCTGGACGAACGCCTGGTAGAAGCCGAACGGCTGCTTTTCCAACACGTCGCGCGTACCGGGATAACCTTCGCGGGCCAACGCAACCGCCATCAGCGCGGCGCGGCAGGCCCAACCCGTAATGATACGCTTGCCCCACGTGCCATCGTCTGAAAAGGCCCGCAAGCCGGCCGCTAGGCTGGCCGAGAGTCCCGCGGCGCTTACCATCTGCGCGTGCGGCATCCGGTACAGCCGACCCGCCACCAGTGCCAGGACGATGGGCGCACACAGCGCAGTCGACTGGAAGCCGACGCGGTGCATCGCGCCTTGCGCAGCGAGTCCCATGCGGATCAATACCTCGAAGCCGGTGATCATGGCAGCAACCAGCTCCGAGCCGCTGGCTCCAACTTCCTCCGCTACCGCCAATGCCGTCGGGACCACTACCGCGGAGGTGTGCATGATGGCCGGAACGTGCGTCGCGTCGAAGTCGTTGCCGTGTATTCCCGTGCTGTTCAGCAGCGCGGCGCCTTCCGCAACATAGGTGCGCCGGCTGCCGATCACCGTGCACGGTCCCTCCTTTACAGTCCGGTCCACGATATCGGCCAGCATGCGCACGAACGGCCTGTCGCTGTTATGGACGGCAACGCCCAGCGCGTCCAGCAGCAGCAACGCCGTCTTGTCCCGCACGTCCGCCGGAATATCGTCGAGCTTGCAGCCGGTCACAAAATCCGCGAGCTGCTCGGTGTAGGTCGTGGTCATCGTCATTTATTCCCGCGCGAATCGTTCAGGGCTCGAGCACGAACTTGACGCCTTCGCCGGCGGCCGCGCGCTCGAAAGCCCGCACGCCTTGTGCAAGCGGTACGCGTTCCACGGGCATCGCGCCACGCTGGCCCTGCACCCGCGGTATCAATGCGAGTGCACGGCGCCACGCACTCAGCGAATAGGTTCTCACGCTCAGGATATTGATCTGGTCCATGATCGCCTGCAGCAGATCGGCGTGGAACGGCTCCCTGAGATTGCCGATCAGGACCACGCGCCCGCGCTTCTTGAGCAGGGTGAGAGCGGAGTTTATCGCCGGCGTGTGCCCGCTCACCTCGAAGATCGCGTCCAGCTTCTGCTTGCCGAACAGTTCCAGCAGACGCAGCGGCGCATCCATTGTGCTGGCACTGATGATGTGCTGGACGCCAAGACTGCGCGCCGCCCCCAGGCGCGCGGGGTCGCGGCCGACCGCGAATTCGACCGTCGCGCCACCGATGAGCGCCTGCTGGATGATCGATACGCCGATCGCGCCGACGCCCCAGACGCCGATACGATCGCCCGGACGCACGCTGCCGACCTCCAGCGCGTAGGCCGCGATCGCGAAGGGCTGGAGTAAGGCGACGTTCTCCAGCGAGACGCCGGGCGGCACCGGATAAACGTTGGCCGCCGGAACCGCGCAGTACTCGGCAAAGCCGCCGTCAGCGTGCACGCCGATCGTAACGCGCCGGCCGCAATGATTCGGCAAACCGGCGTCGCATGAGTCGCATCGGCCGCATCCGATCACGCTTTGCACGACCACGGGATCGCCTTCCGAAACGCCGGAGACGCCCGGGCCGAGGGCCGCGATCGTTCCGGAAAACTCGTGCCCCATGATGCGCGGCAGGAGCTGCGTCATGTCCTTCGCGCGGCCGGCATGATAGGCATTGGTCCAGCGATAGCGCGACACCTCGGAGCCCGAAATGCCGCAGGCTCTCACGTGCACGATCACCTGGCCCGGCTTCAGCGGCGGTTCGGGCACATCGCGGTAGACGATGCCCGGTTCCGGCCTTTCCTTGACGAGCGCTTTCATGGTTCTCGAAACCCTCTTCGCTATCTGCGCCGATGGCTGCAATGCTCAGTGGCGGGGCATGGCCCTTTTATTTCGCCTCCACGGCGGCAGCGCGCCCCTCATCGGGCGGCGCGGTCGCGCTGATACGACGCCACCAGGCGATGTACTCACGCAGCCCCGTCTCAAGGTCGTAGCGCGGCGCGTAGTCGAGGTCCGTAACGGCGCGGCTGATGTCGAGCGGTCCTCGAAGATTCCCCGCCTGGAATGGATCGTCGTCCCAGCGTTCCGATCCAATGTCGACTTTCGCCTGCGGCTCGACGCGGCGCAGGATCTCTATCACCTCGGCCACCGTGTATGAACGGCCCGATGTAATGTTGTAGGCGGTGTGGCGCGGCGCCTCGGCATGGTAGGCAAGGCATACGCCTCTCGCCGTATCCGCCGCGTAGGTCCAGTCACGCGGATAGTCCGCGCCGCCGTCGAGCACGACGGGCTCGCCGAGAGCCGCCGAGCGGCAAAGGTGGGCAATGAGCGTGTTGCCCACCAGTTTGCGAAACGGGTTGAAGCGCGTGTTGGGGCCATAGGCCGACGAGACCCGCACCGTGATCACGTCCAGCCCGAAGATCGCGCGGTAACGCTGACCGAGGCGGTGGCCCAGGAATTTGGTTTCGGCATACATGCCTTCCGGATTGGTTTCCTCTTCCCCGATAGGCCGCAAATCGGCGCGCCGTCCGTATTCGGAGGCCGAGCCGATGTATACGACGCGCCGCATCTTACGGAGGCGCGCCAGCTCGAGCACGTTCGAGGTGCCGGCGACGTTTACCGAGAAAACCTCGTGGGGCCGGGCGCGCGCCTGCGCCTCGCCCGTCAGCGCAGCGGCATGGATCACGCCGCCAACGCTGAACTCTTCCGCGATCTTCCGCAAGCGATCGAGATCGAGGATATCGCCCGTCACGAAGCTTACGCGAGCCGCAGCCTCGCCCAGCACGAGTCCGGCGTGGGGCGGCGCACCCGACGTGGAGTAGGCGACCACGGTCTCTCCCTGGTCGCCCAGGCATCGCGCCAAGTGGAGCCCCAGGATACCGCTGCCGCCGGTTACCAGTACTGCCATGGGATGTTCCCGCTAAATGCCGAATATCCTCGCGGCGTTGTGATACAGCACCAGCGGCTTGACGTCTTCCTCGAACGGGAGCCTGTGGAAATGCTCGATGCTTTCCACCATGGGGCGCGCCGGATAGGCGGTGCCGAAAATCAGGCGCTCGCGAAGATAGTAATTGGCGGCCCGCACGTACTCGAGGGAGCCCGGCATGTTCGGCACGTTGAGATACATGTCGGGCGAGAGATAGACGTTCCCGCAGTCGTAGGCCACCGCCAGCGCCTGCGTCACGTAGGGCCACCCGCCGTGACCGATGATGAGCTTGAGTTTGGGAAAGTCCTTTGCCACGCGGTGCAAATGCACCGGGTCCACATAGCCGAAATCCGGCCCTATGGTTCCGCCCGCGGAGATCAGCGCCGGCATGCCGATCTTTTCGAGGCGCTCGTATATCGGGTAGAGATTTGCGTCGTCGGCGTACATCGGACGCGCCGCCCAGCCGGGTTCCATGTGGATCGCCTTGACTTCCGGCAGCGTGCGATAACTTTCGAGCTCGTCGAGCGCGGCATAACGGTCCGTGGGCTCGAGCGCCGGCACCGCGAAGAAGCGGTCCGGATACTCGCGGACGAAGTCCAGCACGTCCTCGTTGGGCACGTTTTCAAACGGCGGCTGTGCCCGGCGTCCGATGACGAGCGCCTTGGTGATCCCGGCCTGCTTCATTTCTTCAAGCGCCATCGGAACGGATTTCTTGATGAGAGATGGCGCCGGATCCACGCCGAGCTGCCCGGGGCGGCGGTTCCACGGATCGCGGGCGAATACGTGCAGCCTGAGATAACCCTTGTAAGGCGGGCGGAAACGAACATCGATGATCATGATGCATGCCTTTGCAGACGATTGAATGGTTTGTTGACTCGGGGGCGCCAACGCGCCCTTGATTGCGGCGATCCGGCGGTCGGTTGATGTCTACGAATAAAGGCGTCCCGCTCGTCCGGGTTTGCACCCGCGCGTCGACAATGAGCACGCTACCCGCCGCGGATTCCGGCTTGCTTGATGACCCTCGCCCACTGGTCGTGCTCCGCGCGGATATGCCCCGCAAACTCCTGCGGCGAGCTGCCGACTGCCTCTGAGCCTTCGGCGATGAGGCGCTTCGTCACGTCGGGCAATTGCATCGCTTTCGCCGTTTCGCCGCCGATCCGTCCGACGACGCCCTTCGGCGTCCCGGCCGGTGCGATGAGGCCATACCAGTTGACTACGACGACCGGCACACCCGCCTCGCGCAACGTGGGAACATCAGGCAGCGCCGGCGCGCGTTTCGCGGGCGTCACCGCCAGCGCGCGCAGGCGTCCGGCCTTGACGTGGGCCCGCGAGGAAATGATGGTCGCAAACGACAGTTCGATGCGCCCGCCGACAAGGTCGGCGTAGGCTGCTCCCATGCCCTTATACGGGACGTGGGTCATGCGGGTGCCGGTCGCGATCTGGAACAGCTCAGTGGTCATGTGGATCGGGCTGCCGATTCCCGAAGAGCTAAAGTTCAACTTGCCGGGATTCGCCTGTACGTACTGTACCAATTCCGCGACCGAATTCGCGCGAATCGTCGGATGCACGACCAGCGTGTAGCCCTGCGCGGTGACCTGCGAGACCGGAGCGAAATCGCGCACGATGTCGAAGCGCGACTTGTAGAGCAGCGGGTGTATTACCGTGGTCGCGCTGATCATCATGAGGGTGTGGCCGTCCGGCGCGGAGGCGGCCAGGATTTCGAGGCCGACCAGGCTTCCTGCGCCGGGACGATTGTCGACGACGAAGTTCTCGCCGAAGGCCCCGGTGAGCTTCTGCGCCAGACCGCGCGTGACGGTGTCCATGCCGCCGGCGGCGGCGAGCGGCACGATCACTCGCACCGGCCGGTTCGGGTAGGTTTGCGCCTGCGCCGGCAGCAGCACGAGCATTGCCGCGAGCAGCGCAAGCCGCGTCGTGCAAATCCATGTCTTCATCATTCCTCCTCGCGCTGAGCAAGCATGCTTGCGACGCTTATCGTTGGTTTCAACTTCGCCAGTCAGGCACAGCATAACGATCCGACACGTTGATTTCCAGCTCTTTTTCGGGTAAATGAGATCAGAGGCGATTTCGCATTGATTCGAGTTTTCCCCCAGATATTTGGAAATCGTGACGAGAAAAGATCAACATCAGGGCGTGAGAGCATCGGGTCTTGAGGGGCGCGAGAAACCGGGCTGCGTTCCCGTTTTGCGCCATGGTGCCGCGTCTTGAGCGCGACTTCGCGAGTGCCGGCGCTCGCACCATTCCGCGTTCGCAGTTTCCGGTTCCAGTGGCCTGCGGATCTCGCGACTTCGTGGGCCTTCGAGATGGAAACGCTGATCCTCGGCTGGTACGTGCTGGTCGAGACCCGATCGGTGTTGATGCTCACCGTGTTCGCATCGCTGCTTTACATCGGCACTTTGCTCTCGCCGATGTTCGGGGTGATGGGGGATCGGATCGGCCACCGCTACGTGCTCTCCGCCATGCGGGCGGTCTACGCGGCACTGGCGACAACCCTGATGACCCTCGCCTTCACGGGCGCGCTCAACCCGGTGCAGGTGCTCGCCATCGCCGCGGTGATGGGCTTGGTGCGCCCTTCGGACACCGGGATGCGCATTGCGCTCGTCGGCGAAACCATGCCGGCGCCCCAGTTGATGGGGGCGATGAGCATCCAGCGCACCACCCAGGATTCCGCGCGAATCGCGGGCGCCCTCACGGGCGCGGGACTCGTTGCAACGCTCGGCATGGGACCGGCCTATTCGGTGGTAGCGAGCCTCTACGCGATCAGCGTGCTGCTGACTTTCAAGACTGGCGGCTCGCGCGCCGCACCCAATCCGGGCGCGGACACGGCGGGCGTATCCGCGGGTCTTCGCACTGCATCAGGAGAACGCGAGACTGCGGAAGCGCAGCCCCAGGCACGCTTCCCGCAAACGGCCGTTGCCGCCGGCGACGCGTCCGCGCGCCCTTCCCCGTGGCGCGATCTCAAGGAGGGGCTCGCCTATGTCCGGACTACGCCCCATCTGCTCGCGGTGATGTGTCTTGCCTTCCTGTTCAACCTGACGGCGTTTCCGTTGTTCCACGGGTTGCTGCCGTACGTGGTGAAGGAGATTTATCGCACCGATCAGACGGGGCTTGGGTACCTCGTCGCCAGCACCGCCTTCGGCGCGCTGCTGGGCGCGATCGCGCTGAGCGCGCGTGGCGGCGCCATTCGCCCGGCGCGCATGATGATCGTCTCGTGCGTCGCCTGGTACGCGATGCTCCTCGCGTTCGCGTATACACAACATCTTGCGAGCGGCATAGCAGTCCTCATGCTCGTCGGCTTCACGCAATGCCTGTGCATGATTACCATGGCGGCGATGCTGTTGCGCACCACGGACGTGCACTTCCGCGGCCGCGTCATGGGGATACGGATGCTGGCGGTCTACGGCAACCTGCCGGGACTCTTGATCGCCGGTCCGCTCATCGCCCGCTTCGGTTATCCGATCACGGCGACGCTCTATTGCGTGATCGGCCTTGCGTTCACCCTGCTCATCGCCGTGCGCTGGCGCTCCCATCTGTGGCGGCTCGAAGCGCCGGCGAATACGCGGTGAGGGAAACGAAATAAGGATGAAGGATGAAGTGAAAAACGGTCAGGCTGGGCGTCTTCAAGATCGCAAAATGCGACCTTGAAGCGCGCTCAGCACATTAAGCATGCCGCGGGAAGTGCATTAGCATCATATATGATACAATGCACCGTATGCGATACGCCAGCCAACCCAGTGGCCGGCTCGCTGCCGGCGTGCGTTCCGCCCGCCGCGCGCGCGGACTGACCCAGGCGGCGCTCGCCCGGCTGAGCGGCGCGGGCAGAGTGACAATCGCGCGGCTCGAGGCCGGCGCGGCGCAGGATTTCCGCCTCGGCACGCTTCAGCGCATCTGCGACGCCTTGGGGCTGGAACTTGCCGCCTTGCCGATCGGCGCGCAGGAAGCGCGGGAGACACTTCTCGCGCGCGAGCGCGAGCGGGCGCGCCGGCTCGATGCCCGCCGGCGTCACGCGGCGCTGGCGGCGCGCCTGCTCGCCATGCCCGCCGCCGAGGCCGCCGTCATGGTGCGTCGAGCGCGCGCTGCGGTGCGCCGCTGGGAGCGCGAGCGGCTCTGCAGCGAGCACTACATCTCACGCTGGCGCGCGATGCTTGCCGGCCCGGTGCGGCGCGTGGCGGCGGCGCTCCTCGAGCGCAACGACTGGACCGACGCGCTGTTCCAGAATTCCCCCTGGAGCGGCATGCTCGAACCGCCGGCGGGATGAGGCGCGACGACCTGCGGCGGCTGTTTGCGCAAGCGCGGCGCCTGAGCGGCGAAACCGACTACGTCGTGTTCGGCAGCCTTGCGGCCCTCGGCTACGCGGGCGAGGTGCCGCCCCGCATGGCGATGTCGGTCGACGTGGACGCCTACGGCAAGAGCGACCCGGCGCGCGTTTTCGAGCTCGCCGGCGCGCTCGGACAGGGCAGCCCTTTCGAGGCTGAACACGGTTTTTACCTCGATCCGATCTCCCCGCGCCTTGCGACGCTGCCCGCCGGCTGGGAGGAGCGGCTCGTTCGCATCGAGCTCGAACCGGGGCTTGCCGCGTGGTTTCTCGAGCCGAACGACGCCGCGGTGTCGAAATATGCCCGGATGGAGCCGCGCGACCGCGAGTGGATCCGCGCCGGTTTGGCAGGAGGCATTCTGTCGTTTCCCATCGTCGAGGCGCGCTGCGCGCGGACCGCCTTTCTCGATGCCGCGGAGGAGCAGCGCGCGCGTCAGGCGCTGGCCGAGGATCGCGCCTGGCTGGAAGCGCGCTCAAAGAAGCGCGGAAAGAAGCGAACCTGAGCCGATCTGATCATCATACAGCCCGCTCAACCACGCGCATTCGTCAGGTAAGCCTTGGCGCTGCCCGAGAACAAACGCGGCAGGTGAGTGTAGATATACCGCACCCCCTTGTCCAGGACCTCTCACGCGCGGCTATAATGACAAGCGTTGCATGCCCGCGTTTTTCTCATTCGTTAATCTTGCCGCTGAACATTAAGGAAACTCTGATGAAACGTGCCGTCGGGATCTTGCTGTTGACCGGATTGCTTTCGGCGCTTACGAGCGCGAATGCGCAGGAAGCCTATCCTGCCCGCCCGATCCGTATGATCCTGCCGTTCGCGCCCGGCGGCACTGTCGACATCATGACCCGGCCTATTGCAGCCAAGCTGCATGAGTTGCTGGGCAAGCCGGTCATCGTCGATAACCGGAGTTCTGCCGGCGGCGTCCTTGCGGCGGAGCTGACGGCACAGAGCACGCCCGACGGCCATACCGTTTTCATGGCATCGACGAGCGCACTGTTCATCGCTCCGGCGTACTTCAAGAAAGTGAACTATGACACCGTCAAGGACTTCGCGCCGATATCACTGGTCGCGCAGCAGCCGCTGATCATCGTTGCAAATACGTCGCTGCCGGTGCGCAACGTAAGAGAGCTCATCGCATTCGCCAAGTCCCGTCCCGGCAAGCTCAACTACGGCACCGTCGGCTTGGGCACGTCGAACCACCTGACGGGCGAACTGCTTTCGCGCGCCGCAGGCATCAAAATGGAGCCCGTAGCATACAAGGGCGGTGCGCAGGGAGTCGCCGCAGCGATCGCGGGCGAGATCGAGCTGATGTTTACTCAGCCGAACACGGCGCTTCCTCACGTGCAAAGCGGCCGCGTGCGGGCGATCGCGACTACGGGCGCGAAGCGATCGCCGACTTACCCTGACGTCGGAACGCTGGTCGAAGCGGGATATCCGGACCTCGCCATCACCGGTTACTACGCCGTGGTCGGGCCTGCGGGCATGCCGCGTGCCCGCGTCGACCGTCTGAATACAGAGATCCGCCGCGCGATAGCAAGCCCTGAGGTGAACCAGAAGCTAAGCAGCCAGGGCACCGAACCTGTGACGAGCACTCCCGAGGAGCTCGGCGCGCTCATCAAGAAAGAGATGGCGAGGTGGTCGCGTGCCATGAAGGTCACCGGAATCAAGGAGAAGTAAAGCGCCGGAGTCCGGGAGCGCCGGCGGCGGCGAGTGAACTTGTGCGGCGGGTTGCGGTGCGCTGACCCCCCTGCGGCTCACGATTCAATAGTGCAGGGTGGGTGGCAACCCGCCACGCAGCACATCCGGGGAAACCGCATGTACGAACGCGAAATATTCCGCGATCTGCTGGAGCGCCTGCGCGCGGCGGGCGAGCTCGATGACGTCAGGGATCCGGTGGACAGCCGTCACATCGCGACGCTTGTCGATCAGGCCGACAAGGCGCTCTTGTTTCATCGCGTCGTCGGCTACGACATTCCGGTCGTCTCGGGCCTCATCCGCTCGAGCAGGCGCGTGGCGATCGGTATGGGCGTGGAACGCTACGCCGACATCGAGGAGAAGCTCACGCGCGCGATCACGACGCCGATCCCGCCGGTTTATGTCGAGACCAGCGCCACGCGCGAGATCACGCATGTCGGCGATAACGTCGATCTCTTCAACCTGCCCGTCCCGATGTCGTCCATCCTCGACGGCGGACCGGTGATCACCGCCGGCGTCACCATCGTTCGCGACGGCGACGGCTTGAATGCGGGGATTTATCGGTTCTTGCTGAAAGAGAAAAACCTGACCGGCATCGACATCGTGACGCCGAACAACCTGCGCGCCATCGCGCAGCGCGCGTACGCCGAAGGCAGGCCGCTTCCGGTCTCGATTTCGATCGGCACGCACCTGTTCGAATTCATGGCCGCCGGCTACCGCGCGCCGATGGGCGTCGACGAGATCTGCATCGCGGGCGGATTGCGCGGCGCACCGGTGCCGCTATCGATGTGCGAAACGATCGACGTGCCTTACATCGCGGGCGCGGAGATCGTGCTCGAGGCCGAGATCCTGCCCACCGGCTGGACGTGGCCCGAAGGCCGTTTCGGCGAGTTCACGCGCCTCATGGGCGGGCTGCACTGGAACCCGCTCGTGCGCATCAAGGCCATTTCGCATCGCCGCGACCCGATCTATTACGCGCTGCATATGCCGTGGGAAGTCACGTGGCTCATGATCCCGACGCGATGGTCGCAGTTGCGCAGCGCGTTCAAGGCCGCGGGAGTCCAGGTCAAGGACATCAACGTGACCTTGGGCGGCGCGGGCTCGTGGCATGTCGTCATTTCGATACGCAAGCAGTCCGGCGAAGGAAAGAACGCGCTGATGGCCGCGCTATCGGTCGGCGACATCAAGCATGCGGTTGTCGTCGACGACGACATCGATGTCTACAACGGCCTCGACGTGGAATGGGCGATCGCAACCCGCGTGCAGGGCGATCGCGACGTGTTCGTCATTCCCGGCGCGCGCGCCAAACCGCTCGATCCGAGCCTCCCGGTTGTGCCGGCGGGCGTGGGCCCGACCGGCGCGAAAGTCGGCATCGACGCCACCATACCGGAAGGCATACCGCGCGAACGCTATGAGCGCATCGCCTACGCGTACGCCGACCGCGCGAAGTACGGCAGCTACAAGCTCGACGAAAAGGCGGTGCGCGCGGGCGATCGCAAGCCCACGGAGAAAGAAGTCGCGGAGCTCGCTGCGCGAATACTCGAATTGATCGCCGAGAAACCGCTCTATTACGCCGAGGTCATCGACGCGTTTTCCGACGCGCCGCAGCAGGCGATTACGCGCGCGTTCGGCAAGCTGCACGCCGACGAGAAGCTGTGGCAGGACCCCCAAGGCCGCATGTGCGTGCGCGGCTCCAGGTTCGCCGCAGTACTGCCGGCACGCGGATGACATCGGCAGGCAGCATGCGCGCCTACAACCTCGGCGCGCTTTACGACCCCCGGATCGGCGGCGACAGGCCCGCGCTGATCGACCTGCTCGACTGGGAAAACCCGCGCCACTACAGTCACCGTGAGATCGACGAACTCGCGAACGCGGTGGCGCGCGGGCTGTTGAGACGCGGTCTTGCGCGCGGCGACGCGGTCGCGATCCTGTCGGCCAATCGCTCGGAATTCGTGACCGGGTTTCTCGGCATCGCGCGCGCGGGCCTCACCGCCGTCCCGATCAATTACAAATTCCCGCGCGCGACGATCGAGTATGTGCTCGCCGATGCCTCGGCGCGGCACGTGATGTGCGACGCGCCGAGGCGCGGCTTCGTGCCGGAGGGCCTCCCCGCGACGAATTTCGACAGCACCGATGCGGACGGCTTTGACGCGGTTCTCGACCGCGGCGCGTTCGAACCGGTGCGGCCCCGGCCGCGCGAGACGGCGATGGTGCTTTATACATCGGGGTCGACCGGGCACCCGAAAGGCGTGCCGCTCAGTCACGAAGGTCACCTGTGGGCGGTGCGCGCGCGGCTGCGGGGCGGCGCGCCGTCTACCACGCAGCGCCTGCTCGTTGCCGCGTCGCTCTGTCACATGAACGCGTTGTGCACGACGCTGTTCGTGCTGGCAGCGGGGGCGGGCGAGGTATTGATGCCGGAGTTCGACGCACGGCGTTTCCTGCAAGCCATCGAGCGCTTCGGCTGCACGTGGCTCACCGGCGTCCCGCCGATGTATGCGATGTGTCTACGCGAAAAGGACCTGCTCGAGAAGATCGACCGGTCGAAGGTCACAACGGTGCGCATGGGATCGGCGCCGGTCTCCGCCAGGCTCTGGAGCGAAGTCAAAGCGGTATTCCCGGGAGCGCTTATCACAAACAGCTACGGCACGACCGAAGCGGGGCCCGTCGTCTGCGCGCCGCGCCCGGGCCAGATGCCTCCGGATGGGTCGATCGGCTGGCCGCTCGAGGATGTCGAGTTGCGGCTTGTCGACGCACAAGGGCGCGACGCCGACGAAGGCGTGCTGTGGCAGCGCACGCCGGCGAACATGACGGCCTATCTCAACATGCCGGAGAAGACGCGCGAGGTGCTCACCGGCGACGGCTGGTACGTCTCGGGCGACGTGTTCCGGCGCGATGCAGAGGGCGCGTATTTCTTCGTGGGGCGTAGCGACGACATGTTCGTGTGCGGCGGGGAGAACGTATTTCCGGGCGAGGTCGAGCATCTTCTCGAGCAGCATCCGCAGATCGCGCAGGCGTGCGTCGTGCCCGTGCCCGACGACATCAAAGGCGAAAAGCCTTTTGCCTTCGTGGTGCGGAAAGCCGGCAGCACGCTCTCGGAGGAAGACATAAAGCGTTACACGCTCGAACACGGGCCTGCTTACCAGCACCCACGCCGGGTGTGCCTGCTCGACGCGTTGCCGCTCGCGGGCCCGAACAAGATCGACCGCAAGACGCTGAAACAGCGTGCGGTCGAGCTGTGGCAGGCGGCAGAGAAGCGACCGTGACGGCACACCTCGCGCTCGATCACGCCGGCGTCGCGGTCAAAGACCTTGACCGGGGGCGCCAGATGTACGAGCGGCTGGGCTTCCAATTGACCGCGCGCAGCATGCATCGCGGGTCGCGCACGCCGGGCGGCCCGGTCGAGCCGTGGGGATCCGGCAACCATTGCGCGATGTTCCGCGAAGGCTATCTCGAGGTCATCGGCCTCACCGATCCCGCGATGTACAGCAACGTCAAAGCGCTGGTTGCCCGCTACGAGGGCGCCCATATGATCGCGATGGGCTGCGACTCGGCCGACGCCGCACACGCCGAGCTCAAGCGCCGCGGTGTGCCCGTCGAGGCGCCGCGCCAGCTTGAACGCGACGCGGCCTACGGCCCCGCGGGCAATGAGACGCGGCGGGCGGCGTTTCGCAATATGTACTTCGAGCGCGACGCCTACCCGGAAGCGCGCCTGCTCTACTGTGAACACCTTACGCGCGACGTCATCTGGCAGCCGCACCTGCTCGATCATCCGAACGGCGTGATCGCGCTGCGCGATGTTTTCGTCTGCGCGCCCGATGCCCGCACAACGGCCGGGAAATTCGCGTCGCTGTTCGAGACCGCTGCCGAGCCCGCTGGGGAAGGCGAGTGGCGACTCGCGCTGGCCCGGGGCGCCGTCTGGGTGATGACGCCGGCCGCGTGGGCGCATCGGGCGCCGGGCGCGCCTACGCCGCCGCTGCCGAGTCCCGCCGGAATCGGTTTCCGCGTGGCGAGCGTTGCTGAAACGCGCAGCCTCCTCGCAAACCGCGGGGTCGAAGTACATAATGGGCCTGATCGCGGCATCTGGGTTGGGCCCGCAGACGGCTGCGGCGCGGCCCTCTATTTTTTTCAATGAGGACAGGATGGGGCGCGCGGCATGAGAGCGGCGGTGATTTACGAGCACGGCGGACCCGGCTCGATCAAGTACGAAACGCATTTTCCGGATCCGGTGCCGGGTCCGCACGACGTGGTGGTGCGGGTGCGCGCGACCTCGCTCAACTATCACGATCTGTTCACGCGGCGCGGCATGCCCGGCATCAAGGTGCCGATGCCATGCATCATGGGGATCGACTTCGCCGGTGAAATCGTGGAGCTCGGATCGGCCGTCCGCGACTGGAAAATCGGCGAGCGCGTGCTGATCGACCCTGTTGACTGGGTCACGAACGGCGGGCTCATCGGCGAGATGTGGCATGGCGGGCTTGCCGAGTTCTGCAAGCTGCCGACACATCACCTGCTACGGCTGCCGGACGACGTCGCGTATGCGGACGCCGCCTGCCTGCCTGTCGCGTATGGCACGGCGCTGCGCATGATGTACACGATCGGCCGCGTCAAGGCAGGCGAGAAGGTGCTGATTCTCGGCGCATCGGGCGGCGTCGGCACCTGCTGCGTGCAGCTCGCGAAGCTTGCGGGGTGCGAGGTGATTGCGTGCGCGTCGAGCGACACGAAGCTCGAGCGGCTGAAGCAGCTCGGCGCCGACCATATCCTCGATTACACCAGGCACAAGCTCACCGATTGGGTTTACGAGCGTTTCGGCAAACCGCGCCGGCGTCAATTCACCAATGGTGTTGACGTCGTGGTGAATTTCACCGGCGGCGACACCTGGGTGCCGTCGCTGCGCATCCTGCATCGCCAGGGGAAGCTCCTCACCTGCGGCGCGACGGCGGGCTTCGATCCGAAGGAAGACATCCGCTACATCTGGACCTTCGAGCTGCAGGTGCTGGGTTCGAACGGATGGATGCGCGAAGATGTGGAGCAGTTGTTCGAGCTCGTGCGCGGCCGCAAACTAAAACCGGTCATCGACCGCACCTTTGCGCTGGACCACGTGAACGAGGCATTCGGCGCACTCGAAAACCGCGAGGTGTTCGGCAAAGTGGTGGTGCTTCCATGAGCGAAACAACACCCGAGCGGCTCGACGCCGCCCAGATCGCCGCG
>MERG01000004.1 GCA_001771985.1 Betaproteobacteria bacterium RIFCSPLOWO2_12_FULL_62_13 | reverse complement strand
TCGCGGGCGGCACCGTGGTGCATATCAACGCCGGTGTGGCCGGCCTGGTCGGCGCCTACATGCTGGGCAAGCGCATCGGCTTCGGCAAGGAAGCGCTGACGCCTCACAATCTGCCGATGACCATGATTGGAGCATCGCTCCTGTGGGTGGGCTGGTTCGGGTTCAACGCGGGTTCCGCGCTCGAGGCCGGAAACTCGGCGACCCTCGCGTTCATCAACACTTTCCTCGCGACCGCCTGCGCGGTGCTCACTTGGACTTTCGGTGAATGGCTGTTCAAGGGCAAGCCCTCGATGCTGGGTGCCGCCTCGGGCGCGGTCGCCGGCCTGGTGGCGATCACGCCGGCAGCGGGCAATGTCGGTATTCCCGGGGCGTTCGTGATCGGGCTCGCCGCCGGCATGGTTTGCCTGTGGGGCGTGAACCAGTTGAAGCGCTGGCACGGCGCGGATGATTCGCTCGACGTATTCGGCGTCCATGCGGTCGGCGGGGTCCTGGGCGCGCTTCTCACCGGTGTGTTCAACGACCCGTCGCTCGGCGGGCCGGGGCTGGTGACCGACTGGGTCACGGGCAAGACCGGCTTCCCGGGCATCGGCGAGCAAGTCTGGATTCAGTTCAAGGCCGTGGTGACCACGGTCATCTGGACCGGCGTCGTAGCAGCCGTGTCGTTCTGGATCGCCAACCTGCTGGTCGGCCTGCGCGTCACCGAAGAAGAAGAGCGCGAAGGTCTCGACGTGGGCTCCCACGGCGAGACGGCCTACCATACCTGATCAGAGTTATGTGTGACTTCGCGGGCGCCTGCGGGCGCCCGTTTTTTCTTGGACTTCAGTATCGCTCGAACCTGCTCAACGTGCGTTCAGCTCCCGGCTGGGGATGATTTCCCCCAGCTCGCGACGCAAACAGTGCCGTACCGCCTCACGTGCGGCCTCCGCCGCGCCAGCCGCGGCGATGTTTCCCAATGAGCACCGCAGGAGCGAGATGCGCTGTGCGGTCACCAACCCGGATGGGATAGAATGATCGATTAGTGAGGAGATTATGACGGTTCCGCGTCTCACCACTGCGCCGACCGGCCCGTTTCCGGATGTCGAGCGCGAAAGGATGAAGGCGGAAGGATGAAAGGGCAAGGCGGAAGGCGGAAGGATGAAGGCGGAATCGCTTGCGCCGCCAGAGCTTTTTCATCCTTCATCCTTCATCTTTCACCCTTCATCCTTCGAAAAGCTCCTTCATCCTTCATCCCTCATCCTTCATCCTTCTCCACGCGGAGCGTGGCGTGAAGCTCGCGTTCATCGTCGATCCACTCGACGATTTCAAGATCTACAAGGACACCACTTTCGCGATCATGCGGGAGGCCGCGGCGCGCGGGCACGAGCTTTACGCCATGCAGCAGGAAGACCTCACTTGGCGCCAGGCGGGAGTGGCCGGAAATGCCGGCTGCCTGCATCTCACCGCGGAGAAAAACCCATGGTACCGCCTGGATGCCGCACGCGAGACGCCGCTCGAGGATTTCGACGCGGTGCTGATGCGCAAAGACCCGCCATTCGACATGGAGTATGTCTATAGCACGTATCTGCTGGAACTCGCCGAGGCGCGCGGCGCCCGCGTTTTCAACCGGCCGCGCGCCATCCGCGACTACAACGAAAAAATGGCGATCGCGCGCTTCGCGCAGTTCACCGCGCCGTCGGTGGTGACGCGCAAGGACGGCCTGATCCGCGAATTCCTCGCCGAGCACCACGACATCATCTTGAAACCCCTTGACGGCATGGGCGGCGTCTCCGTGTTCCGGGTACACGAGCACGACCATAACGTCAATGTAATCATCGAGACGCTGACCCACTACGGCCGCCGCACCATCATGGCGCAGCGCTTCATCCCGGAAATTCACGACGGCGACAAGCGCGTGCTTTTGATCGGCGGCAAGCCGGTGCCATACGCGCTCGCACGCATCCCGAAGCCCGGGGAAACGCGTGGCAACCTGGCCGCCGGCGCCACGGGCGTAGCGCGCGAGCTCACCGCCCGCGACCGCGAGATCGCGGCGGCACTGGGACCGCCGCTGGCCAAGGATGGGCTGCTGCTCGTCGGGCTGGACGTGATCGGCGACTACCTGACCGAGCTCAACGTCACGAGCCCCACCTGCTTCCAGGAAATCATGCAGCAGACCGGTTTCAATGTCGCCGGCATGATGCTCGATGCCGTAGACGAGGCAGTCGCTCACCCCGCCTGAGCCTCCTATTGCAGGCAACCGCTGTGAATCAAACCAAGATGCCCGGCCAGGCGCGCTGCGGGAGAGGATATGAGTGCTGCTTGCTGCAACGCAAAAGCGTAAAATATCAACCCCCGCGTTACCGCACCGGCACACACCCATGATCGGCATTCTGATCATCACGCACGGCACGCTCGGCGAGAGCCTTATTCACGGCGCAAGCCATGTGCTCAACAAGCGCCCGCCGCGGCTCAAGCAACTGGGTGTCACGGCACAGGACGATCCCGTGCTGCTGCTGCCGCAGGCACGCGCCATGGTCAAAGACCTGAATTGCGGCCACGGCGTCCTGATCCTTACCGACATGTACGGGGGCTCGCCCTCCAACATCGCGGCGAAGCTTGTTATCCCGGGCAAGATCGAAGCGGTGGCCGGCCTCAATTTGCCGATGCTGATCCGCGCGCTGACCTACCGCGACAAATCTCTGCACACCATCGTGACCAAGGCGGTGAGCGGGGGGTGCGAAGGGGTCATGCGTGTTCCTCCGGCGCTCGCCACCGTTCGCAATGCTGCAACGGGAAGTTGAGATCATCAACAAGCTCGGGCTGCACGCCCGGGCCTCGGCAAAGCTCACCCAGGTTGCGGGGCAGTTCAAGAGCGACGTGTGGGTGAGCCGCAACGGCAGGCGGGTGAACGCCAAGAGCATCATGGGCGTCATGATGCTCGCCGCGGCCAAGGGCTGCAGAATCGTGATCGAAACCGACGGGCCTGACGAACAGCAGGCGATGCAGGCCCTGCAAGCCCTGATCGCCGACTGCTTCGGCGAAGGCGAGTAGAATCAGGAGTTAGGGCCTAGAGGCTAGGGACTACGAGTTCGTCGGCGCCGGTAACCAGTCCCTAACCCTTGGTCCCTAGCCCCTAACCCCTAGTCCCTAACCCCTGGGTTTATGAGCTTCACCATTCACGGCATCGGCGTCTCCGGCGGCATCGCCATCGGCCACGCGCATCTCGTATCGCGCGCCAAGCTCGAGGCGGCCCATTACGTCGTTCCCGCCCCGCAGGTGCCGGACGAGTCCGCGCGCTTCGACGCCGCGATCCGCGCCGTGCGCAGCGAGCTCGAGCAGTTGCGGGCGAACGTGCCCGCGACGGCGCCTGCCGAGTTCACCGCGTTCATCAATCTGCACCTGATGATCCTCGACGACTCGACTTTATCGGTGGCGCCGCGCAAGATTATCGAAAGCGAGCAATGCAACGCGGAATGGGCGCTCAAGGTGCAGATGGACGCGCTGCTCGCGCAGTTCGACGAGATTGAAGACGGTTATTTGCGCGAGCGCAAGGCTGATGTCATCCAGGTTGTGGAGCGCATCATGAAGACGCTCTCCGGCCAGCCGGGCTACCTGCCGCCGGCGCCGAGCGATGCCGAACACAGCCTGATCCTGGTCGCGCACGACCTCTCTCCGGCCGACGTCGTGCAATTCAAGCAGCATCATTTCGCAAGCTTCATCACCGATCTGGGAGGCGCCACCTCGCATACCGCGGTGGTCGCGCGCAGCCTCAACATCCCTTCGATCGTCGCCCTGCACAACGGGCGTCAGTTGATCCGGGAGAACGAGCTCATCATCGTCGATGGAACGCAGGGTGTGGTGATCGTCGACCCCGACCGGCAGGTGCTTGCCGAGTATCAGTTGCGCCAGCACCAGTTCGAGATCGAACGGCAGAAGTTGAAGCGCCTGCGGAACACCCGCGCAGTCACGCTCGATGGGGTCGAAGTCGAGCTGCATGCCAACATCGAGTTGCCCGGAGACGTCGTGGAAGCCCGGGAGAACGGCGCCATGGGCATCGGCCTGTTCCGCACCGAGTTCCTGTTCCTGAACCGCGACGGGCTGCCCGACGAGAAAGAGCAGTTTGCAGCCTACCGCAAGGTGGCGGAAGACATGGGGGGGCTCCCGGTCACTATTCGCACTTACGACCTCGGCGCCGACAAGCAGACGGACGGGGCCCAGGGCATGACGGTCAACCCGGCGCTTGGCTTGCGCGCGATCCGGCTGTGCCTCGTGGAACCGCAGCGTTTTCTGATCCAGTTGCGGGCGATGCTGCGCGCCTCCCACTACGGCAAGATCAACATCCTCATCCCGATGCTGATGAACGCCGCCGAAGTCGACCAGGCATTGCAACTGATCAGGCAGGCCAAGTCGAGCCTGGACGAGGAGGGCGTCCCGTATGACCGCGATATCACGGTGGGAGGCATGATCGAGGTGCCCGCCGCCGCGCTTGCGCTCGGCATCTTTACCAGGAAGCTCGACTTCTTGTCGATCGGCACCAACGACCTCATTCAATACACGCTGGCAATCGACCGCACCGACGACACGGTCGCGCATCTCTACGACCCTCTGCACCCGGCGGTGCTCAGCCTCCTCGCGCACATTTTCAAGGCCGCGAACAAGGCGAAAATCCCGGTCGCATTATGTGGTGAGATGGCGGGGGATGTCGCGCTCACGCGGCTGCTGCTCGCGCTGGGCTTGCGGCAGTACTCGATGCATTCGGCGCACCTGCTTGACGTCAAGCAGTACATTCTCAAGTCGAGCTTGCGCAAGATCAAACCGCTCGTCCAGAAGATGCTGCGCGCTCACGACCCCGAAAAGCTGCGGGCGCTGCTCGGCCGGATCAATGCTTGAATTTGACAACCCGCGCATCCCAAGGTAATGTGCTGACCGCTTGTTTTGTCGCGCCGATTTGATATCAGCTTGCGGGCGCGTAATAAATCCGGCTAAAGAGATGCCGCAGGACTCTCATGACCCCGGGAACGCAAGCCGCAACCGGGGTTTTTTATTTATGGACGGCAGCACCATCACACATTCGGTCGGCGTCGTCACGCCGCAGGTCGCGAAGTTCCGCGAACCCGTCGCGCTGAAATGCGGGACGGTGATCGACGAGTACCAGCTCGTCTACGAAACTTACGGCACACTCAACCGTGACCGGTCGAACGCGGTGCTGGTGTGTCACGCGCTCAACGCCTCGCATCACGTCGCGGGCACTTACGCCGATGATCCGGCGAATCCCGGCTGGTGGGACAACATGATCGGGCCCGGCAAGCCGCTCGACACCAACCGCTTCTTTGTGATCGGCGTCAATAACCTGGGCGGCTGCCACGGCTCGACCGGTCCGAGGAGCATCAATCCCCAGACCGGCAAGTCATGGGGCGCGCAGTTCCCCGTCGTCACGGTTGAAGATTGGGTCGCGACCCAGGCGCGGCTCGCCGATCATCTCGGCATACGCCGGTTCGCGGCGGTGATGGGAGGGAGCCTCGGCGCCATGCAGGCGCTCGCCTGGACGATCCAATATCCGCAGCGGCTGCGCCACGCGCTGGTCATCGCCTGCACGCCGAGTCTTTCCGCGCAGAACATCGCCTTCAACGAAGTCGCCCGCCAGGCGATCATCACCGATCCGGATTTCCATGGCGGCGATTACTATTCGCACGGGACCACGCCCAAACGGGGTCTGCGCGTGGCGCGCATGGTCGGTCACATCACCTATCTCTCCGACGATGAGATGGCGAGCAAGTTCGGGCGGCAGCTCAAGCATGGCAGGCTCACCTATTCATTCGACGCGGAGTTCGAGATCGAGTCATACTTGCGCCACCAGGGCAACAAGTTCGCCGAGTACTTCGACGCCAATACGTATCTGCGCATCACCAAGGTGCTGGATTATTTTGATCCGGCATTCGAGCACGGCGGCGATCTCGCGCGCGCGCTCGCGCCGGCCGAAGCGAGCTTTCTCGTGATCTCGTTTACCACCGACTGGCGCTTCTCGCCCGAACGCTCGCACGAAATCGTAAAAGCGCTCCTCCATAATCGCCGCGAAGTCACCTACGCCGAGATCGACGCACCGCACGGCCACGATGCGTTCCTGCTCGACGATCCGCGCTACCACCGGCTGGTCACGGCATACTTCGACAGGATCGCGGCGGAGGTAGGCGCATGAGCCAGGGAGCAGGGGCCCTGCTTGCGGGGATGCGACCAAGGCGAATTGCGCCCAGTCGCCGACGCGACGACGCTTGCATCCGGCACCACGGAACAGAGGCGGCCCCATGAGCCCCTCTTTCCATGCCGGCGGTGACAACGGCAACGGTTCTCAGCGCTCCGATTTTGCGGCGATCGCCGATTGGGTGCGGCCGGGCTCGCGCGTACTCGATCTGGGCTGCGGCGACGGCACGCTCCTCATCTACCTCAAGCGCGAGCGCAACATCGCCGGCTATGGCGTCGAAATCGACGACCACGGCATACTCGCTTGCGTAAGGAACGGCGTGAACGTGATCCAGAGCGATCTTGAGCGCGGATTGTCCGATTTCGAAGACCGCTCTTTCGATTACGTGATCCTGTCCCAGACGCTGCAGGCGATGAAGAACAGCGAGCGCATCATGAGGGAAATGCTGCGCGTCGGCCGCGAAGGCATCGTGACCTTTCCCAACTTCGGTTACTGGAAGAACCGTTTGCAGATCGCTGCCGGACACATGCCGGTGTCCGACAATCTGCCATACCAGTGGTTCGACACACCCAATGTGCACCTGTGCACGATCGCCGACTTCGAGCGCTTCTGCGCGGACCGCAGCATCCGCATCGTCGAGCGCAAAGTGCTCACTCACGGCAACACTGTCGGGTTCTGGCCCAATCTGTTTGGTGCGCTTGCGGTCTATCACTTCGGCAATGGCGCCTGAGCGACGGCTGCCACTGCGTCCGGTTCCGCCAGCCTCGTAATCCAGCGCAGCAGCGCGAGGCCCGGGATCGCGATCAAAGTACAGAGCAGGAAAAACCCCGGCCAGCCGAGCCAGGCCGCGAGCCAGCCGGTGGGCGCGGAGGCGAGTACACGCGGCACGCCCATCAAGCTCGATAGCAGCGCATACTGCGTCGCGGTAAAGCGGCGGTCGGTGAGCGCGCCCATGAACCCGACAAACGCCGCGGTTCCGAGACCGGCGGTGAGATTCTCGATTGCGACGACCGCCGCCAGCGCAATCGCGCTGGGCTGCAGGCCGGCGAGCACCACGAATCCGAGTGTCGAGAGCATCTGGCCAAGGCCGAACATCCACAACGCGCGGTTCAGCCCGATGCGCAGAATCAGGATGCCGCCGAACGTGCCGCCGGCGATGGTGGCCCAGAAGCCGAACAGCTTCACCACCGCACCGATCTCGGTTTCGCTGTAACCGAGATCGAGATAGAACGGTGTGGTCATGGCCGAGGCCATGGTATCGCCCAGCTTGTAGAGAAGGATGAATCCGAGCGCAAGCCATGCGCCGTCGCGCGTGAAGTAGTCGCGGAACGGCAGCAACACCGACTCGAAGAGTGTGGTCGGCCGGCCCTCGGGGAGCGGCGGCTCCGGCGCGAGCAGCGTCACCACGATACAGGCGGCCATGAAGGCGGCCATCAGCCGATACATGGTCTCGTACGAGTACGTGCCGGCGAGAATCAGCCCGCCGCCGCCCGCCAACAGCATGCCGGCGCGATAACCGTTGACATACAAGGCGGAGCCGAGACCCAACTCGACGTCGGTCAGACTCTCGCGCCGATAGGCGTCGACCACAATGTCCTGCGATGCGGAAAAAAAAGCCACCACCAGAGCAGCAACGGACACCCCCAGCAGATCGTCGGCCGTCGGTCGCGCGAAGCTCAACGCGAACAACGCGGCGGCTGAAGCGAACTGCGTGAGGAGCAGCCAGCCGCGGCGCCGGCCGAACAGCGGCAGCGTGTAGCGATCGAAGAGCGGCGACCACAGGAATTTGAGGGTATAGGGCAATCCGACCAAGGCGAAGAGCCCGATACTCGCAAGGTCAACTCCCCCGCGCTTCAGCCACGCCTGCAGCACGGAACCGGTCAGCAGCAGCGGCAGGCCCGAGGCGAAGCCCATGAGCAGCGCGACCAGCATGCGTCCGCTGAATACGGCAACGAATACCTCCTGCCAGGGACGCCGAGCGGAGGCAACCGGGGCGCGGGAGGCGGGCATCAGAGCGCGAAATCGTAATCGATCGTGAGCGGCGCATGGTCCGAAAACCTTTGTTCTTTGAATATCGCCACGCGCTTCGCCGTCGCCGCAAGAGCGGGCGTTGCAATCTGGTAATCGATGCGCCACCCCACGTTCTTCGCCCACGCCCGGCCGCGGTTCGACCACCAGGTGTATTGCTCGGGACGAGGGTCGATGCGGCGGAAGACGTCGATCCAGCCGAGATCGTCGAACACCTGCGTGAGCCACGCCCGCTCCTCCGGGAGAAACCCCGAGTTCTTCCGGTTGCCGCGCCAGTTCTTGAGGTCGATCTCCTTGTGCGCGATATTCCAGTCACCGCAGAGCACGATTTCACGGCCTTCCGCCTTCAGTTTCCTGAGATGCGGGAAAAAACGGTCCATGAACCTGAACTTGATCCTTTGCCGCTCCTCCGAGCTCGAACCCGACGGCAGGTAGACGCAGATTACGCTCAGGTTTCCGAAATCGGCGCGCAGGTAACGGCCCTCGCCATCGATATCGGCGATGCCGATGCCCTCGGTCACCCGCGCCGGGACCTGCTTGCTATAGAGGCCGACGCCGCTGTAGCCCTTTTTCTCCGCGTAATGAAAATGCGCCTTGAAGCCCGCCGGCGCCAGCATTTCCTCCGTTATATCGCCGGCTTGCGCCTTGATCTCCTGCACGCAAACAACATCGCCCCGCTGCCGCGCAAGCCACCTGAAAAAGCCCTTTTTCGCCGCGGAGCGGATGCCGTTCAAGTTCAGCGTTATAATTCTCAACATGTTATTCAACGACTCGCGCTGTCGCGCATTGAACCGGACGCGGTGCTTCCGGTGCGCCGGTTAATGCCCGAAAAAAAGAATTACACGATGATATGGCATCCGATTTCAGGCAGGAATTCATCCGCTTCGCGGTAAACCAGAAAGTGCTGTGCTTTGGCGAATTCAAGACCAAGGCAGGGCGGCTCTCGCCTTATTTCTTCAATGCAGGGCTGTTCTACAACGGCGCGGCGCTCAAACAACTTGCGCAATTCTACGCGAAAGCGATTCTCGCCGCGGGCATCGAGTTCGACGCGCTGTTCGGACCAGCCTACAAGGGCATCCCGCTGGCGGCGGCCGTCGCCATCGCGCTCGCCGACGCCGGGCGTAACGTGGGCTACAGTTTCAACCGCAAGGAAGCAAAGGACCACGGGGAAGGCGGCGACGTGATCGGCGCGCCCCTCGCCGGACGCGTGCTGATCGTCGACGATGTGATTTCCGCGGGTACTTCGGTGCGCGAGTCTGTCGAGGTGATCCGTGGTTCAAACGCCATACCCTGCGGGGTGGCGATCGCGCTGGACCGCATGGAGCGCGGCGCAGGCGAATTCTCGGCGACGCAGGAACTTGAACAAAGCTATAATATCCGCGTAATCAGCATCGCGACGCTCGACGATCTGGTGAGCTATCTCAAGACTGATCCCGGGCTCAGGCATAACCTCGAGGTGGTCGACAGGTATCGTCAACGATATGGAATCAAGGCCCATGCTTAATCCAAAAAGTGCATTTTTTTCCGCAACGCTCGCACTCGCGCTGACGGGTCTCTTCGCCGCTACCGCCATGGCCCAGTCCAAGAGCGGCGCCGGGAAGATCGTGTGCTGGAAAGACAAATCGGGCAAGGTGGTGGGATGCGGGGACACGGTACCACCCGAATATCGCGACAATGCCGCCAAGGAACTCGACAGCCGCGGGATGACTCGCAAGAACGTCGAATCGGCCGAGGAGGCCGCGAAGCGCAGGGAACGGGAGAAAGATCTCGCCAAGCAGAAGGAAGTAGAACGGAGGCGTCTGGCCGAGCAAAAGCGCCAGGACGCCGCGTTGCTCAACACCTATACGGACGAGAAGGAAATCGACCAGCGGCGCGACCGCGACCTCCAGCAGGTGGACCTGCAGATCATTCAGATACAGGCGTCCCTCAAGAACGCGACCGATCGCTATAACGATGCCAAGAAGCGCAATTCCAAGGAGGACCTGGCGCGGGCCGGCGGGGAAAAAGAGAAGATCGAACAAAACATCGCGGCCAAGGAGAAGGAAAAAGAAGAAATCCGGCAAAAGTACGCCGTGCAGAAGAAGCGCTATGTGGAATTGCGGGGCGGCGGGCAGAGCGCCGCGGCGCCTGTACCAGCGCCGACGCCGAAGAAATAGGGCCGCTGAGAAACTGTGTCGTTCCCGCGAAGCCTGCCCTCGAATGCTTTAATCGGGGGGCGGGAACCTATTTGGCGCGTGATCGCTGTGAACCGAAAATTGGATTCCCTTCTTCAAGGGAATGACACGTTGGGGGATTCCCGTTTTCACGGGGACGACAATACGTGTTGCACCGCCCGTGTGTTCAGCCGGAGAGCTTGCGCTTCAGGATCTCGTTCACCTGCTGGGGATTGGCCTTCCCCTTGGTGAGTTTCATCACTTGCCCCACCAGCGAGTTGAAGGCTTTTTCCTTCCCGCCGCGGTAGTCTGCCACCTGCTTAGGATTTGCGGCGATCACCTCGTCGCAAATCCTTTCAATTTCAATATTATCCGAGATCTGCCTGAGTCCCATCTTCTCAATATAGGCATCCCCCTGCGCCTGAAATTGAAGAGCTGGAAGAGATAGATTAGCCGCGCCTACGATTTTTCCATCCCACAGATCACGGAATACCTGTTTCGCGATCTTTCCCGAAACGGTCCCGTCAGATATACGACCCAGAAGAGCTGGTAGGGCGGGAAAGCGCAGCGCATCCCGCCGGTCGCGTTATTCAAAATCGAGTTG
>MERG01000003.1:2669-10086 GCA_001771985.1 Betaproteobacteria bacterium RIFCSPLOWO2_12_FULL_62_13 | reverse complement strand
GCGCAAGAACCGCCCGGCGTTGCCGGGAGGCCGGGCGAAGCAATCGAAGGCGCAGAGGGTTCAGCGGCTCCGGCGGATCCAGCCGCAACAGAATCCGAGGCAACGCAACCCCGGCAATAGGACACCCCCTCCGCTGAGCTCAAGGAAAAGGGGCGGGTTCGTGCACGCCAGGGCCTTCCGGCCTTGTTGCCGTGTATAAAGCCCGAACCTGTTCGCCTTGCGGTTTTGAGCCGCAGCGCGGAACTGGTCCTTCTTGGGGTGGAATAATCTCTCAATCAAAAACGTTTGTGCACCAAGTTCCTAAACTTGAGGTCCGATGCTGAAGTCGAAGAACTTACGGCGTGAAGCTGCGAAAAATGACAGGGCGGTTTGGCGCTTACCGGTCACTGCTGACGGGCGCGTAAGCTCCATCTAAGCAATGTATCAAGTTCGTATGACCCGAGGTGCTGTAGATTGGAACATCGCAATTCGTTCCGTCCGTTACAGCCCGAGGCCCAGAGCATTTGTCGCAAACAACTTGAATGGAGATACCAACATGAAACGGAAACTCGGATTGTTCGTGGTATCGGCCGTGATGCTGGGGGGAATCTATTCCCCGGCA
Organism: Betaproteobacteria bacterium RIFCSPLOWO2_12_FULL_62_13; assembly: GCA_001771985.1. GTDB lineage: Bacteria > Pseudomonadota > Gammaproteobacteria > Burkholderiales > SG8-41 > DSOT01. The sequence goes on along the minus strand of MERG01000003.1, from coordinate 9,485 downwards.
CCGGCCGCAGAGATCGACTGCAACTCGTTGCTCACACAGCTCGCGATCAACAGCCTTGAAGAGGATTCCTCGAGCGTTCCGCTCATGTATGCGCACTGTGTCCCGGGCGCCTTAAGGCCGACGCCAGCCTTTGAAGGCATGGCCTTCGATCCGAGCCAAGGCGTTGCGGGCAGGCCGGGTGAACAAGCCTACTGGCTGGCTCGCGAAATTCGCCAGGACTACGTTACAGATGATTGATAAGGAGCGATAAAGCGGAAGGAGCCGGGTGCGGTGCTACGGCACGCACCGCGGCTCTTTTCTTGCTGCTCGGCCAACGAATAAGACATTACAGGCATCGCAAATCCTCATTGTGGGCATCCTCGCGCCCGGCGGGCGGCGCCCATCCTACGCTTTGAGAAAATCCCGCACGTTGGGTTCGTCGCGCAAGCGCCAAACGCGCGTAATCACACGCTTCATTTCTTCCTGAGTAGCACCACCGGCAAAGGATGCAAGCCGCAGCGCCTTGTCTTCGAGCTCGTCACGCGTGAGGGTGTTGTCGGGATCACCCTTGGGTGAAGTGACACGCTGCTCCAATTTGCCCCCGTCGCGTGTCTTCACCGTCACCCGGCCCATCCAACGCCGCGGATAGGCGCGATCGATCTCCGGGTCGAACGCCATGTTCACCCTGTCGTGAAAAGCACGCACCCGCCTGTCCTTGAGCGCGGCTTCGGTGAAATCGGCAAGGCCAGCGCGGCCGTTAAGCGCAATCAACGCCAGCACGAAGCCCATCGAGAATTTCGACTGATGTATGGTCCGCGGATCGGTCACGGGACCCAACACGTCAAGCGCCCCCTGATGGACATGCGCCGTGACCGCCGTGATGTCATCGGCCTCGAGCTCATGAGCGCACATCAGTTCCAGCAGCGCGTCGGCTGCGGGATGGGTGTGGCGGCACGACGCGTGGAACTTGAACGAGGTCTCGGCGAGCGTCCAGCGTGTGCCGAGTCCATCAGTGAGACACCCGGAATCGGCATCGCTCGACATCCCGGCCGCCATCCCCTGCTTCCCTTCGAGGATTTCACGCGCGCCGGTGAAGCCGTCACGTGCGATGTACGCCGCCAGCAATCCGTCGGCGGCGGCCTTCGCCGCGTGCAGTTGCTTGGAATCGGCGGCATCGCGCAGAAACTCCCACAAGCCGGCGGCCATGGTGCCGGCTGACCCCAGCGCATGCTGGATCCTGTCTGCGTCGAGTTCAAGCAGGTGCGCCACCCCGGCGGCCGCGGCAAGTTTGCCCGCGGTCCCTGTCGTGTGAAACACCTTGTAGTGCGAGCGGCCGAGGAACTCACCCACGCGCACACCGCACTCGTATCCCGCCACCGCAGCGGTGATCAGAGCCCTGCCCGAAGCGCCCGTGTCCTGCGCTGCGGCGAGCACCGCTGGAAACACCACCGTGCCGGGATGCAGCACCGAGCTGTTGTGCAGATCGTCCTGCTCGACGAAGTGCGACGCCCCCCCATTCACCAGCGCCGCAAAAAAAGGCGAAGTGCGTTTGCGCGAGATCAGAATCTCGCTCAGTCCCTCGTTTGGCCCCATCGCGCCCGAAAACTTTTCGATTACTGCCGCCGGGTGCGCGCCCTTGCCGGCGAGCGCGGAGGCGAACCAGTCGAGAAAAAGCTCCTCGGCGCGCGCGACGACGGCAGCGGGCAGCGATTCGTAGCGGATTGAGGCCAGGAATTCAGCCAGCGCCCGGGTCGGACTGGTCTGGAAGGCTGTGGTCGTTTGCTTGCCCGGTATTTGCACGAGCGTACTCCTGGTAAGAAGCCTCATTCTAAATCAAAGCGCAGCGCGTACTTTCGAAAAGTATGCAGGTCAGGTCGCCGCACCGGCGGCCACCTGACTTGCCTGCGCCGCGGCAGCTTTCGCCAGTCCCTCCGCTCCTGCCTATGCATTTTGCTTCAGCCGCCGGTCGAGAAAATCCGGGCCGCCTGGCGCGCGATCCAGCGCGCTTCCTCCTCAAGCGTCCCGATCACCTCCGGAACTCGCGACGTTGGAAAGTTTTCGGCGAGACCGACAACACTGATCGAGGCGAACGGCCAGCCGCGCGCGTCGCGAATCGCCATCCCGAACGCGCTCACTCCGCGCACGATGTCACTCTGACTGATGCCGAAACCACGGGTTTCCGATTGCCGGATCACCCGTTCCAACGACCGGATTCGGGCTGCGCCGAAGCGCGCGACGTACTTCATGTTTTGCGCGATGATTGTGCGCGCCTCTTCCCTCGGCAAAGCGATCAGAATGGATACGCCGCCAACCGCGACGATCAGCGGCCGCCGGGTGCCGACGTCGATGGTCAGCGCCTTCATCGGCGTAGCCCCCACGCTCGCCGCACACACGAACTCGGATCCGCTTCGCAGACAGAGAAGCGACATGCCGCCGAGGCGTTTTGCGACCCGATCGAGCGGCGCGCTGCAGGCCGCCTGAAATGCGGCGAACGCGGGCAGCGACAGACCGAGTTCGAACAGCAACGGCCCCGGAACGTATCGGCGGTCATTGCTGCGCTGGCACACCAGCCGCTCGCGAACGAGGCAGGCCAGGATGCGATGCGTGGTGCCGCGGTCGAGCTTGCAGCTCATCGCGAGGTCCGACAGCCGCCACCCGAAGTTACCTCGCGCTGCGAGCTCTTTTAGAACCAGGACGGCTCGTTCGATGGTTTGTGTGCCGTGTTGCTGAGGTGTTCTCATGCTTGGATCGAAGGTTTCTCGGCCCGATGTCCGCCGTTAACAAAACGGCCGCAAGCGGCGCGGAGTTTCACATTATAAAACAACGGGCGGAACGCCTCAGCTCGCGCTCTTGCGCCGCATACCCGGCACGCCAATAATCGGAGTGCATTACCCGGAGCGCGGAAGCCCTGTTAGCGCACCGACTAACCATCGTGGAGTTGAACACGTGAATTCGATTCCCCAACGAGGCGAGAGGAGGCGTGCGTGACGGAAAATCAAGCTGGGACAAAACGCCGTGGTCCTTTGACCGGCGTACGTATTCTCGATCTATCCCGGGTTCTCGCCGGCCCATTCTGCTCCCTGATTCTTGCGGATCTTGGAGCCGAAGTGATCAAGATCGAGGAAATCGGTGTCGGTGACCAGACTCGAACAATACCGCCATTCATAAATGGCGAGAGCCACTATTTCCTGGCCATCAATCGGAACAAGCGCAGCGTGGCGCTCGACGCGCGTACCCCGGAAGGCCGCGAGCTTCTCCTGAAGCTTGCCACGCGCTGCGATGTGGTGCTGGAGAACTTCCGCCCAGGCGTCATGGACCGGTTAGGCCTGAGCTGCGAGCGATTGAAATCCTTGAAGCCGGAGCTGATCGTATGCTCGATTAGCGGCTTCGGCGCGGCAGGATCGATGCGGGACAAGCCGTCGTTTGACCTGGTCACCCAGGCATTGAGCGGGGTCATGAGCATTAACGGTTACCCGGACGGTCCACCGACCAAACTTGGTCTGCCGCTCGGTGACATCGGCGGCGGACTGTGGGCGGCAATCGGGGTACTCGCAGCGCTGAACGAGCGCAACGTGACCGGCCACGGATCCCACATCGATTTGAGCCTGCTCGAAGGGCTGATGGGCTTGCTGGGATACCTTGCCGAAATCTTTCTCGTCACCGGAGAGAACCCGGGCAGGATGGGTAACAGCCATCACAATATCGTGCCCTATGGTCTGATGCCGGTGAAGGACGGGCACATTGTCCTTGCGCTTCATGTGGGCGGCTTCTGGCGCAATTTCTGCCGGGCAACAGGACGCGCGGATCTAATTTCGGATCCGCGCTTCCGCACAGTCAAGGATCGCCACAAGAACCGCGTAGAACTCGAGCGGCTGATTGGCGACATCATGATTACCAAAACGGTCGCCGAGTGGCAGACGATTCTTGATGCCGCTGATGTCCCGCACGGGCCCGTTAACAACATTGGCCAGGCGGTAAGCCAGCCCATCATCCGTGAGCGCGGATTCCTGAAAGAGGTGCACCACCCGACAGCCGGCACGGTGAAGGTTCTGGGCAATCCTCTCCGATTCGCCGGATGTTACGAAGAGTCTCCATTGGAGCCTCCGCCTTTATTGGGCGAGCATACGCGCGACGTGCTCGGATCGTTGATCGGACTGAGCGACGCCGAAATTGCGCGCTTCATCGACGCCAAGGTAATCGCAAGCACGCACCAGCGCATGACAAGCGCTCGTGGGAACGATGAAAAAGCCACCGGCGGCCGACGAACCGATGCGGCTCTAAATTAACCTAGGGGAAGTGCTCGATTCGCTCGCCGGGCGTGACAAAGCCGAGGGCGCAGGTCTCATCGCGACCGCATCGGCACACAAGTCACGAAACGCCGAAACCAAGGACTGAAGAGAAAACACCTATGCCAGCCGAACATGGAACCGCCACCGAAGCGGAACTTGAACGCCTTCGTGCCAAGATCGGGCAGAAGGTCACCATAAATGAGCCACCGTATCTCACCGAGGTGACCCGCGATTCGGCGCGCCACTGGGCCCACGCTACGGGAGACCGCAATCCATTGTTCCTGGATGAGGCCTACGCGCGCGGATCGCGCTACGGCGGCTTGATCGCGCCCCCTTGTCAGCTCTACGCCTTTAGCCGCATCTCGATCGGTTACCGCGGCGGCCTGCCTGGCGTACATTCCTTTTTCGCGGGTTCGTCGTGGCGCTGGCACGAGCCGATACGCGTGGGCGAGCATGTCGACCCCGAGGTCACCTTCAAGGATCTGGTCGAGCTTCCCAGCCGGTTCGCTGGACGCATGTTCAAACAGATCTCCCTCATCCGATACTTGGCGGGTGATGGCCGCGAACTGGCGCGAGCCGAATCCTGGGGCATGCGCGTTGAGCGGGTCGCGGCGAGACAGAAAGGCAAGTATAACAAGACCGAGCTGGCGAAACCCTACACGCGCGAGCAACTCGAGGAGATCGCGCACCTCTACTCGCGGGAAAAATGTCGCGGCAGCGATACGCTGTATTTCGAGGACGTGACCATCGGCTCATCCGTGCCCGAGATCGTGCGCGGACCGTACACGGCGACCACGGCGGTAGCGTTCGAGCAGGCGTGGGGTGGGCTGTTCATCAAGGCCCATGGCTATTGGTTCGACTACCTGCGGCGCCACCCGGCTGCGGGCATCCCCAATACCTACAACATCCCCGAGCCGCCGGAGGCGGTCCACTGGGATACTCCACTGGCGCGCTCCGTCGGCGTGCCGGAAGCATACGACTACGGTCCCGAGCGAATCGCCTGGCTCGCGACGATGCTGACGAACTGGATCGGCGACGACGGCTTTCTCTCGGAACTCTATTGCGAGGTGCGACGCTTCAATCTGGTGGGCGACCTGACCTATTGCCGCGCAAGAGTTGCATCCTGCGAGCCGCAGAACGACCGGACCGGGAAGGTGAAGCTCGACATTGAAGCCGTGAACCAGCGCGGCGAATCCACCGCCGCCGGTTGGGCAGTGGTCAAACTGCCGCGGCGAAACTGAGCATCAGGAGACGAGAACCGCGCGCGTCACTCTATGCGTATTCCCGCGGCCTTGACAATGCGGGAGAATTTTGCAATATCGCCGCGGATTAGCTTCCCGAAATCTGCGGGGGTTCCGCCGGCGGGTTCGGCTCCTTGCTTGACAAGCTGAGCCTTGAAATCGGCGGCCTGAAGGTGCTGAACCACGTCGCGGTTGATCCGAGCCACGATCGATTGGGGCGTCTTCCCGGGCACCAGCAGACCGAACCAGTTGGTGACGTCGTAGCCACGTACCCCTGATTCATCGATCGTCATTACCTGCGGCAACACCGAAGAACGCTTCAGGCTTCCCACCGCGAGCGGTTTCAGCCTGCCCGAATTGATGTGCGGCAGACTCTGAACTACCGTATTGAACAGCAATTGCACCTGCCCGGACAGCAGGTCGATCATCGCCGGTCCCCCGCCTTTGTAGGGAACGTGGACCATGCGGACGTTGGTCATCATGGCCAGTAGCTCGCCTGCCAGATGCGGGGACGAGCCATTCCCCGTGGACGCGTAGATAATCTGTCCCGGCTTGGCCTTTGCGAGCGCAATCAACTCCTTAACGTTGGAGGCGGGCAGAGAAGGATGCGCGACGAGAACGAATGGTACAGATGCCATCTGCGCGACCGGCAAAAGATCTTTGGCCGGGTCAAAATCCAGGCGGTAGATGGCGGCGTTGACCGCATAAGTTGCCGACACCATGAGGAACGTGTAGCCGTCGGGTGTGGCTCTCACGACGATTTCCGTGCCGATCCTGCTGCCGGCGCCGGGCCGGTTGTCGACAATCACTTGCTGCCCAAGAGACTGTGTCAGCTTCTGCGCAATGAGTCGCGCAAGTATGTCAGTGCCGCCGCCGGGCGAGAACGGCACCACGATCCGGACAGGACGAGCGGGATATGTCTGGGCCACAGTCGGCGCAGCAAGTAATCCTGCAAGCATGCCCAACGACAGGACCAGCAGCACGCGCAATTTCGGTAATGAGAGCAGCGACACGATCCACCTCGCTTTCGTTCCGTTTTTATGCACCGATTATTTGCGCGCCACGTACGCGGCGCAAGGTTCGGCCCAGAAGATCAGGATATGAAATTTTACAATGTGAACTAAAACCGGCGCAGGTGGTCGCCATGTCAACCGCCCCCCCCAGGCATGGGATCGCCACACATGCGCAAGAATTCAAGCGCCTCGCAACTCCTCCACCGAACGCACGCACTCCCCGTCGCGGCGGCGCAACGGCAGCGTGACGGAACGCGTCGCGCCAAACGTCGGAATGAAAGCGGTGTGCTTTCC
>MERG01000003.1:0-2661 GCA_001771985.1 Betaproteobacteria bacterium RIFCSPLOWO2_12_FULL_62_13 | reverse complement strand
CCAGGACAATAAAGATGAAGTCCTCCGGCCGCTGGACCACGGGCACGGGCGCGTCGGGGCCGGCGTTCCCCAGGCGCTCGGGAAATTTCACGCGCATGCGACGTTCGATGTTCTCTTCCGAGAAGCGTCCGAGCGGAAGCCACGCGTGCTCCCACAGGTAGCGCTTGGCCTCGGCTTTCGAGTAGCCGCCCGCTGCGACCGTGGCGGCATGCTCGGGACTGAAGGCGATCACCGGCTCTCCGGCGTAAGCGATATCGTTCGTGCCGGTCGTCGCCGCCGTTCCCGCCACCATCTTGAGGACGCCCTCCGCCGTAGCGCTTTCATGATCGTTCACGTTGTGCGGCGCCTCGGCGCCGACAACGGTGACGGTGCTCGCTTCGGCCGGGAAACCCCGTTCTACGTGCAGCGGCTCCCACGGGCTCGCCTGCTCGTTCTCGGCAACGCAATAGCTGTATTTCGCCGGAGAGCCGAATGTCGCCATATCGCCACTGCCCGCGACGGCGCCACCGATGTTCACCAAGGCCAAGCGGACCGCGCGTCCGATCGTCGCATTGCTGCGCCAGCCCGGACCGAACGCGTTGTGCGCGCAGTTGATCGTAAGTTCGCGCGCCACGGGCCCATTCACGATGATCAGCGGCGCGCAGAGGTGGGTTGTGGCCTGAATCCCGTAAAGGTTGAATGCTTCCTGACACATCGCCTCGATTGCCAGCATGACCAGCGGCAAGTAGCGCGGCTGACATCCCGCCATTACCGCGTTGGCCGCCAGGCGCCAAGGCGTCGCCTCGCCCCAGCGCGGCGGTATCAGCCCCACCGGCTTATCCCATGGCCGATCGCAATAAGCGAGCATTTTTTCAACCCGTCCGATGCTGGGCGGAATAACAGGAAGCCCATCGCTCCAGCCGCGTTCAAGAAAGAGCTCGTTGAGCTTCTCGTAATCGTCTTCCGCCTCGAAGCTTGCTTCAGGATCACGCAGCAAAGATGCAAGCTCGTTCATCGCAGAAATTCGCGCAACAGGTCGACAAGCTGAGGAAGCGCGCGTTCGGCGCGCGCCTTGACTTCGGGCATCGGAATCCCGCCCAGAGGATGCGGAATGACGATAAGCGGCATCTCCGGAACGCCAAACACCCCGGCCTGATTCCGTGCCAGACGGAGAAAAGCGTCCGAACACACCACCGCTGTCGCAGGGCCCCGGCGGCTCAGCTCGGCCATGTCGTGGACACTCCACGACGTGCAGGCGCCTCAGTCCGCCATTGCACTGACAACGAAATCCGCCTCCGCAGCGAGCCTCTCGAGGACCCCTTCGCCGGCGCCTGCAGCCGCACTGGGCTTGCGCAGCGATATAACGGAGCTGACGGGCAATACTGCGCGCAAGCCTTCAACGAAGAGGCTGAGCAGATGATCTGCGTTGGCTTTGCCGTTATCGAGGACGCCGAACCGAATGCCGGTGCCGATCGCTTTGCGCATGCAAGCGGCCGCCGCACGCCGCCGCACGGGCGCGACCGGGATGATAAAGAAATCTGTCTTGCTCATCTTCAGCTCTCCGATCGTGAGTTGCCGTCGCTCCCGCAGCAAGCCATTCCGCTCGCATCTTCGTTAGCCTGAATCGCTCACTCAGCCTTTATGCCCGCGTCCTTGCCAAGATTGGAAATAATAGCATCGGCCATGGCCTGAGTACCGGCGGTGCCTCCCAGGTCGTAGGTCACCTCACGGCTGGCGGCAGTTACTCGGTCCACTGCATTCCTGATGGCCTGACCCGCCCGGGTCTCCCCGGCGTGTTCCAGCAGGAGGGCTGCGGAGAGAATCAGCCCGGAGGGGTTGGCCATGTCCTTGCCGGCATGCCTGGGAAGAGTGCCATGGCCGGCCTCGAACATGGTGACGCCCTCGCCGTAGTCGGCCCCCGACTGCATCCCCATGCTGCCCGCCATGCCGGCGATCAGCCCGCTGAGGAAATTGCCGTAGAAGTTGGGGGTCAGCAGCGTGTCCATCCTGGCGGGATCTCGCATCAGATGCAGGCAGACGGTGTCCAACAACTCATCGGCCAGGTCGATCTCGGGGTACGCAGCCGCTACCTCTCGCACAGCCGCGAGAAACAATCCGTCGGTGGTCTTGAAGTTGGTGGCGATATGCGCAACGGTGATGCGTCGCCGCCCGAGACGACGGGCCAGATCGAAGGCAAAGCGCGCAATCCGGAGGGAGGCAGGGCGAGTGATCACCCTGACGGCGATTCCCGCATGGTCGCCAACTAGCTGGCTGGCCCCGGCGGAAAAATCCTCGGTGATTTCCCGCACGATCGCAAGATCCATGCCGGGAAACCGGGACGGCACTCCGGGACCCGCCCGCCCAAAGCGAACGCTGGCAAACAGGCCCAGACGCCGGCGCAACATTATCGTGGGGCTGCCATACGGAGTCCCCCCGGGGTTGGTCAAGGGTCCCTTGAGCACCCGCCCGGTGCAGCGCGCGCTGGCGAGCACCTCCTCCGGCACTGGTGTGCCCTGGCGGCTGTACGCTTGCTCCCCCACTGCCATCTCCTCCCAGTCCATCCGCACACCCGTCGCATCCACCACGCGGCGGGCGGCGCGGACGATCTCAGGTCCAATCCCGTCGCCCGGCAGTAGCGTTACGGCGATACTCATGGCTGTAGCGCTTCGTCCGCCGGCGTTC
>MERG01000002.1:7062-13431 GCA_001771985.1 Betaproteobacteria bacterium RIFCSPLOWO2_12_FULL_62_13 | reverse complement strand
CCACGGTCTGGGGTCCCGCTTTCCAAGCATGCAGGATGCGGTTTTGCGCATCACGGCTCTTCAGGGCCGGAATCTGCTCAAACATGAAGTCGATCCCCGGCGACACGATGAGCCGGTCGTACTGGAGCGTGGCGCCGCCCGCCAGCCGTACCCGGCGGCTGCCGGCGTCCACGGCTACCGCCGCCTCCCGCACCAGGCGCACGCCGCGCTTACGCAGCCCGCCATAGCTCTTGGTGATATTTGTCATCTTTGTGTTGCCGCCCAGCACCAGGTTGCTGATCGGGCACGAGATGAACTCGGCATTGCGTTCGACCAGGGTGACGTCGATATCGGGCGACCAGAGCCTGATGTATTTCGCCGCAGTCGCACCTCCGTAGCCGCCCCCGATCACGACCACGCGGCCCGCAGTCTTGCTGGCTGGAGCGGCGTACCCCGCCACCGCCGCGGCCCCAGCCGATGCAGCCGTCCACTTGATGAATTCGCGTCTGCTGATTGTCATGATGGCCTCCTCCTATTTGCGGCGCGGAGCCGGCGCCGTTGCCGCCGGAGCCGCCTTGACGTTGGAAAAGTAGCCTGTGATCAGCTCAAGCTCCTCATCCGTGTAGCCCTTGGCCTGCTGATGCATGATGGTCGCTGGACGCTTACCTGCCTTGAAATCTTTCAATGTCTGCAACAGTTTGTTCTTGTCCTGGCCGGCGAGGCTGGGCGGCACGCCGCCGGCGCTCCTGCCATCGGTGCCATGGCAGGTGAAACAAGCGGCGGCGAGACTGCGCGCATACGCCGCGTCTTGGGCGGCTGCCGGGGCCGCAATGCCGGCCGCCAGCAAGACCGCACAGCAGCCGCGGATAAGTCCTCGTTTCATGCCGTCCTCCTTCACTGTGGGTTGTCCGGCGCCGTGGCGCCATCATTCGGGGTTGGTGTTCTTGATATAAGTGTGTAACTCATCTTGCGCCGAGTCAAGGCGCAAAAAAGCCCCGGTCCGCGATACGGTACCGGGGCTGGGGGTTCGCGGGCGGCGGCGGTCAGGCTACGCCAGCGGCTTCCTCGGCGAAGACCAGCCGCATTTTCTCCTTGTCGTCGATGTCGACCGTGACCTTGCCGCCATTGGCAAGCCGTCCGAACAGCAGTTCGTCGGCCAGTGCGCTACGTATCATGTCCTGGATCAGCCGCGCCATGGGCCGTGCGCCCATCGTCGGGTCGAAGCCCTTCTTCGCCAGGTAGTCCTTGAGCGCTTGCGTAAAGGAGATCTCGACCTTCTTCTCCTCGAGCTGCGCTTCGAGCTGCATCAGGAACTTGTCCACTACGCGCAAAATGATCTCGTGATCGAGCGCGGCGAATGAAATGATGGCGTCGAGCCGGTTCCTGAATTCCGGCGTAAACATCCGCTTGATCTCCGCCATCTCGTCACCGGCCTGCCTGCTCGGGGTGAACCCGATCGAGTTTTTCGACAGTTCGGACGCACCGGCGTTCGTGGTCATGACGATCACGACGTTGCGGAAATCGGCTTTCCGCCCGTTGTTGTCAGTGAGCGTCCCGTGGTCCATCACCTGCAGCAGGATGTTGAAGATATCGGGATGCGCCTTCTCGATCTCGTCCATGAGCAGCACTGAATACGGGTGCTTGGTGATGGCCTCGGTAAGTAATCCCCCTTGGTCGAACCCGATGTAACCGGGCGGCGCGCCGATAAGGCGCGATACGGCGTGCCGCTCCATGTACTCCGACATGTCGAAGCGGGTCAGCTCCACCCCCATAATGTAGGCGAGCTGGCGCGCGACCTCGGTCTTGCCCACGCCGGTGGGTCCGCTGAACAGGAAGCAGCCGATTGGCTTCTGCGGGTTGCCGAGGCCGCTTCTCGCCATCTTGATGGCCGCAGCGAGCGCGTCGATCGCCTTGTCCTGGCCGAACACGACGGCCTTGAGATCGCGGCCGAGACTCTTGAGCGCGTTGCGGTCGTCGGTCGATACGGTCTGTGCCGGCACGCGTGTGATCTTGGCGATGATCTGCTCGATATCGTGCTTGCCAATGATGCGCTTCTGCTTCGATTTCGGCAGGATCTTCTGCGCTGCGCCCGCCTCGTCGATCACGTCGATCGCCTTGTCCGGCAGGTGTCGATCGTTGATGAAGCGGGCCGAAAGTTCCGCTGCGGCGGTGAGCGCCCCCGGCATGTACTTCACCCCGTGATGGTCCTCGAAGCGCGACTTGAGGCCGCGCAGGATGGCAATGGTCTCCTCGACCGAGGGCTCGATCACGTCGATCTTCTGGAAGCGCCGCGAGAGCGCGTGATCCTTTTCGAACACGCCGCGATATTCGTTGTAGGTCGTCGCGCCGATGCACTTCAACTGCCCCGTCTGCAACGCGGGCTTGAGCAGGTTGGAAGCATCCAGCGTGCCGCCCGAAGCCGCGCCGGCCCCGATCAGCGTGTGAATCTCGTCGATGAAGAGGATGGCATTGGGGTCGTCGACGAGTTGCTTGAGCACCGCCTTCAGACGCTGCTCGAAATCCCCGCGATACTTGGTGCCGGCGAGCAGCGCGCCCATATCGAGCGCGTAGACATTGCAGCGCTTGAGTATATCGGGCACGTTGCCTTCGACGATGCGGCGCGCCAGCCCCTCGGCGATCGCCGTCTTGCCCACACCGGCCTCGCCCACCAGCAGCGGATTGTTTTTGCGGCGCCGGCACAGCGTCTGCACCACCCGTTCGAGTTCGCGTTCGCGCCCGATCAGCGGATCGATCTTGCCCGCCAGCCCCAACGCGTTCAAGTTGAGAGTGAAATTCTCGAGCGCGCCGCCGGGCTGGGCTTCGTGCTCGCCTTCGGTGTCGGCGTCGTTCTTCGACGGCGCGGCCTGCGGCACCTTGCTGATGCCGTGCGAAATATAGTTCACGACGTCGAGCCGCGTCACGCCCTTCTGGTGCAGGAAATAGACCGCGTGCGAGTCCTTCTCGCCGAAGATTGCCACCAGCACATTCGCGCCGGTCACTTCCTTCTTGCCGGAGGACTGCACATGCAGGATCGCGCGCTGGATCACGCGCTGGAAGCCGAGCGTCGGCTGGGTATCGACGTCATCACCCGCCAGAATCGGCGTATGCTCCGTCACGAAATCGGTCAGCAGCTTCCTCAGGTCGTCGATGTCGGCGGCGCAGGCGCGCAACACCTCGGACGCCGACGGATTGTCGAGCAGCGCCAGCAGCAGATGCTCCACGGTGATGAACTCGTGGCGCTTCTGCCGCGCCTCCATGAAGGCCATGTGCAGACTGACTTCGAGTTCCTGGGCGATCATCTGGCTCCAATTACCTCAATTTTCTTCCATTACACACTGTAACGGATGCTGATGCTGTTTGGCGTACGACTTTACCTGTTCAACCTTGGTGGCTGCAACATCTTTCGGATAGACCCCGCACACCCCTATTCCTTCGCGGTGCACCTTGAGCATGATCTGCGTCGCCTTTTCCCGGCTCAAGGCAAAAAACTTCTGCAGCACAGCAACGACGAAATCCATCGGCGTGTAATCGTCGTTCAGCAGCAGCACCTTGAACATCGGGGGCGGCTTGACCTTGCTCTTCTTTGCCTCCAGAACCGCGTCTTCGCGATGCCTTGTCGCCATGCCAAAAAAGACGGTTAATCCCGCGCCTCATTTGCTATTTTGGCCATAATCCTGGAAATTTCAAGTGAAAATTGACGCCCGCTTGGGGTGTATACTTGACTTCCCACCGCAAATAGCCTAGAAAGCAAGCGGGTGTTTGGCTTCAAGCTCTTTCGCAGGACCGGTTCTGCCGCATGCGATCCTTGAAACTCAAACAGGTTGCGGGGGTCGGACCCGCTTTTTTTCGATGAAGGTAGGGAATATGGCAACAGGTACTGTGAAATGGTTCAATGACGCCAAGGGTTACGGGTTCATCACGCCGGACGACGGCAGCGAGGACTTGTTCGCCCACTTCTCGGCGATCCAGATGAGCGGCTTCAAGACGCTCAAGGAGGGCCAGAAGGTGTCGTTCGAGGTCACTCAGGGCCCCAAGGGCAAGCAGGCGTCAAACATCCAAGCCGCTTCCTGACCGCCGCGCCGGCCCCGGCGGCGAGGCAGCACCGAATGCAGTAGAAGAGCCCATCCGACCGCGTTGTCTGGTGGGCTTTTTGTCGTGAGGTGCGCTGTTTCAGCGCGGCGTACTGCGCCGCGGAACAACCCCTGGTCGGGGGACGCGGGGTTTTTGTCACGCGCATTCCCGGCGCTGAAACGCGCCTCCTACTTGGTACCCCAGGGCTTGATCGCGTCTTTCAGCTTGTTGTACCCCTCGATGTAGCGGGGCCGCTTGCCGCCGTAGATCTTGTCGAAGGTCTCCAGTTGTGCGTCGAGCCAGCGAGCGAGTTCGGTATTGCCTGGATTCGCCGCCTTGTAGGCCTCGTTGATCAGTACAAAGTGGATTCTCGGGTCGTACGGCTGCTTCTCGCCGCCGACGGTTTCATCGCCGGCGAGCAGGCGCAGTAGCATCGCGTCGGCGGAACCCAGCGTCTGTTCGAAGATCGGCTCGCCCTGCATGCGGTACATGACGCTGGTCATGTCGCGACCGCTTTTCATGGTGAAACCCATGTCGTTCCAGACCTTCTGGATGTTTGAGCCCGGCTTGACATGATCGAGGACTATTTGTCCCCAGTTGCGCAGCACTTCCGGAGCATCCGCCATGAGGTCGGTCAACCTGTCGCCATCAAGGTCCGTCGCATAGACGATGACCTTGCGCTGCCGGATCATGTCATGCAGCAGCAATCCGAAGTTGGTGTCGGAGATGTGTTCGTTGATTTCGCCGCCCCAGTTCTCCATGCCGGCCTTGAAGTCCTCGGGCAGCAGGGCGACGATCGCATCGACGTTCGCCCTGTGCTCTGCGTAGGCGTCGACGGAGTAGCGCCGCTTGAGCTCGAATTTCGTGCCCTGCAACAGCCAGCGCAGGATCCCCGCGTTGACGGCGTCCTCCTGCGCCTGGGTCGGCTTCGTTGCGACTCGCCCGAGCTGCCCGGTTTCGTGCACCATCTTGAGGAACAAGCGCACGGCGTATGCCATCCTGACCCCGGGGGTGTTCATCTCGGAGTGGATGTTGCCGGTGTCCCGATCGACCCGGAACTTCTTGCTGTCCTGCGAGTAGGGCAGGCCGGGCATGAAACGAACGCTCGTGATTGTGCCGTAGGGCCGGACATTGCAGTAGACCCCGGCTGCGGTGCGCAGCGGCGCGTTGGCGGACTTGCCGGCAACGACCACCTTTTTGCCATTTTCGTTGACCATGAAGTCGCCGGCGGTGGACCACTTGATCGCGGTGTATTCGAGTTTGCCGAACCATTCGAGCGATGCCAGCTTGGTGTCATGCCGGAACTGCGCCATCATGGGCACGCCGAGGAACGGCAGCCCCAGCACGTCGAGCGCCATGAGCGTGCCGTTCAGCGCAAACATATCGGTGAGCGCGTGCGCGACCGGCTTCACGTTGCCGTGCTGGTTTCCGCCTTCCCAGATGATCGCATCGGAAATGCCCCGCGGGCGGATCTTGGATCGCTTGTAGATGCTGTCCAGCAGCTTGAACAGATTACCGCTCTGTTCTTCCCGTGCGATCTTCAGCAGGTCTAGTCGTTCAGTCATGATTCTCCTTCTCCATTCGAATTGGGTCAGTCAGGTGAATTGGCCAGTCAAGCGATCGGTGTGTTTCGGCAATTCGTCGGGGCGCCCGGAAGAAATCCGTGCGCAAGATCGTTTTTGCACTGCTTGTTCCTGTCGGGATCGGGTCGCCGGAAAAAAAGCAGCGCGCCAATCCGGTGCGGCAGGTGCTGCTCAAAGTTTGAGAGTATAGCAGAGCGAAAGTGACTCCCCGATGCGCCGTCAGTCCCGCGTCTGATTACTTTTTGGCGTATACGCTGATTTCTCGAACACGCCCCCTCTTGGCGCAGAGTTTTCGGCGGCCTGCACGAATCGAGACGACGACTTTCCCTGGAGCACGCTTGCGCCGATGCTCAACCGGCACGATGTAACCGGTGTTGATCGATTTCGAAAAAAGCGAGTTATCGTATTGCTTCGCAGCACTTCCGGTCAATATGCGACACCTGTGAGCCGTCCATTAACGCAATCAAAACTTTTACTAATCTCTGTATAAAAACAATGTGTTGCGATTGAACATCGTACGGGTATAATGCACTGCAACACGCAGTATGGTTTCGGTTTTCACGGCGCAAATCCGGCGCCCGCCGATCATCTACACGTCAAGAGCAACGGAGTGCCATAAGCACGGTTGTGGAATGACATTTTCATTGCCGCACAGCGCGAACTCGGCGTGCCGCAAGGCACGATCAAAGCGACGGCGCTGATCGAAACCGTGGTCGCCGCGTTCGAAATGGATGAA
>MERG01000002.1:0-6914 GCA_001771985.1 Betaproteobacteria bacterium RIFCSPLOWO2_12_FULL_62_13 | reverse complement strand
GCGCGAAAGGCGTACTCGATGACGGCCGCAAGGTCACCAAGGAACTGGTTCGCATCTGGGCATCGCCCCCGGCAACTGGCTCAAGCTAAAGCGCGTCGTGGTTTTCCTCCGCTGTGGCCACAATGCGGAATGGCAGTTCGCAGGATTGCCGCCGCACCATATTTAACCTTTTGTTATAAATGATATTTTTTCCGGCCGAGGCCAACGCGCGGCAGCCTGATCAGTATACCCACCTGGCATATGCCCCGCTGTCAACCGATCGCCGATACAGCCGTTATTCGCGTTGACCGATTAATCCGGTCATGCATTTGCACAAACCAACTTTCTAACTCACCAAGAGGAAATACCATGAGCAAACTTCTGTCCACTCTCCTGGCCGCCGTCTTTGCCGCTGTGATGGTTTCGCCGGTCGCCTTCGCCGCGGAAAAGAAGGAAGAGAAGAAAGAAATGAAGAAAGACACGAAGAAAGACACGAAGAAAGGCGCGAAGAAGGAAGTGAAGAAAGAGGCGAAGAAAGAAATGAAGAAAGACACGAAGAAAGGCGCGAAGAAGGAAGTGAAGAAAGAAGAGAAGAAGTAATCTCTCCTTGTTCGACCAAAGGCAGGGTCAAAACCCTGCCTTTTTTTTTGTTTCTACCACAGCGCCACGCCGCCAGGAGCCGATCCTGCAGTCCGGCCTGAGATAGAATAATGCCTATGAACGCTGCCAAGGACATCACCTGCCTGCGTTTCGCCTTTACCGGCGAGATCACCGGCCGCGAGACTGTTCGCAAGCTCGACGACGGCATCATCCGCGCAGTATGGTTGACACCCGAAGAGATTCGCCGCACCCGCGCGCGCCATCGTTCCCCGCCGGTTGTACGTCGCGTCGAAGACTATCCGGCGGGCCGGCGCTATCCGCTGAGCCTGCTCGTTGACCACTCCGGGTAGGCCGGCAATGGCAAAAGGGCGTGTGGTTGTGGGCATGTCCGGCGGTGTTGATTCCTCCGTCGCGGCCCTGCTGCTCAAGCAGCAGGGCTACGAAGTCACGGGACTCTTCATGAAGAACTGGGAGGACGATGACACGGATGAATACTGCACGTCCCGCCAGGACCTGATCGACGCGGTGGCGGTGGCGGATCGCATCGGCATCGAGATCGACGCGATCAACTTTTCCGCCGAGTATAAGGAACGCGTTTTCAGCGAGTTCCTGCGCGAGTATCGGGCCGGGCGGACGCCGAATCCCGACGTCTTGTGTAATGCCGAGATCAAATTCAGGACGTTTCTCGATCACGCGCTGGCGCTCGGCGCGGACTACATCGCGACCGGCCATTACGCCCGGATACGGGAAGTCGACGGCCTCCATCAGCTCCTCAAAGCCGAGGATGGCACCAAGGATCAAAGCTATTTTCTCTACCGTCTCAACCAGCGACAGCTTGCCAGAACGCTTTTCCCGCTGGGCGGGATCTACAAGCGCGAAGTGCGCGAAATCGCCCGCAAAGAAGGACTCCCCAATCACGACAAGAAGGATTCGACCGGCATCTGTTTCATCGGCGAGCGGCCGTTCCGCGAGTTTCTCAATCGATATCTGCCGGCGGATCCAGGCGACATCTGCACGCCCGAGGGTGAGACCGTCGCCCGCCACATGGGGCTCATGTATTACACCATCGGGCAGCGTCAGGGCCTCGGGATCGGCGGACGGCGCGATGGGGACGGCGAGGCATGGTATGTCGCCGCAAAAGATGTCCAGGGCAATCGTTTGATCGTGGTGCAGGGGCATGACCATCCGGCCCTGCTTTCCGAGCGGCTCATCGCCACTGACCTCAATTGGGTGAGCGGCGCCGCGCCGCATTGCCAGTGGGTCTACGGCGCGAAAACGCGCTACCGGCAAAAAGACGCGCCATGCGCGATCAGCGAAGTCGATGCGCAGCGCTGTATGGTCGAGTTCGCCGAGCCGCAGTGGGCCGTGACTCCCGGGCAGTCGGTAGTCATCTACGAAAGCCAGGTATGCCTGGGGGGCGGGGTGATCGAATCGAGCGAGCGGATGCGGGGTGTGGACCTGAGAGGAGGCCGCTGCCCGCCGGACACCGTGAAGTTCAATGATGAATGATGAGTGCAGAGTGCAGAATGACGACTGGGCGAACGCCTGCCCTTTGCTCATTACTCATCACTCATTACTCATCACTCATTACTCATCACTCATTACTCATCACTCATCACTCATCACTCGGCGGCTACGCCGCCGGCGGCGCCGTGTCCCTGAACGACGGTCGCTGCGCAAGCTTTTCGGCGAGCTTGGCTAGATTGGGATAGGTCTTGCGCCAGGCAAGGTCCGGCAGGCGCAAATCCAGGAATCCCAGGCAGCAGCCGACAGCAATATCGGACAGGTTGAAAAACTCGCCGCTGCACCAGTTCCTGGCGGCGAGCTCGTCCGACATCACCTTGAGCGCACGGTCGATCTTGCCCTGCTGACGCGTCACCCAGTCCGCGGATTGAAGATTGGCGGGGCGGCGCTTTTCCGTGACCACCGCCACCGTGGCGTCGGTGCAACCGTCGGCAAGGGCCTCCCAGCGCCGCACTTGAATCCGCTGACGCGTATCCTCGGGGATCAGTTTCGCCACCGGACTTGCGCTGTCGAGATACTCGACGATCACGCGCGAATCGAACACGGCTGTCTCGTCGTCGATGATCAGAACCGGTACCTTGCCGAGCGGATTGTAGTTCGGCACCTGCGTCTTCGCTTCGTGCGACGAGTCGATCACAAACTCGTACTCGATGCGCTTTTCGGCGAGCACCACCCGCGTCTTGCGCGTATAGGGACTGGTTGGGGTTCCGATCAACTTCATTTTTTTCCGGCGTCAGTCAAAACGGCGCGATATTATAGCACCGCAGGCGTCGTCCGAATGCCGCGCAGGACAGTTGCAACGGCACACGTTGGGCGCACCATCGTGGTGCAGCAGCTTGACGTTGGTTCGACGCGCGGAGTAAGCTTCCGGGAGGTCGTCTCTTCAACACCCAAGGTAAACTCATGGGAAGCGTCGTCGATAAATTCATGCTCTTCACCCAGCCCGGGTGAAGCTCCTGTCTGAGAGCGAAAGAGTTTCTTTCGAAGAAAGGCGTCGATTTCATTGCGATCGACGTGCTCAATGACCCGCAGGGCCGGGAAAAGCTGCTGGCGCTTGGCGTGCGCAACGTGCCGGTCGTCGCCAAGGACGGTCAGTTCGTCTTCGGCCAGAACCTCGAGGACGTGGCCGAATTCGTGGGGCTGCAGGGTACCGGACACATCCCCCTGCCGCCGGAAGAACTGGTAAGAAAGTGGATCACCGTGCTGCGTGCGGTCCAGCGCTATGTGCGCCAGTTGCCGAGCGCGCGGCTTAACGAGCGCGTGATCGACAACCGTGACCGCTCGATCCGGCTCTTGAGCCATCACGTGTTTCGAATCGGCGAAGCGTTTCTCGAAACGGTGATCGACGGCGTGGAATACTGGATACAGCACGCCAATGTACCCCCCGCGGACGGCACCTTCCTGAGCGGCGAGGAGTTTGCACGCTACGGCGAGGACGTGATCGCGCGGCTGCAAAAATGGTGGGATAGCCTCGCCGACAAATCCTGCCGGCAGATGCTCAAGACCTATTACGGCATGCAGCCGATGCATCAGGTGCTGGAACGTTCGACCTGGCATTCTGCGCAGCACGCGCGGCAACTGATGGCAGTGCTGGAGCGTTTCGGCATTGAGCCCGACGGCCGGCTCACTACGGAAGACCTCGCGGGGCTCCCGCTGCCGGAGCGGCTGTGGGAATAACCAGCGTCCTGAATCGTTAATTCGTAGAACAAAACCGTCATTCCGGGCAAGGGCCACTTGGCGGCCCGCGACCCGGAATCCAGAGTTGTTTCAGGGCACTGGATGCCGGTTTTCACCGGCATGACGACCTTGTTCGTAAATCCTGTTGATCCTGTCTATTCCGCTTCTGCAGGCAGTTGTTACCGCCGCGCCTCCGCGAGCAGTGCGTCCCAGTTCTTCGGGAGCACTATCTTACGGCTCACCGGCGGCCCCTGTACGTGATTGCTGACGTAGCCCTTGGACTGGTTGCGCCCCCAGTCGCCGGCCACCACGATACCGATCCACTCCGGGCGCTGAAACACCGGGACCATGCGGTCCGGATCGTCGGATTCATGATAGACCGGCGGCAGCAGGCCCTGCTTCACCGCGTCGTTGATCCTGAAACCCGTAAGACCCACAGCGTAGGCATAGTATTCGGCGCGCGATGCTTCGATCTTCACGTTTTCATAAAGGTATTTGCGGATATCGTCCTTGCTCCACCCGTCCTTTGCAAAAACGCGGGCGATCGAGGGTCCCAGCATGATGAGCGGATGCCAGTTGGCGTAGCACATGCCAACTGCGGTCCAGTAACCGCAGGCGCGCTCGCCGATCACGTCGGCGAGAAGTCGCGCGTGTTCGATCGCGTGCTCGCTCTGGGAATAGGCCGGCGCGCTGATCGCCACCACACTTTGCACCGTAACGATATTGTCGCCCGCCGTGAAGCCACGGTCGACGCTGTAGGGCTGCCAGCCGATCTCCGCCACCGC
This sequence comes from Betaproteobacteria bacterium RIFCSPLOWO2_12_FULL_62_13, assembly GCA_001771985.1. Lineage (GTDB taxonomy): Bacteria > Pseudomonadota > Gammaproteobacteria > Burkholderiales > SG8-41 > DSOT01. The sequence continues at coordinate 2,349 of MERG01000002.1, read as the reverse complement.
GTCTTCGTTTTCGGGCAATGCGACGAGAAAGCTCTGGGCAATGCTGCCTTTGTCGGCGCCTTCCGGCGCGTGGTAAAAACCCGCGAGATTGCGCAGGTAAAGGCGCAAGAAACGGCCGACGCTCGTATTCGCCTGCTTGCCGACGCGCATCACGCCCTGACCACTGTTGAACTCGAGCTGCTTGACAATCGGGCCATTGAGCACGATCAGCGACTCCCAGCCCGGCGTGGAACCGGCGTCCTCGACCTTGTACGCCGGGTCGCTGACCGCCTCGACGACCGCGAGCAGAATGGGCATGTATTCGGGGCGGCAGCCCGCCATCACGCCATTGACCGCGACATTCCACACCGTCGCCTGGCGGTTGGCCGGCGGACACATACCGATGACCTCGTCCGGATCGCGCTCGGTGAAACGCAGAAAACGATCGACGCGCTCCGGCGTCGGCGGGATGATCGGCAGCCCGTCCGACCAGAAATTGCGATGGAAGTGCTCCTGGACCTCATCGAGCGTGCCCCTGAACACGATGTCGCGCGGTTGCGGCGCGGCCTGAATGCCCGTCGATGTCGGGGCGTTCTGCGGATTGGACAGGCCGTCAATGATGCGCGGCAACAGCACTTCTTCGACCTCGCGCCTGAGCCCCTCCTCGCTGTAGGTCATCGGCACGCCGGGAAACTCGGCGATCGCGAGATCGGGCAGTCCGAGACCCTTCGCCACCACCTCGGCCTGCTTGAGAAAGCCGCTGGCGATGACCGACACGCTCGGCACGCCGGCACGTTCGACTGCGGCACTCGCCCGCAACACGGCGGGCGTGCACGCCCCTCAGGCGCCTATCGCCGAAATGACGGCGTCGACCTCGTGCTGCTTGAGGAGCTCCGGCACACGCGCCACCAGCTCGCGCTGCTGCGGCCCGTGGACATTGCCAAACACGTCATAGGCAACGAATCTTATGCCGGGAAAGCGGGCTTTCAGCCTTTCGCGCAGGACCGGAAAGATTTCCTCGCCGCGGAAAAGGTAATCCCACAGCTCGCCGATTACCTTGTTATTGAGATCGGCGACGCGCGCATTCGGCGAGCGTGTGTCGTAGGCCGGCTTGCCGAGCGGCCAGACGACATCGTACACCGCTTCGGAAAGAGTGGGTCGGGCAGTCATGTGGGCCTCCAGGAAATCTGCATCGTGAACCATTCATTCTTAGCGGCGCCCGTTTCCATACTCAAGTCGCAACTCGACACTGTAGCGAAAACGGCTTGCCGGGTAGACGCCCATCGTTACTTCAAACACCCTATCGTCGCTCCCGACATAGTGACGCAGTATGGCCAACCCCGACGAACCCGGCTTCACTCGCAGCACCTGCGCAGCTTCTTTCGGGATCGCCACCGCGCTGATCTCCTGCCTCACCTTCACGGTCTTGATGCCATAGTGCTGCTCGATGAGCGCGTAGATGGGAACCCGGCGCCGGCCGACCTGGGTTGTGACAGCACTGTATTCCGTGTCGATGTATACCTGTTTCCAGGCTATCGGCTCGCCCAACTTCGCGTAGCGAACGGCTTCTATGAGCTGCCACCGGTGGGCTTCATCGGCGCCAGGCAGCGGGGTTAGCGCGTCTTTTGCTTGGATAACTTTGCCGCGAACTACCTTGAGCTGCGTGTCTTTGACGTATTGCCACAGGTCGGGAATCGCGTCCATAGCGAGCACGTAACGCGATGCCACTTTGGACGACTGGACGCGGGTGCCAACCCCCTGATGCCGCGCAACGAGACCGAGGTCTTGCAGCACGCGCGCCGCTTCGCGCACCGTGTGGCGGCTCACCTTGTGGTTGGCGCACAACTCCGCCTCGCTTGGAAGAAGCGCGCCGACGGCATATCTACCGTCGCCTATGGCCTGCGTAATCTCCTCGGCTAGCGCCAGATAACGCGGCTTGCGCGCGTCGAACAAACCTCTGCTCATTTTGGCCACGCGGTATTTGTCGGTTTCATACCAAGTCACCCACGATCCCCTCCTCCACGACGATCGATTGGCATGGCACAGAGTTGCCTTGTGCGGGGCGCGAGAACACGGCTCGGGCAACAAAGCGCTTGAATTCTTGGGCGACCTCTTTGTCCATCATGTGAATCCGTGCATCCCCCACGCCAGGGACTCTGAACCATTTGACATGCGTTAAACACAAGTATATCTTCATCGTGTCCGGTTGTCCGGACAAGTCACTTAAGGGGGATCCCTATGTCGTCGCTTAGTCTCACGATAGTTACCCCGGTAGCCGAGTACCTGGACGAAACCACTCCCGACGGCACAATCGCGCCTCGGCCCGCTACGCTCGACGGGAAAGTGGTCGGGCTGCTACCGAACTGGCGC
>MERG01000001.1:4452-7155 GCA_001771985.1 Betaproteobacteria bacterium RIFCSPLOWO2_12_FULL_62_13 | reverse complement strand
TTGATCGCGATCTGGCTGTGCTCCTTGAGCGAGCCATAGATGCCGCAGCCGAGAGAATCCAGTATCAGGAGCTTGATGCGCCGGCGTACTTCCTCCGGGATCTTGTCGTAGGTGAGCCCCGATACGAACCGGGCGATTCCCCTGGTGTACGGATTGTCGGTGACCTGCGTCTGGTCAGCGTCATGCTGTTTCATCGCGGCGGATTGGGCCATTTATCCTCCTGATTGCGTAACGGAAATGCCCTTGGCTCCGGGACATCGGGCGAGGGCGCAATTTCTTGTCCAGCCATGCTGCTCTGGAGACTAATCTAAGGGAACGCACCGGTGCGGTCAAATTATTGCAACCGGTTTCGGCAGCCGAAACCCGCTGTTTGTGGCGCGGGATTGTGCCGCGCGGTGGCAAGTGAGCGCGGATGCGGCATAATACGGGCAGGAGGTAACCCATGAGACAACTCAGGATTCCAGCAGTATTCATGCGCGGCGGCACCAGCAACGCCATCGTGTTCCACGCGAAGGACCTGCCGCGCGACCGTGCAATGTGGGATGAAATCTTTCTTGCCGCGATCGGCAGCCCCGATCCGTACGGGCGGCAGCTCGACGGCATGGGCGGGGGCATTTCCTCCCTTTCCAAGGTGTGCGTTATCGGACCGTCGAGCCGCTCCGATGCCGACATCGACTACACTTTTGCCCAGGTACAGGTGAAAGAAGCCAAGGTCGACTACACCAGCAACTGCGGCAACATGTCGTCCGCGATGGGGCCGTTTGCCGTGGACGAAGGCCTGGTCAAGGTGTCGGGCAAGGAAGCGCTGGTGCGCATCCACAACACCAACACCAGGAAGATCATCTGGGCGCGGTTTCCCCTCGACGATGGTGTGGCGGCAGTCGACGGCGATCTTACGATTCCCGGCGTGTCGGGAACGGGTGCGCCGGTGCGGCTCGAATTCCGTGACCCAGGCGGGGCGACCACCGGCAAGCTGCTGCCGACGGGAAATGTCATCGACTCGCTCGATGTGCCGGGCTACGGCAAGTTCAAGGTGTCATTGGTGGATGCCGCCAACGCGACCTGCTTCGTGAATGCTGCAGACCTGGGGCTCAAGGGCACGGAAATGCCCGACGAACTCGACCGCAACGCCGAGCTGCTCAACAAGCTCGCGGCGATCCGCATTGCGGCTTCGGTTGCGATGGGCATCAGCAAGACGCCGCAAGAAGCGGCCGAAAAACGCACCGTGCCTTTCGTTGGATTCGTCTCGGGAGCGCAGGACGCGCCGACACTCTCCGGCGAGAAAATCGACGCGGCCAAAGTGGATCTCACCGCGCGCGTGATCTCCAACGGCCAGCCGCACCGCGCGCTGCCGCTCACCGTTACGCTTTGCACCGGGGTGGCGGCGCGTATCGAAGGCACGCTGGTCAACCAGGCGACCCGCGGGAGCGACGATCCCGACGCGGAAATCCGCATTGCGATGCCATCGGGCGTGCTCACTGTCGCTGCGACAGTGAGGAAAAAGGACAGGCAGTGGCACGCGGAGCAGGGCGCTTTCTACCGCACCCAGCGCCGCCTGTTCGATGGCTTTGTGTACGTGCGCGCCTCGCGCGTGCCGGGGCTCGTGGCCGCGACCGGCGGGAAGCTCAAAGCCGCTTGAGCGCAGTTCGATGACTAATGGTGGTTTCGTAACGCTCGCGTCAAGCGGCGCGGCGTCGTTTGGCGCGTGCGCTTGAACGCGTCGTTAGACGTGATGTCTTCTCAACGAACCGGCCTACCAGGAACTTGTGTAGCACACTGGAAATGAGCGTTTGATAAGGCACGCCTTCCTCGGCCGCCCTGGTTTGAATCTCCGAAAGGTCCTGCGTGGACAACCTGATATTCACGCGCTTATTTTTCGCAAGGGTCGCCCTTGCGTACTCACGATAGCGGCGCAGCGACGCCTCGGAAGTAACTGTTGACTTGAGTTTGCCAGCCTCAAACGCCGACAAAACCTGCTTTTCGTACCGATCAAGAGCTTTCATTTTTCGCCCTCATTCCATAATCCCGCGTCGCCTTGCGACTTGGGATAATGGTCTTGAGAAAAACATACTCTGGTTCTTCCACGTGCGGAACCAGAAATACATAGGAAGCGATTGCCACGACATACACCCCCTGGTTTGGATACCGCTTGGGGTTTGGGTGTTCCACCACATCCAGTAATCCGCCGGAATCGATAGCCAGAACCACGTCCTCAAAAGAAACGCCACGATCGACTTTATGCTGCTCGTTTTTCTGGGGGTTCCAGCGGAAAGTCTTCACGCTGAAAGCTTATGCCGATCGGTGCCTTTTGTCATCAGATGGTAGGTGGGTAAAATTATCACGCCTAACTTGCCCGAGGAATCCCGGCATGCGATGCTACAATCGAAGAAAACACCGGTAAGCGCAAGAGCGGATTGATGTTTCATGGTATCACCAGTCACGAATCACCAGTCACGAATCACCAGTCACGAATCATCAGTCACGAATCACCAGTCACGAATCACCAGTCACGAATCACCAGTCACGAATCACCAGTCACCAATCACCAATCACCAATCACGCATTTCGGAAGGAACATTAGATGGGAGCATTCACAGGCAAGGTCGCGTTGCTGACGGGAGCGGGCTCCGGCATTGCGCGTGCCGCAGCGAAGATGTTCGCCGCCGAAGGCGCAAGCGTGGTCATCGCTGAAATCAAGCCTGA
>MERG01000001.1:0-4434 GCA_001771985.1 Betaproteobacteria bacterium RIFCSPLOWO2_12_FULL_62_13 | reverse complement strand
ACAGGCGATCCGCGAAGCGGGCGGGGAAGCGCTGTTTGTGCACACGGACGTTAGCAGTGAGGACAGCGTGCGTGATGCGTTTCGCCGCGCGATCGAGCGCTACGGCCGTCTCGACATTCTCCACAACTGCGCGGGCGGATCGATTCCGCAGGACAACGTCGCCACGGAAGTCGATATGTCGGTGTGGGACTACACGATCAGCCTCGACCTCAAGGGGACGTTCCTGTGCTGCCGGCACGGCATACCGGAGATCGTCAAGTCTGGCGGGGGCTCGGTGATCAACATGACCTCGTGGCTGGGCTTGATGGGCGCGCCGTGGCGAAACGTCTACGCGACCGCGAAAGGCGGCATCATCTCGCTTACCAAGACGCTCGCCGGGGAGTTCGCACACAAAGGGGTTCGCGTGAACGCGATCGCGCCCGGCGCGATCCGCACTGAAAGATCGATCCGGAAATACGGGGCGGCGCCTCCAGCCAATCCCACGCCGGCGATTCAGTACCGGATGCGGCTCGCGGAGCGCTACCCCTTTTCGACCGGCGAGCCGGAAGACGTGGCGCACATCGTGCTGTTCCTCGCGTCGGACAAATCGCGGCTCATCAACGGTGCGGTTATTGCCGCCGACGGCGGACGCTCGGCCTATCTGTAGTTACGAGCCCGAAAGGTTCTACTGCGGTGTGATAGCGAGGCGGTCGTAACGCGATCCGTCCACGTCCAGAAAGCCGTCGCGCAGCGCGGCGCGCCGTCGCGGCGCGTAGTTGAGCGAAAAGCGGTATCGCGACTCCGCTTGCTTGCTGGCGCCGGCGAGGGTCTCCGTTTCGAACTCGATTTCTCCGCTTGGCGTGACCTGGATATTGCGGAGTTCGCGCGATGTTTCCCGCTCGCCAAGCCGTAGAGTTTCCTTGCCCACGAGTCGTCCCTCAACTACACGGAACTCCAGGACGGAGTCCCTGGAAGGACCCTGGCCCGCCGTTGAGCGATAAGTCCCCGCCCAGTCTTCCGGCCGCACCTTCCGGCCCGAGTTGACCCACTCGCGGCCCGGCGTCATGCGCAGGCGCATCGTGCCCGGCGGCAGCTCCATGGTTGCGGCGAGCTTTTTCAACATCTCCTCGGCATCCATCGCGCGAGTGTTCATGGACCACGACCGTCCGTCGTTGAGACTTACGCGAATCCAGTACAGGGAAAGGTCGGCATCGGTGCCGCTGTCCCTTTCGCCGGTGAAGGATTTCACCTCGGCCGGCAGGAAGCTCGCTACCATGCCGCGAACCTGGTGAGTCAGCCGCCACCTGCCACGCTCGTCCGGCTCGACCGCTTGAAAGTCGTCCTCCAATCCCAGGAACATCAATGCCGATACCGCCACAAACACCAGACCGATCAAGCCGACGCCAACGACGGCGGCCCCTTTCCGCCCCGGGTTCTTGCTCAAGGCCGGAGAGAAAGAGGCCTTCCCCAGCCGCAACGCAGACATATTGCCGCGGCGAATCGCACCCGCGAGCATGAGACATCCGACCCCGACACCGCAAACCAGTAACGACCAGGCCCAAATACTGGAGGAAGTGGCAAATGTTTGCGGTTCAAGCTCGAACAGGTTCTCCGTAATTCGATTCCAACCGAGCAAGAAGATGGCAACCTTGGGCAGAAGGACCACGGCAGTCACACCCAGCCGAGTCGGGAGTTTCAGCTTGCCATGTTTCCAGAGAAGGAATAAGCCCGCGAGGGCGAGGACATATCCCAGAAAGTCAAAAAACAGGGAAAGAACGCAGAGCCCCAGAATGAAGCCCGTATTCCGGGAGAGCCGCCCCGGCGTGCGTGTCGCGAATTCTGACCGTGAACCTTGCGTGGCGTCTCTTCCCTCATCCCCAACCCTTCTCCCGGAGGGAGAAGGGAGTGTCGTGCTTCCCTCTCCCCTCGGGAGAGGGACCGAGGGTGAGGGAAGGTCCATGGGTGGCCGGTGGCGCGTCGCGGGTTTTGCGGTCTGCGCCGATTCGCCGGCCGTCGCAGCCTGAGAAGCGGATGCGGCAGACCGGGTGTCCCGCTCAACGCCTCGTTCCAGCCGCAGGGAATTCACCACATGCGAGAACGTGGCTTCATGGAGCGGGAAAACATCGCCGGGTGCGCTGTAGTTCAGCATGTATTCGCGGCCATGCCGGAAGAAGTGGATCTGGCGACCTCGCGTCCCCAACATGCGGTACTCGAATTCGTAGTCCGGCGTTCCCCCGGCTACCGTCCCGGATCGCGCCGCGGTCATTTCGCCCAGCGTGAGCTTGAGGGTGGACTGGAGTCGGGCCGAGACTTCATCGAGAGATTCCGGGGCTTTGTCCTCGATGGCGATGCGCAAAGACGCGCCCTCGGGACTCGTGAAGTTGACGGAGTTCCACTCTTCGCCGATCTGTTCGAAAGCCACTCCTCCGATGGCGGTTCCTGGCGCGTCCACGCCGTGCGGCTGCCACTTCTCCGGTACCTCGATGGCAAAGCCATGTTTGCGATTGCGCAGGCTGCGGAACGCCGTCCGGGACTCTTCCGTCGCATCCCATCGCGCTTTCTGAATCTTTTGCCGGACCTCTTCCGGATTTCGAATTCCCAGAAATGCGCGAAACGGGTCACGGCGGGAGCGGTCGGACGGATCATGTGTCCCGGCCCGCGCTCGGAACAACACATCGCCGCTGCCGCCGGGTCGCATCCTCACCTCCGGCTCGCCAAGTTCAGCAATGCGCAGCCAGTCTGCTTGCTTCCCGTACACGCGCAGGACTCTGTGGTTGGTCACGGCGTACGCGGTCTGCCCAGCCCGCCGATAGGCAAGGAAAGGCGCAACTGCAATGCTTGCGCCAACGACGGTGAATACAACCGCCACTAATCGCATCGGATCTGCCAGGATCAGAGATGCCAAATCGCGCCAATCCATTCCCGCTGAGAGCCACCATTCCCGTTCCGGCAACAGCAGATACCCGCCCACTGCGAGGAAGGCGACTCCAAAAACAGACTTGGTTACTGCGGCTTGCGCTACGCGAGCCGGATCGGGTTTGCCCGTCCAGAGGAGCGATTCCCCCGGTTCCATCAACGCGCCAAGCGAACCCCAGGCACTAGAGTCCATTGCCGTTCTCCCTGAGTAGTCCCCACCAAAAAGCGGAAGCCCACCTCTTCTAGACGCCGGCCGCGGCGCTCAGTCCGCGCGAAACGCCCGCCGCCTTCACGACCTTGCGCCACTTCTCGAGTCACATTCGCTCCACTTCGCGTTTTTCCACGAAGATCTTCAGGCCTTCGCGGCTGAAATTGTCCATCAGCGGCTCCGGGTCGAGCGCCTCCGGCATCATCACGCCGCGTTCCTTGATCTTGCCTTCGACAAGCAGCCGCGCGGCTAACGCGGCGGGAATGCCCGTCTGGACCTCGGTCAACGAGTATCCGTACTTTTCGTAAACCTCGCGGTGGTTGTCCATCGTGTAGACGAAGTACTCGACGCGTTTCCGGTCTTTGGTCCCGCGAACTTCGGTGCCCACGCACGAATAGCCGTCCACCACGGTGGCGCCGAGTTGCGCAGGCTTGGGGAGGTTGGCGCACACGACACGGATGGGCGCGACCTCGACGCCGTCCGCTCTTACCTTCTTCCAGGTGTCCAGGTTCAGATACGCGAGCGACTTGGCAATGTGATAGACCTTGTCGGAAAGGCTGTACTTGAAGACCGAGTAGTTGACACCCTTGTCGACGAACGGCGGATACGTGCCGAGGCTCACACCTTCCTCGTGCGCGACGGCGTAGGTTTTCATCAGGCCGATCGGGTCGGGGAACCGCACCCAGTCCACCTCGGTCTCAAGCGGTTTGCCGGCGGTGACCTTGCCGTTATTGACGTAGTACGGCACGGCGCCGAGTTCCTCGAACAGTGTCTCGGGGTTGAACAGCACGGCGAAGCGGTAGCCCTTCACTTCAGCATTATCAGCGTCGAGCACGCGGATGCTTGTCGCGGTGTCGAGCCGGTCTATCGCCCAGCGGGCGAAGACATTCACGGCGCCTGGGTCCACGCCCATGCAGAGGATGCCGGCCAGCCCCTTTTCGAGAAACGCGTGGTTGAACCGTTCAATCTCGGCTTCAAAGGAGTTCTTGCCGGGACGTTTGACGCCGGGCGGGGAATAGATATCCGCGGCCATGTCGATGTAATGGGAGCCCGCCTGGGCGCAGGCTTCGAGCACCGAATGGTTGGTCTGCCAGGTGCACGCGTTGAGCGTGACGGTGACCTTCGAGTCCTTCAGCAGATCGATGAGCTTCTGGGTCTGAAGGGCGTCCACCTGGTGAACCTCGAAGCGGCTGCGCTTGGTGCGCTCGCGCAACTTCTCGGCAAACGCCGGATCGATGTCCACAAGGAGAATGCGATCGAAGCACTCGTAATCGTGCAATTTCAGGCCGATGACGGAACCGACCCCACCGATGCCTATGACCATTGCAGTC